>JAGWBW010000050.1:0-12089 GCA_021295695.1 Candidatus Latescibacterota bacterium
TGGGCGTCAGGTGTTATCAAAAAAGATGGAAGGACAGGCATCATCTGCCGAGCAGTTGGGGATGCGCGTTGCAAAGGGGTTGCTCGAACAGGGAGCGGGAGAGATCCTGAATCAGGAGGGGATGGTGAGGTGAGCGAATTTGAACCGCCCATTTATGAGGCAGGGGCATTCTGGAGGCAGGTGAAACGCGGCATTTCGGGGCTGGTGCTGCCGGAGAATGTGTCGGATCCAAAAAGCGAGGCGGCCGCCTGGCGCAGCATCTGCATGGGCAAGTTGCTTCGCAGACCGCAGTGGCGTGGCAGCAGCTAAATTTCATTGCTTCGGGCAGCGGTGGAATGGGCGGTGTAGGAGCATTGCTTCCGGAATGGGAGGCTGCGGAGGACTGGCTGGAAACGGGGCGGCAGATTCAGGAAGTGTTGCTTTTGAACCAGGTCTATCCTGATGGATTTCAAAAGGAAATCTGCACGCAATATCACAAGACGGTCATCCGGTCATTTGCAACTCTGCAGATGATTCTGGCCCGTCGTGGGCTGCCCAGCTTCTACGATACCGAGCCTTTTCGAACGCGGTTTCTTGCGATGCACCGATTTCTGGCGGAGATTCTGACACCAGATGGTTTTACGCCAGCTATTAATTCGGCGGTGTACGCGCAGGATTGGCCCGCATTTCTGGCTTCTGGAAATAGCTTCTTCAAAGACCCGGTGCTTCAGTGGCACATCGACCGCGGGTACCATCCCCAGTTTGTGCCGGTACAAAAGGGGGGAGTGGGTTGGGGCAACACTATATTGAACGACCTGTGCGTGCCGAATCCGACAAGTGAGCTACAAAGGGCGCCTCCACCGGTTTCGCGCCTGTTTTCTGATTCGGGCATCGCCGTGCTTCGCGATGGCTGGGACCGCGAGGCGAACGTGCTGGTCCTGGACTTCGGACATCCGGAAGGCGGACATGCTTACGGGGCGCAGGCTTCATTTTCAGCCTGGGTGAAGGGTCGTCCGGCGGCTCTGTCCCCGGGATCTCCATTTGCATATAGCGATCCGGACTATCGTACCTGGTATTACGGCACACGAGGGCAGAATACGGTCTGGATTGACGAGGACGATCAGGACCTCTGGCGCCCGGGTGAAAAACGAAGAATCTGGGGGCGGTTGCTCGATTGGCGAGATGAAGAAGAGGAGACGTATGTACGCATCTCCCACGAAAGCTACCTGCGCTCGAAGGGGGTGCGGCACGAACGTACGGTGCTGCTGAAAAAGGGAAGATATTTTCTGGTTTACGATCTGCTGGATGCCGCGGAAAGTGAGGAAGCGCACACGCTGCGCTGGACGCTGCGTTGTCCAGATGAATTGCGCGAGGTAGAAAATCGCATGGTTGTAAGCACTGGTGATCCGGGCATCAGACTGGCACCTGCGTGGTCGGACGCGATTCACGATGTGGAGATCGGTTGGGGACCGAGCATGGTCCCGTTGATCTATCGACAGAACATGTCGGCACAAAAGGCGCAGGTCTGTCATGTCCGGTTCGTGCAGAAGATTGATGCTGGTGCGCAGGCGAGGTTTCTGGTGTTGATGGTGTCAGGGGAATGTCAAGACGGAGCGGTTCATGGCGAGGTGGTTAACGGTGAGATTGAAGCCACTGTCACAATGTGGGGAGAAACAGAGCGCATTGTTCTGAAGTGACACCCTGATTCCGTGATTGGTGAGAGCTATTCATGCAAACTGGATGTGTATATCTTATAGGTGCTGGACCGGGCGATCCGGAATTGATAACGGTGAAGGGCCTGCGCCTGATTCGAGAAGCTGATGTGATCTTGTATGACGGGCTGGCGAATCCCGAGCTTTTGAAGGAAGCGCGGCGGGAATGCGCGCCCGGGTTTTCAGCGCGTGCAACAAGATGAGATCAATCAGATGATGGTTGATCTTGCCCAAAAAGGGTTGATGGTGGTGCGATTAAAGGGAGGAGATCCCATTGTTTTTGGGCGCGGTGGAGAAGAGGCAGAGGTTCTGCGAGACCACGAGATTCCGTTTGAAATTGTACCGGGTATTACAAGTGCAATAGCAGCACCCGCTTATGCCGGTATTCCCGTGACCCATCGAGGAGTATCCCCTCATGTGACGATTGTAACGGGGACAACAGCTTCGCTTGAAGGCGAAGGGGAAGTCGGTTGGGAGGGGTTGGCAAAAGTGGGCGGTACGCTCCTGATTTTGATGGGTACGCGAAAAAGAAGTGAAATTGCCCGACGTCTCATCGCGGGAGGACGCTCGCCTGAAACGCCCGTTGCCGCCGTACAGTGGGGGTCTTTGCCATTGCAACGGACTGTGAGAACGACGTTGGGTGAGATGGGCACTGTCGAGATGACCAATCCCGCGGTCATTGTCGTTGGAAAGGTCGCGGCAATGGATCTGGATTGGTTTGCGTCTAAGCCCCTGTTTGGACGAACAATTGCTGTGACGCGAGCGCGCACACAGGCAAGTGAATTGGTACACATGCTGCGGGCATTGGGCGCACAAGTGCTGGAAGTGCCAACTATTGCGTTTGCCGAACCCCAAAATTGGTGCGATGTGGATTGTGCGATTGCAGATATTCATTCATTCGATTGGCTTGTTCTGACGAGTACAAACGGAACCGATCGCTTTTTTGAGCGTCTGTTTAAGCAAGGGCGCGATGTACGCGCATTGGGTGGGATAAAAATTGCGACTATTGGCGCGGCGACATCAGCACGGGTGCGCGAGTGGCATCTCAGTGTAGATATTGAAGCGGCGAATCGGACGTCTGAAGGCTTGCTCGCGGCTTTTGACGCAGATCTTTCGGGACAACGTTTTTTGTTGCCCTGCCCTGAAAAGTCTCGGGATGTGCTTGTCAATGGACTTAGAGATCGCGGTGGCGAAGTTCGCGAGGTTGTTGTTTACAAAACGGTTATGCCCGAGTGTTTGCCCGAAAAATTTTTACAGTTGCTAAAACAAGATGCCATTGACCTGGTCGCATTTACGAGTTCCTCTACGGTCTTAAATCTGGTGAGTCTGTTAAAAAAGACGCGGCAAAATTGGAACTTCTTGCCAGCAGCGTGCATCGGTCCCATCACGTCTCAAACCGCAGTTTCACAGAGATTTGATGTGGTCGTCAAACTCGACGAAACATCGGTATCTGTTTCTGGGCTTGTAAAGGCGATTGTAGCGTATTTTAGCTAAATAAAAGTAGATATGGGACGAAAATGCGGTTGACATACATGCGAGTAAGCAGTAAATTTGTAAAAATAAGATGTAAACACTTTCATAAACAGGAGGAAGGGTTATGAAACGTTTGATTATTGCGACATGTTTAGGGCTAGGATTGATTGGCTCGGCTATTGCTGGACCTTTGACACAGGGTATAGAGTTTACGGGCGGCGAAAATAGTCTGGCAAACCTGGTGCTGCAACGCGCGCAAAATATTGTTGCTGAAGATGGCGTTTTGAAGTTACAGGTTTCTATCAATTACGCTCAGAAATTGAAGGGTTATGGTTTTGTGCTGCAGTACGATCAATCCAAGTATGAATTTGTCGAAGCACGTCAGGTCGATCAAAATTTGCTCGATGCGAGCAGTGCCCAACCCGCACTATTTCTCGCGTCGAACAAGACGCCCGGGCAAGTGGCTGTTGGCGCGATGAAGGTCGATGGTCAGGCGGTCAGTGGCGATGGTGCTCTGGTAGAATTTACGTTTAAAACCACACAGACGCCTCTTGCTTCTGATTTTCAGATCCTCGACGGTGTGATGGTTGATTTGGCTGGTGGTATTGATGCCATTACCAATATTGAAATTGGTACTTTCAAGGCCATGCCCAAAGATTACGCTCTTGGACAAAATGTTCCGAATCCTTTTAACCCCTCCACAACGATAGACTATCGGTTGCCAGAAGCCGGTGACGTCCAACTGGTGATCTACAATCTGCTCGGGCAGGAAGTTCGCACCCTGATTCGAGAGTCAATGGATGCGGGTTTTCACTCGGTCGTTTGGGATGGCACGGATGAATTTGGCAAGCAAGTAGCCAGTGGGATTTATATTTATCGCATGTCAGTGGCCGATTTTTCTCAGGTTCAGCGCATGATGTTGCTGAAGTAATGGCGCATTCGAATTCTTTTCGAGGCCGCTTCTTTTGAGGCGGCCTTTTCTTTTTTGTGGAGGGAGTCTCATGGTTCGCGTTGGTCTGGTTGGGTACGGTTTGGGCGGCAAAGTCTTTCACGCACAATTGATTCAGATGGCACCCGATCTCGAACTCTACGCGGTCTGTTCGCGTTCATTGGAGAAACGCCAGGATGCAGAAGCCGATTTCCCGCAGATCGTGACTTATGGCACTTTTGATGCGCTATTGGAAGATGACAATATCGATCTCGTTGTGTTGGCGACACCGCACGACACGCATGCGCCGATGGCTATTCAGGCAATGGATGCTGGCAAACATCTCGTAACAGATAAAATTATGTGTTTGAATGAAACTGAAGGGAGGTCTATGATTGAGGCGTCTGAGCGCAATCAGGTACTTTTAAGTGTGTACCAGAATCGGCGATGGGACGGCGATTTTTTGACGTTGCAACAGATACTCGCAGAAGGGATATTGGGCGATATTTATACTATTGAGTCCAATATTACAACTTATGGTGGGCCGCATGTCGGGTGGCGTGCGTGGAAAAAATATGGCGGGGGACGCGTTCTCGATTGGGGAGCGCATCTGGTGGATCAGGCTCTCAGGCTTTACGGTCCGACAGTTGAATCCGTTTTTGCCGATTTGCAATATCGCTATCCCAAAGATAAGGCCGATGTTGAAGCTCTATCTCTGATTCATCTGAGATTTGCAAACGGAGTGCGCTATTTTATTGAATTGGGCACCGCGTGGATGTATGCCAAACCCCGTTATCATGTGCGCGGCGCGCTCGGAAGTTTTAGAAAATACGGCATAGATCCTCAAGAGGCAGCGATGAAGTCAGGGGTTTTTGGCGTGCTCGTTCCGGAAGATCCTGCGCGTTATCAATTGCGCGTTAACAATGATCGCGGACAAACCGTAGAGTATCCCGTGTCACCCCTGTTTGGCAGCTATGGCACGTATTATGATAATGTGGGCGCGGCACTTGCACATGGAGAAGAATTGCTGGTCAAACCAGAGGAATGTTTGGAGGCCATTCGCGTGATTGACGCAATAAGGCGCTCAGCAGAACGAGAAGAGGTTGTCAAGCTGATATAGGAAAGGGTATTTTATGGTGTGGGGCATTGTATTATTTGTCATTTTTACGGGTTGTTATCTCGGGCAGTGTGTTTCCTCTGGCCTGGGCGACAAGCGTGGCTGGTCATTGCAGTGGATCTGTTGGCTGATCACGAGTTTGACAATCCTGGTCTGCTATTTCATTGTTTAGGACTACCATCGTGTTGTTTTGCGAATTTAAGCGCCATTTCGACAAGCCTGATGAAACATATATGTGCGATTTGGTCGCCCAGGGCACAGATTGGGTGATTTTGTCTTATGTATCAAATCGCGCCTGGGAAGTCGCTGGGACCTGCCTGCCTGCTGGTTCTCAAACGCTGGCGTTTTACCAGACGGGTGACGCGCATGTCCTGTGGCGAATGTGTGCCCCTTCAGGTGATCTGAAAGGGCACTTGTTCCATATATGTCGAGACCTGCAGGTGGAAAAGCGCAGGGTCAGTTACCTGGATTTACTTTTGGATATATGGATAGGTTCCGATGGCGTTGCCGAGGTGTTAGACCGAGAAGATGTAGAAATGTATTATAGGGAAGGCAAGCTGTGTGAGGCCGACCTGAAAACCATCGCGGCAGAGGAGAAAAGGATTGTGACACACTGGTCCGGGCTGGTGCAGAAGATGGACGCGTTTTTGAGGGATCTATAATGGTTTATTTTTTTGTTCGAGTTGTGGGACGAGTTCTTTGAGGTATTTGCGAAAATCTTTGGCAATGGCCGGATGGCTGAGGGAAAAGGCCACCGAGGTTTTGAGATATGAGAGGAGATCACCTACTGTGTGCCACTCTCCTTCGATAGCGCATGCGTACACCGCTCGGGATTGGCTCATCAATTCGATAGCGTCGGTGAGTTGATATTCTCCATTTTCAGCAGGCTCGATCTGTTCGAGGAAGTCAAAAATTTCGGGTCCAAAGATATAGCGCCCAAGGGTTGCGAGATTTGATGGTGCTCTTGCCGGCTCGGGTTTTTCAACGAGTCCTTCGACGAGATAGACATCGTTTATGCGTTTGGCTTTAATAACACCATAGCTACTGATGTGTTCTTGCGGTACTTCTTTGACTGCGAGAATGGAGCTGCCATACTTGTTGTAGTGATTGATCATTTGCCCAATGCAAGGACGCTCCGAAACGACGAGGTCGTCGCCATAAAGAACGGCAAAGGGTTCGTCACCAATATGTTTGCGGGCTTTGAGAACGGCGTGTCCTGTACCCAACTGATCTTTTTGTCGCACGTAATGGATATCGGCCAGTTGTTCGATTCTGTCCAGAGTTTCAAGCATTTTTCGATCTGCGCGTTCATGCAACGCATGGGCGATTTCGATGTTGCGATCAAAGTGGTCTTCAATTGCGCGTTTTCCCCGGCCCGTGATAATCAGAATATCTTCAATACCCGAGTTGACGAGTTCCTCAATGATATATTGAATCGCCGGTTTGTCAACAATGGGCATCATTTCTTTGGGCAGGGCCTTGGTGGCGGGCAGCATGCGACTGCCGTGCCCCGCTGCTGGAATTACTGCTTTCCGAATTTTCAACAAGACCTCCAGAATGCTGAGAATTGTCAAATGATCTGAATGACAAATTTCAGA
The DNA here is from genome assembly GCA_021295695.1 of Candidatus Latescibacterota bacterium. Classification (GTDB taxonomy): domain Bacteria; phylum Latescibacterota; class UBA2968; order UBA2968; family UBA2968; genus VXRD01. The sequence goes on from JAGWBW010000050.1 coordinate 6,808, forward strand.
TTGCCAGAAAGAAATGTCAAGGATATTTTCCACAATAGGTTGTTTCTCATTACTTGACTTTATTTTTTTAAAGAGTTATTATTGTTCGCGAAACGCCACCCACTCTGCGGGGGGCGTTTACTCAGCCGATTTTCTGCATTATTTTTCCTCCTTTCGTGTATTTTCCCCCATTCAACAAGATTGTGCTCTCACTGCATTTAGCAATGTTTTGTCAGGCAGTCGAGAATGCCGAACTCGGGAATACTGTTAACCAATTTTGCGGGATTGTTGTTCGCCTTATCGATTCCGGTGGGAGATACTTTAGCTATGGCTTTATGGTTTTCGAATTTGTTTTCTAACGATATTGGCATTGATCTGGGAACTGCCAATACCCTGATTTATGTCAAAGGGCAGGGCATTGTGATCAACGAGCCTTCAATTGTTGCCCTTGAGCGTCATACACGCAAACCGCTGGCTATTGGAGCCCAGGCCAAAGAAATGCTTGGGCGCGAAAAACCAGATATAGAGGTGGTTCGCCCGCTCCGCGATGGCGTTATCGCCGATTTTGATGTAACTGAGGAAATGTTGCGTTTTTTTATTTCTAAAGTACAAAAAAATAAACTGCTGGTCAGGCCACGCGTTGTGATTTGTGTGCCTTCTGGTGTTACACCTGTTGAGATGCGCGCTGTCAGTGAGGCTGCTGATCGCGCAGGTGCCCGCGAAGTTTTTTTGATTAAAGAACCCATGGCGGCTGCGATTGGCGTTGGGTTGCCTATAGAAGATGCTGTGGGATCTATGGTCGTTGATATTGGCGGCGGAACAACGGAGATCGCGGTGATTGCACTATCTGGCATTGTGACGTCCAGATCGATTAAAACAGCGGGTGACGAATTGACAGAAGTCATTGTGCAATTTCTCAAACGCAAACACAATTTGCTGGTGGGAAGCCGCAGTGCAGAGCAAATCAAGTGCGCTATTGGTACTGCTGTGGGACTTGAGGAAGAACTGCAACATATGTGCCGTGGTCTGGAGATGGTGCAAGCGATTCCCAGAGTTATTAATGTCCATTCAAAAGAAATCAGGGAGGCATTGGCCGGTTCGGTAAATGCGATTGTTAACGCTGTGCGCCGAACACTCGAGCAGACACCACCTGAATTGGCCGCCGATATCCTCGATAATGGCATAATTTTGACAGGAGGAGGAGCACTACTACGCGGGCTGGATCGGCGATTGATCAATGAGACCGGTTTGCCCGTTATGGTAGCCGATGATCCATTGACCTGTGTGGTGCGAGGTACAGGGAAAGTGCTTGCAAATATCCATGACTACAGAAATGTTTTGGAATAGCGATGCAACGAATTCGTGTTTTTTTGCGTGTTCGCCGTAAGGGGATTGTGCTGGGCGTTGCGGTTTTGACGTCGTTGATATTGATGCTGTTCGATTCCTCAATACAGACGCGATTTGCACACAATATTGTTTTTGGGTTGGTGTCTATTGGGCACCGTATCTTTGCCTGGCCGATGGGACTTTCATCGCTGCGATACGAAAATGAGGCTTTGCGCGATCAGAATTTGCGCCTTTCTCTCGAATTGCTCAAACTCAGAGAGGCCCAGCTTGAAAATGCACGCCTCCATGCCTTGTTACATTTTAAGTCGCAACAGGCAGCTAAAAAATCTTATATTCTTGCACGGGTGATTGCACGTAATCCTGCGCGAATTGCAAATACGATATTGATTGATGCCGGTACAGATGAGGGGATACAGGCCCGCATGCCTGTTGTGACTGCGGATGGGTTGGTGGGGCGTATCCTGGAAGTACACGGTTATACTGCTATTGTGCAGTTGCTCATAGATCACAATTGTCGGGTCAGTGCAGTGGTGCAGCGACATAGTCGTGTAAGTGGCATTGTGTCTTTTGAAGATGGCATATTCTATTTAAAAAATGTGTCGCTTCGTGGGAATATTGAAGTTGGAGATCTGATCGTATCGTCCGGTTTGGGAGAAATGTTTCCCAAAGGGCTTTACGTGGGGCAGGTCATTGAAGTAGGGGATGAAGCACAGGGTTTGTTTAGAGAGGTCATTTTGGCACCGGGCGTAAATTTCCACAATTTAGAGGAAGTTTTTGTGCTAAAGACCAATTCACAGATTAATAATTAAAATGTTACAATTGAATCGATTTTTTGAGTTCCCTGAGGGCAGTGCCTTCAGGGGATTTTTTGTAGTAGGTATCCAGCGGGAAGCAGCCCGATATCATGCCATTTCGAGGAGCTGTGGTGCAATCACTGAAGGTCCGACAGAGTTTGCGTTTGGACGCTTCTCCTTTTTGGAGTACATCAACGGGTAAGTCGGGATAAGACAGCACCATGCGTCCCAGGCCGATAAAATCTACCTTGCCATCGCGCACGAGTGCCTGTGCAACGTGGGGCAAAAATTCCTGGAGGTAGGAATACGCCGTGCCGACAATGAGCAAATCGGAAAATTGTTCTTTGATTTGCGCTGTAATATCAACTTGACGCGCAACGCCCACGAGTGGGTCTTCGGGAGGTTGATAGCCGTCGGAGGGGGGGAAATAAGCGGGTCGCTGAATGTGGGGGTTGTAGTAAGGGCTGCCTGCTGAGAGATTGACGAGCAAAATATCGAGTTCGCGTAGCAATTCGAGGAAACGACAGGTTTCGGCAATATTTGCGACTATAGGATTGTTTTCATCGATGCCAAAGCCGTATTTATAGGGCAAGTCTTCGGAAAAATCTTCGGGAATGCCCGGTCCGAGTTTTTTGCCTTCGGATAGTTCGGGATCGGGATAAAAAGGCACAAAGTCGAATGCACTGAGGCGCACACCTATTTTGAGATCGGGACAATCGGCGCGAATGCCCGCGACGATTTCCCGAAGAAATCGGGTTCGATTTTCAAATGAGCCACCATAAGGTCCTGGCCGGGTAAAAGCACTCAAAAATTCGTGCCCGAGATAACCGTGACAGTGTTTGACATCGACAAACTGATACCCGAGGTCATACGCCATGCGTGCGGCACTGTGGTAGTCGTCAATCAGGCTTTTGATTTCGCTATCGGACAGCACGAGGGCGTCTGAGTCAATGCCAAATTTGCGGTCGAGGATCGGATGGCGATACACAATGCGGGGTTCGAGTTTGATTTTGTCATTGGGTCTGCAAAATCGCCCCGAGTGCGTCAGTTGAAGGCCAACGAGCAGGTCATCGATGTTGCCGATGTGTGTGCGGTGTGCCGATAGGAGTTCTTCGCGGAGTTTGCCCAGGCCAGCTTTGGTATGTTCGGCTGCAAAGAGTTGATTGGGATTTGCGCGTCCTTCAGGGCACACGGCAACGGCTTCACCACCCCATATCAATTTTGCCCCGCTCAGGCCAAAGTTGTGCCATCTTCGGAGGGTATATTCCGAGGGATTGCCATCACTTTCGCCATCCCATCCCTCCATGGGGTGGATGCAGAAGCGATTACCAATGCGAAAATCTTGACAATTGCTCGTTTGGGCAAGGGGTGATGCTGGTGCTTTGAGAATTTCTTCATCGCAGGGAAGGTCGATCCCCAGGCTGTTGACATGCGCTTTGAATGATTCGACGGTTTTGTGATGTCCGATGCGCTGGTATTTTGCCAGAGGCATTGGCACTCCTTAGGCGAAATGGTTTGCGTTGGATGGCGTAGCAAGCTATGAATATACCAAAGGATGTTTTGGGAAGCAACGTTTCTGAAAGGAGTCACTATGGCAGTGGAAGATTATGTGCAGATTGTGGTACCTGGCGATGAGCCGGTACAGATTGCGGGATCACCCCATCTCGAGCGATTGGCAAGTTATGGCGATGTGACGCTTTACGATACGCGCCCCGAGTCATTAAAAGAAAAGGTCGAACGGGTAAGGGACGCCGATGTGATTATGAACACGCGCGGTGCTGTAACGTGGGGCGAGCAAGAGTTTAGCCAATTGCCAAAGTTGAAGATGATTACGACGTGTTCTATTGGCACAGATATGTTCGATCTGGCGGCCGCAAAAAAGCGCGGAATTGTGATATGCAACCAACCAGGCAGAACAGCGCCAGTTGTGGCAGAACACATGTTTGGGCTGATGTTTGCGGTTGCAAAACGCGCTGCATATTTGACCGCAGAGATGAAAAAGGGAGGCTGGCCCCGACGGGATAATGTGATGCTTCAGGGCAAGACCCTGGGGATTATTGGTGCGGGTAATATAGGTGCTGAGATGGCGCGGCTCGCTCGCTCGATTGGAATGGAGGTGATTGCGTGGACATTTCATCCGTCAACTGAGCGAGCGAAAAAACTCGGCGTGCGATTTGTCGAGTTAGATACACTACTCGAAACTTCTGATGTGGTCAGTTTGCACGTGGCGTTGACAGATGATACCAGGGAGATGATTGGCGAGGCCGAGTTAGAAAAGATGAAAGCGGGTGCGCTATTGCTGAATGGGGCACGTGGGGCAGTGGTTGATACGAACGCACTTGTCGATGCGTTAAACAGTGGGCATATCGGCGGAGCAGGTATCGATGTGTACGAGGAAGAACCGACACCGCCCGATCATCCCCTTTTTGCGTGTGAACAGGTGGTGCTTACGCCGCATTGTGCCGATATGACGCCAGAAGGTGTCGATTTGCTCAATAGCGGCGCAGTGGAGAATGTGATCGCATTTTTGGAGGGGCGGACACAAAATGCGGTGACTTAAAAGTATCCGCAGATGGGCGCAGATGAATGCAGTAATCAGCGTCATCCGTTCATTCGCGTAAATTCGCGATCTTATTTCGCTTCGATATACCCCTCTCGGGTCAAGAGTTCGGCCATCAAGACAGCACCGCCTGCTGCACCTCGTACAGTATTGTGACTGAGTGCAATGAATTTGTAATCGAAGAGATTGTCTTCGCGCAAGCGACCGAGTGTGATGCCCATGCCATTTTCAGCATCGCGGTCTAAGCGCGTCTGCGGGCGGTCATCGCCTTCGATGTACTCGAGAAATGTTTTGGGCGAGGAAGGCAGCCCCGAGGCTCTGCGGTCGCCTTCGTAGTCTTGCCAGCGCGAGAGGATATCTTCAACTGTGGGCTTTTTGTCAAATGAAACAGATACGGCTGCCATGTGTCCGTCTGTGACGGGAACCCGAACACATTGGGCTGAAATGATCGGACTGCGCCTGGGCACGATTTCGCCCTTGACGATATTGCCCCAAATTTTGTGGGGTTCGCTTTCGCTTTTGTCTTCTTCGCCACCGATATATGGGATGACATTGTCTATCATTTCGGGCCATGTCTCAAAGGTCTTACCAGCACCGGAAAT
>JAGWBW010000050.1:12182-38508 GCA_021295695.1 Candidatus Latescibacterota bacterium
CGTTTGCGGTGCGCCGGAATAATTTCGGCGTGCTGAGGATTGATTTCCGGCAATAGCATGGGTACATCGGGTGTCCAGCGGTGCGCTGAATTATTGGAGATGACCGGGGTTTCGGCTTTTGCGTAAGCTTCCTCGAGCCTGTAAATCTCCTCTTTTTCCATGTCGAGCGCGCAACAGACGAAATCGACTTGTGATGTGATAGCTTCAATTTCGTGTACGTTCTGCACGACGAGATCGGATACATTTGTGGGTACGGCAATATCGCGTTGCGTCCATCGGCCTTTTACGGCTTCTCGATAGGTTTTGCCAGCAGAGCGCGGGCTAGCGGCAACGGCGGTGACTTCAAAATAGGGATGATCGGCGAGCAGGGTGACAAAGCGCTGCCCGACCATGCCGGTTGCGCCGAGAACCCCAACTTTGAGCTTGGACATCGGTTTTTCCTTTCTGCGGATCCAAATAAAAAAACAGTCGGTTGCCAGAGTAGAAGCATGCCGACTGCATATAGCAGAGACTGCTCACAAGAGAGTGCTCCACGGGATTATTTCCCGTGACAGTTCAGCAGATATTATCTGCTGACCCAGCCAAATGCTCTGCGGAGATACATTGACTTCGGCATCCCGACCCTTTCATCTGGCCTATAGATCCGCTTTCTGGTGCCAGATTACTGATGACGGGACGCGCCTCTACTCTTGGTCGGGAGGAATCTCACATATTCTACATTTTTTGTCAACCCGAAAATGGAATATGCGCTGATATTGACATGTGGGCACTCGCAGATTATCATAATGGGGTAGGGATAGGTTAGACCAATCCATGTTTGAATCACACAAGGAGAAATTTATGAATATGGTGGTGATTTGCTGCGATACGTTTCGCGCAGATATTGTTGGAGCAGGTAAAAAGTTGAGCCATGTGAAAACTCCTCATCTGGATCAGTTGGCTTCTGATGGCTTGACTTTTAATCGCTGTTTTGCAGAAGGCTTGCCGACGATTCCTTTTCGGCGGTGTGTTTTTACGGGTATCCCGTCTTTTCCCTGGCGGTTTGACACGCCAAATGAAGGACTACAACCGGCAGGCTCTGGCTGGCATCCGATTCCGCCAGAGCAGGATACGCTCGCGGAACGCTTGCACGATGCGGGTTTTGTTACGGGCCTGGTCGCGGATACCTATCACATGTTTAAGCCGACGCAGAATTTTACGCGAGGTTTTTTGTCGTGGCGCTTTATTCGCGGTCAAGAACAAGATGGATATCGCTCGGGACCGCTGTCGCGTATTGATCTGGCAGCGCATGTACGGGACGGAGATGCAGACCTCAGAAAACATGCGGTGACCGTTCAGTATTTGCTCAATATGCTGGACCGGCAGGAGGGCGAGGAGAATTATCTCGCTGCCCAGGTGTTCCGCGAGGCATCGCAATGGGTGGAGGACAATAGAGGCAACAAGCCGTTTTTTTTATGGATTGACAGCTTTAGCCCACACGAGTTATGGGATCCGCCCAGACAGTATGCCGATGCTTATTTTTCAGATCCTTCGGTGAAGGATTATATCCACCACCGTGCCCTGTCCGGCGATGCGACAGATGCGGAAATCGAGCGCACAAAAGCGCTGTATATGGGCTATGTCACGTTTGTGGATCGCTGGATTGGGCATTTGTTGGAAACGATTGACCGATTGAATTTGCGGGACGATACAGTGGTGATGTTCATATCCGATCACGGTACGCAATTGATGGATAGGGGGCAGTTTGGCAAGGGCGGTAACGCGCTTTTTCCCTTTAATACGCAGATCAATTGGATCGTTCGCCATCCGGATGGGCCGCGCGGACAGCAAACAGATATCTGGACGCAGAATCAGGATATCACGCCGACGATTCTCAATATGCTGGGTGTTGAGTATGAGGAGATGCATGGGGCAGATGCATGGGCAGGTGCAACGGGTGGGGCTGAACCTGCTCGGGACTATATCACAACGGGTTGGGCAACGAGTTTCAATGTGCGGGATGATCGCTACAGCGTACACATGGATGTGGGAACAAGGTCGCCACAGGCGACGGTTTACGATTTGAGTGTAGATGCCGATGAGGAAAATCCCCTGACCGATCCGCCCCGCGAGGTCGTTGCACGGGCATTGGAACGGGCGCGTACTGTGATTGGAGATTTCCCCGATGTGTTTAGCGCGTATAAACAAAGACACGCAGCGCGGGCAATGCGGACATTTATGAATAAGTATAATCTTGGAACATAAGGGGCTGGACTTGAACTATACTGTTGAACAACATCCCGACCATCACCGCTTGTATCACATCACAATTGATGCCGATGCCGCAGCGGCATTCGTGCGCGAAGTGGCAGATCTTTCGGAGCAGCGATTGACTTATGTGCCGTATCTGAGATTGATCGCTGCGGATCACCTGCAAAACATCATCGGTGGCGATTTTTTCGAGCATATTAATGAGATCGTTAGAGACCGAGAGATTGGAGGTTTTACCGCTGCCGTTGAGGGTGGGTTTGAGACGATGGATCAGCGCGTTACTTTTGGCACGGCTGTTTCACATGCGATCGGGATTCCCAATTTTGACGATATGACGGAGAATTATTACGCCTGTTTTGAAGTGAAGGATACGGATAGCAGCGATTCGTATTTGCGTCAGGCATATCGTCTGTTCACGCTCCATACCGATGGGACGTATGTCCGCGAGCGCACAGACTGGATTTTGATGATGAAGATGGCGGAGCACGGTGCGGTGGGTGGGGAGTCGCGCCTGTTGCATCTGGATGATTGGGAGGCGTTAGAGCACTTTGCCTGCCATCCGCTGGCTTCTTTGCCTCTGGTCTATCAATCGCCACCGAGTAAGAATTATCCCGTTAGACTTGAAAAAACGACGTTCTACGAGCAAGACGGCAAAGCGTGTGTGTGTTTTATCGATCAGTTTGTCTATCCCGAGACCATTGAACAGGGTCGATACCTGCGCGATCTGTCCGATTCTATGGAAGCGTCGCAGGGGGTGGTCTCGCTGCCCTTGCCGCCTGATCATCTCGTGGTGCTCAACAACCATTTCTGGCTGCACGGACGCGAGGCGTTTGAAAAAAATCCCAATCTCTATCGCTTGTTGATGCGACAGAGAGGTTATTTCAGGAAGGAAAGCACTTAAAATTTCGGTGGCAGAAAATACGGGAGCGGCGTATTTCGAAACGTTTTCCATTCTGTGCGGAGATCGTTGAGCCAGGAGGGAAGGGTTTGGAGGCGCGATTCGAGTTGGGCTTCGAAGAGCGATTCTGGCTCAACTGGGCTGCCGTTGGATTCGATGACCTGCAAGGTGCTTTCATTAAAGGTGGCGGGGGCGCCGTGCAAGCCAACGATGATGGGCTGTACAAATCGGTCGCGTGCGTTACCAAGTTGCCAAAAATCGTAGTGTCTCAAATTGCCCCGATGTTTGAAATTCCAGAGCACGTAATGCTTGAGATGATTGGGATAATTGGCGAGGGACGCGCCGCTGCCATACAGGATACCGCCATTGACGCGGTCGAGCAGGCTGGCATAAGGTTGGGCACCGTGGGCATCGATGCGTTGATCGGTACGCATGTCATAACGCCAGTACACGGTTCCGGCAGAGCGACTGTTTGTGCCCGGGCCATGCCAGTGGCCTGCGAGGTCTTCTGACAGCCCGACCCATACGCCATAACCACCATCGCTGGCAATAGATGAATGGCCCAGATTTCCCGCCTGTGTGACGTGGTACACAGATACGGCAGAACTCAAACTTATGCGAAGGGCGCGATTGCAATTGATGAAGGATGTGCGCCGTATCCAGGAATTGACACATCGGGTGAGCCGGATCAAACTCCAGCCGCCATCGTGAATAGCGTCTTTGTGATGGACAAAATCATCCAACCATGTGCCGTGAAAACTGATGTCTTCAATGCCTACTTCCTCGAGGTGCTGATATTCGCGCACGGTCCAGTTATACGTGTGGTTGACATCGGTGTGCAGGGGCTCATTGAGGCGAATCCGATTGCCCTGTATTTCGGCAATGCTGTGCTTTTCGCGCACTTGTATTCCATTGGTCAGCATGGTCGTCCAGATGGATTCTGCCGAGTAGGGCGCGAGAAATTCCGAGATGGCTGCGGTGCTGTTCATATATAGCGTAATCCGTTGACCGGGAAAGAGTCTGGAAGCATCGGCTACTGTGAGATAGAAGGTTTCTCGATCGGCACTTTCCGTAATGGACGTCAGGGATCTATCGCTTGTATTGCGGGGTTGGAAAATAAACATATAGGGCGATGTCCACAGTTGTTCGGGATTGAGTGGCGGCATGTAGTTCACCTGGCGGATGATTGTGCCTCCGCTTCGACTGCCTCTTCCTCTGAGGACGATGTTGCTGTTGCGGATGTAGATGGGCTGGTTGTTATCCGCATTGGTATTGACGAGAAATTCACCCGGCGGAAAGAAGACAATGCCGCCGTTGTTTTGCTCGGCTGCAGTAATGGCGCGTACGATGGCTGCCTGATCGGAGAGGCTATCATTGGGGATGGCGCCATAAGCTATGACGTCGAATACGTCGCCCTGGATATCGGGAATCGGTTTGTCAAAGTAGTGATAGCCCGAGTAGGAAAAATCGGGTAAAATGGGTTCTGTAGCGTTTTCTTTGGCCGCTACGAATTGTGTCCAGGTGCGCGATGGAATACGCTGGGGTACGTAAGATATCCAACTGCTTCGCGTTTGGATATAATCTGCAACCTGCGCCCAAATAGGGATAGGATATGTCGTGGCGGGGTCGCGTGAGGCGAGGATATCCCGGGGAATTGGCACGCGAATCCAGGTTGTTCCCGCTTCAATGGTCTGTGTCAACAGGGTCTGCGTTTCGGTTCCCACTGCAATACTTAACGGTTGTGCGGTGTGGTTTTCAAATATGACGGGGATGTACCACTGCGAGCCATCAGATCCGAATCCAGCGGCAAAAGTGAGAAAATCTCCAAAACCGATTTGTCCGTCAGTATCGAGATCGTAGATGGGATCGTATTCTGAATTGGTCTGTGTTGCACCGAATTTCTGAGCAAAGAGAATAAAATCAGTAAAGCCAACGGCTCCGTTGCCATCAAAATCGAGATGGGTAATGGAGCCTTTTTCCTGTACTGGCGCGTCAACTTGCCATGAAAAGGTCTGATCGACGGTTGCAATATGGTCGATGAACAGGCGCGCATTTGAATTTTGATCGGTTTCTGTCCTAAATATGATATATCGTTGGTTGTAATCGGGTTCTCTGCCCCAGTTATCGTATTGGGGTTTTGCCAGTTCTACTACGGCAAGTTGCCAGCCCTGGGGCGGTGTTTGTCCCTCCCAGATCGTATATACAGCTTCCCAGCCGCCGACCAGGGGATAGTTGCGAACTTTGATTTTGAGGTCCCTCAGGCCATTGCCTTCTGCTTTCCACCAGAAGCTCAGGCTGTGTTTCTGGGAGATATCTTGACCAGTGCTAAAAAAATTGTAAGTAAAGAATCCCGTCTGACCTGCTGGCAGGGAAGCAGCGACGGCAAAGCGCCCCTCTGGCGCGTCTTTAGACAATTGTAAGCCACTGGACCATCCGGAAAGATCGTCGCAATAGGTTAGCGTTTGAACCGGATCGCTGGCAAAGCAAGCACAGGCCCACAGAAATACAATTGTGAAGGTGATGATTGATCGCATTGTGTTTTCTCCTGAGCGGTCAATATAGGGTTGTGCCAGATAGTTTTCCTAATATACCCATTCAGCGCGTGGGAGAACAAGGTTTTTGTGCCATATTGTCTGCCTTATAGGACAGGGCGACAGACCGATTGATGCCAAAATGAGGCGTTTGTGGCGATCTGACAGGTTTAGAGATAGAATGGTACACTGACAAAAACGGAAGGAGAAAATTTTAAACTTTTTTTTTACAATAGTTTATTTTAATTTTTGAGAAAATTAAATATTGTGGCACGGGGGTTGCAATAGAAATAGGACGAGACGAAGAAGTAACAACCAACAACCAATAACAGGAGGTATTGTGATGGCACTTATTCGTTGGCAACCCCGTGAGTCTTTCGCGATTCAGCGCGAGATCGACGACCTGGTGAGCAAGTTCTGGGGCGATGTAAACACCTATCACGGCACGGGCTGGCACCCTCGCGTGGATGTAGTGGAATCGGATCATGAATTTACCGTTCACGCCGAATTGCCCGGGCTGAACAAGGATGATATCAAGGTGACGCTCGAAGACAATGTGCTCACAATTGAAGGCGAGCGGAAGCACGAAGACGAGCAGAAGGATAAACACTTCTTCCGTCGTGAACGTTCCTACGGGACATTCAAACGCGCTTTCAAGCTCGGCACAGAAGTACAAGCCAATAAAATTGCTGCAAATTACAAGGACGGGATTTTAAATCTGACCTTGCCCAAGTCAGAAGCAGCAAAACCTCGGCAGATCGAAGTCGCTGTGTCATAAGAAGTATGAAGTATGAGGTTAAGAGGCGGGGCGCGAGAGTGGATAGACTTCTCGCCTCTCGCCTCTTGTCTTTGGGCTGGATAGGGGAACTGATAGAGGACTAATAAAATGGATATGAACAAATTGACACAGAAATCGCAGGAGTCTGTGCAACAAGCACAAGCTATAGCACTGCGATATGGACATCGGGAAGTGGATGGCGAACACCTGCTCGCCAGCTTGCTCGCGCAGGATGACGGCCTATTTCCCCGTATGCTCACGCGCATGCAAATGGATGGCGATGTCCTGAAATCGGAACTTGACAAGGAATTAGCGCGACAGCCAAAAGTTTCTGGACCAGGCGTTGAACAGGACAAAATTTATGTGACGCCGCGTTTTCAAAAGCTGTTTCTGTCCGCTCAGGCCGAAGCTGAAAGGCTGAAGGATGAGTATGTCTCAGTGGAGCATTTGTTATTGGCGCTGATTGGCGAGGGCGATGAAACGCCAGCAGGACGCATTTTGAAGCAGTTTAATATTACGCGGGACAATTTTCTATCTATTTTGACGCAAATCCGAGGCAATCAGCGAGTGACGAGTGCCAACCCGGAGATGGCGTATGAGGCACTTGAAAAATACGGTGTTGATCTGGTTGCCGAGGCGCGTTCGGGCAAATTGGATCCCGTGATTGGGCGCGATGAAGAAATTCGCCGGGTGATTCGCATTTTGTCGCGCAAAACAAAAAATAATCCGGTACTAATTGGTGAACCCGGTGTGGGAAAGACAGCGATTATTGAGGGTCTGGCGCAGAGAATTGTGCGGGGCGATGTGCCCGAGTGGCTCAAAGATCGGTCGGTTTTTTCACTGGATATGGGCGCGTTGATGGCCGGCGCGAAATATCGGGGAGAATTTGAAGAGCGTTTGAAGGCTGTTTTGAATGAGATTAAACAGAGCGACGGCCATATTTTGTTATTTATTGACGAGGTCCACACAATTGTGGGTGCGGGTAAGACGGAGGGATCTACAGATGCGGGCAATATGCTCAAACCAATGCTGGCTCGGGGAGAATTACACTGTATTGGTGCGACAACGCTCGACGAACACCGCCAGTATCTCGAAAAAGATGCTGCTCTGGAGCGCCGCTTTCAACCTGTGATGGTCGATGCGCCATCTGTTGAGGATTCCATTTCGATTCTACGGGGCTTGCGCGAGCGATTTGAGATTCACCACGGGGTGGGTATTCAAGACAATGCACTGGTCAATGCCGTAGTGTTATCAGATCGATATATTTCAGATCGATTTTTGCCTGATAAGGCGATTGATCTGGTGGATGAGGCGTGTGCGATGGTTCGCACAGAGATCGATTCCATGCCTTCGGAACTGGATGCTATAACCCGTCGCGTGATGCAGTTCGAGATTGAGGAAGCCGCGCTGAAAAAGGAAAAGGACGAGTCGAGCCGGAAGCGGTTGCAGGCACTTCAGAAAGAGTTGGCGGATTTGAGGGATCAGGCTGATGCGATGCGCGTGCAGTGGGAGAATGAAAAGCAGGAACTGGATGGGGTGCGAACTTTGCGAGAGAAAATTGAGCAGACAAGGCGCGAGATCGAAGAGGCAGAGCGGCAGTACGATCTCAGCCGAGCCGCAGAGTTGAAACACGGCACATTGCCCAATTTGGAACGGCAACTCAAAACCGCCGAAGGTTCTCAAACGATGGATAATCGGTTGTTGCGCGAGGAGGTGACTGAAGAGGAAGTCGCCGAGATCACGTCGCGATGGACGGGTATTCCGGTGACGCGATTGGTCGAGGGAGAGCGCGAGAAGCTGCTGCGATTGGACGATATTTTGCACGAGCGCGTCGTCGGGCAGGATGAGGCAGTTTCTCTGGTGGCCGATGCGGTGATTCGGGCGCGCGCGGGGATCAAGGATCCGCGTCGTCCCATCGGTTCGTTCATTTTTTTAGGTCCATCCGGCGTTGGCAAAACTGAACTCGCGCGCACGCTATCAGAGGCACTTTTTGATAGCGAAGATAGTATGATTCGCATCGATATGAGTGAGTACATGGAGAGACACTCAGTGTCGCGTTTAATCGGTGCGCCTCCAGGGTATATTGGTTACGACGAAGGCGGGCAGTTGACGGAAGCAGTGCGTCGAAAACCGTATTCGGTAATTTTGTTCGACGAGATTGAAAAGGCACACGCCGATGTTTTCAATGTCTTGCTTCAGTTGCTCGATGACGGTCGCTTGACAGATGCACAAGGGCATGTCGTGGATTTTAAGAATACTGTGGTAATTATGACGTCAAATATCGGTTCGCCGTATTTGCTTGAAGGTGTGACCGACGATGGAGAAATCCGCGAATCTGCCCGCGATGCGGTGATGGCGGAATTGAGACAGCAGTTTAGACCCGAATTTCTCAATCGCGTAGATGATGTGGTGCTATTTAAGCCACTGTTGTTGTCGGAGATCACCAAAATTGTGGATTTGCTTATTGTGGATTTGTGTAACCGATTGTCTGACAGACAGATTGGCCTTACTCTTACAGAGGATGCAAAGGTGTTTATCTCCCGCAAAGGCTTTGATCCCGTGTTTGGAGCGCGCCCTCTCAAACGGTTTTTACAGCACGAGTTGGAGACGCGCATTGGGCGTGCGTTGATCAGTGGTGACCTTTCGGACGGGGCGCAGATTGAGGCAGATGTAGTGGGGGATGAGTTGATGGTTAAAGACGCGAAAGGTGGGGAGTAAGAAGGGAGAAATATGTATGATTAAGCCCGGGTGAGCTTCTGGAGAAGTTTATCCGGGCTTTTTGTTTTATGCATCGCCTTTTTCTGCTTTACTCATATTATGCTGTGCTGTATCATTTGGAATCACAAAGTGCATTCATCGTGTAATATTTTAAATTCTTTATATCCCGATCAGATATTTGAGGAGGCATCCATGGCAGAAAGAGTAAAAGTGGCCGCATTGGGGCTGGCGCACGATCATGTATGGTCAAATTTGCGCGCACTCAAAGCGTTGGATAATGCGGTTCTGGTGGCCGGTGCAGATGGCAATGCAGAGTTGCGAGAAAAATTTGTCGAGGCAACGGGTTGTGAACTGGTATATGACGATTTTGAAGCGTTGTTGGACAATGAGGAGCCGGATGCAGTGTTCGTGTTTACCCCAACAGCGCATCACGCCGATGTGGTAGAGTTGTGTGCGCCGCGCGGGATTCACGCAATGGTCGAAAAACCAATGGCAGCAACCTTAGAGCAAGCGGATCGCATGTTGACGGCTGCGCGAAAGGCGGGGACTGTATTGATGGTCAATTGGCCTACGGCGTGGAATCGCGGCATCCGAACGGCTTATCGCCTCGTGCAAGAAGGCGCGATCGGGCAAGTGTGGCAACTGCTGTGGCGCGGTGGGCATTGTGGGCCAGATGAGCTGGGATGTTCCGAACATTTTTGCGATTTCCTATTTGACAGTCATCTCAATGGCGCAGGAGCTTTCAATGATTATGGAGGGTATGGCTCAAGTTTGTGTGTGTTGTTTTTGGGGCGGCCAAATCGGGTCGTGGGAATGGCAGGGCGACTTTTGAAAACGCATTTGCCCGTGGATGATAATGGGATGATGATTTTGCGATATCCAAACGCGATGTGCCGGCTGGAGATGACATGGACAGAAGCTGTGCCGAACAAACCGCCGCACGATTTGATGTTGCACGGGACAGAGGGGACGATTATTGCCGGAACTGATGTTGTTTTGTACACGCGCGATAGTAAAGATGGAAAAACAATTGTGCCAGATACATTGCCAGAAGGAGAAAATAGTGCCTCCGAGCATTTTATCCATTGTATTCAATCGGGCGCGTCGCCCGGTTTTGTGACTTGTGCGGATTTGTCGCGCAATGCACAGGAAATTATGGAGGCAGGACTTATTTCTGCGACCAATGGCATTGCTATGTCATTGCCCATTGAAGATCATTTGTTCAGGGAGTAGGGGATGCGGTGGTTCATTCTCATTATTTGTTTTATCGCTTTTTCCACTCAAAGTGAGGCGGAAGAGGATATAATTGATCGGGATAGTCTGGCGGTTTTGCTGGCCGAAGTCCCGGTTGAAACGCTGGTCGCAAAACTGGGTGATTCTCTGTTTTCACCTCCAGAGGATAAGGCGCGTATTTTGCGCGATGCTTATGGGGTACCCCATATTTATGGGCGCACAGATGTGGATGTCGCATTTGGTTTTGGCTATGCGCAAGCAGAAGATCATCTCCTGCAGATGTTGAAGAATTTTCGCCAGGCCAGGGGGCGTTTGGCAGAGGTCGAGGGTGCTTCGGCCTTAAAATTAGATGAAATGGCTTTGCGGTGGCGCATTCACAGTGTGGCCGGTGAACGGTATGGGGTTATTTCTGAGGAGACGCGGCAATATATCGCTGCCTTTGTTGGGGGAATCAACCACTATATTGAAATTCATCGACAGGTGTTACCGCAGTGGGTGCGGGATGTACAGGCGGTAGATGTGGTGGCCCTTGCGCGGTGGATTTTGTTTTTATTTGCCGAGCAGACCGGCGAACCCGAATTGGCCCGTGTGGGATTGACGACAACGGTTCCCAAGCTGCCGGGGTCCAATCAGTGGGTTGTGGGGTCATCTCGGTCTGACAGCGGCTCGCCCGTGCTGGCAATGGATGTGCAATTGCCATACACAACACCCTTTCAGCTTTGCGAAGCGCGTCTTATTAGCGATGCGGGTTTGAATGTGGTGGGAGCGACATTTTTCGGGTTACCGGTTATTTTTTTTGGTCATAACGATCACATTGCCTGGTCGATGACTACCAATGAAATTGATGTTTTTGATTTGTACGAAGAGCGTCTGGATCCCGTCAACCCCAGACGCTATCTTTACGGGAATGAGAAAAGGCGTGTGGTGTCGCGGCAGGTGAAAATTGGGGTGCATAGCGAGCAGGGGATTCGGGAAGTCGAGCGCGAGTTGCGCTATACCGATCACGGGCCGGTGTACAAGACCATTGGCAACTGGGCTTATGCGGCGCGCACAAGTATGGCAGATCGCGTGGATGCAGTGGGGCAATTGTTGGCAATGAATCGCGTGGTGACGCTAAGCGAGTTTCAACAAGCGCTTTCGCGTTTGGAGTTGCCGGTTTTTAATGTGATATACGGCGATGTGACAGGCGAGATTTTTTATGTGTTTAATGGGCGCTGTCCCTTGCGATCAGAAAATTTTGATTGGCGTACGCCTGTGCCGGGCTGGACGTCTGAGACAGAATGGCGGAATATGATCGCATTTTCGCAATTGCCACAAGTGCATAATCCCATTTCGGATTTTTTGCAAAATTGCAATGTCTCGCCAGATTTGGTAGCGGTTGATAGCGGTCTTAAAATAGATGATTTCCCACCATTTTTGGGATGGGGAATGCCCAATTATCGGGCGCAATGGATTGTGAACAGGTTGCTCGCATCTCGAGATATCGCTGTTGGTGATATGCGGGTTTTGCTTCGAGATAATTATATCGTTGATGCAGAAGAATATAAGGGACTGATTTATCGCGCTTATAACCGCGCCTGGCCTGTGCTGCACGATCCCAACTGGGAGATAGGCAAAGCTGTTCAAATTTTAAGGGCCTGGGATAATCGGGCAAGTGTGGAGAGTGTTGGCACGCTTTTGTTTTCGATTTGGAAGACGCGGTTCGATTCGTTGTTTGCCCAGGTTCCGCAAAAGCGCGATATTTTTGTTCGAGAAAAGGTCGTATTGGAGGCATTGCAACAGGCGGTCGCATATATGACCGCAACTTATGGGCGGTTGGACGTGCCGTGGGGGCAGGTGCATCACTTGAAACGGGGAGATCGCACTTTTTCTATGAGCGGTGCGCCTTCTGGCACTGAGGCTTTGCATCAGACACTGACCCGAATAGAAGCAGATGGGACGATGGTTATCGAAGGCGGATCGGCGTTTGGAATGGTAGTTTCGCTGGCGCAGCCGGTGCAGTCGTGGAGTGCGCTGGCTTATGGCAATAGCGAAGATCCCGAATCTCCCCATTATGACGACCAGGCCAATTTGCAACAACGCAATACGTTTAAGAAAACGGTTTTTACAACTGGCGATTTGCAATCTGTTCTGACAGATCTCACCACGGTTCCTTACGATCCCAAAGAAGTTGAGCGTCAATCGCTGAAGGCTCTCTGGCGCAAGCAGTTGCAAACAGATGTAGTCGCACCCGATTCTACAAATACTGAGCCAGAATCCTCAATCGACAATTAAAAATTCCCGTATTTTTGGGGTATGTAGGAGCGGTGCCCCTGTGCCCGCCCAGTCAGGAGGTGTTAATGCGTTCTTGTATATTGGTTTTCGCGCTGATGACAGTTGTAACTCCCATATATGCACAGGGCACAGTGCAACAGGTGGTGGGCGATCTCGTCTATGTGGAAGGGCTTTCGGCTGATCTGGATGGCAAGTTGCAGGTGGTGGGCGATGATGGTGCGGTTTTGCAGGCGATCAAGGTGTTGCCCAATGTGGTGGTAGCGCGCGTGGTTGAAGAGAATGGTTCGCCGGTAAAATCCGGCGATCAGATTCAGGTGGATGATGGTACGCTTGCAGGATCGCCGCGCAGGGTGATACATGCGACGCGGGTTACTGATGCGCCGCGCATTGACGGACGGTTGGACGACGACGCCTGGCAACAGGCGCAGGCCGCAGAGGGCTTTGTTCAGCGCGATCCGAAATACTGGATGCCGGTGACTGAGCGAACGGTTGTGAAAATTATTTATGACAATAAAAAAATTTATTTTGGTTTTGAATGTTATGACAAAAATCCCGGTCTCATTGTTACCAATAATATGCGCCGAGATGCACAGCTTTCGGGCGATGACAATATCCAGTTGTTGCTCGATCCGTTTAATGACAAACAGAATGGGGTTTTCTTTTTTCTCAATGCGCTCGGCGCGCAGGCAGATATGCTTTTGTCAAATGAAGGCCGAACGACGAATGATGATTGGGATTGTATCTGGGAGGCGCGGTGCATACGTCACGAGAAGGGCTGGACTGCCGAAATAGCGATTCCATTTGATCAGCTTCGTTTTAATCCGTCTGATGAGATGGAATGGGGGATTAACATAGGTCGTTATATCGGTCATAAGAATGAAGAGACCGCGTTTATTGTCGGGAGGCACACTCCGTCGCCCCGGCGGCGGTACCAGATGACCGATATGGGTGTGTTGCGCGGATTAAAGGCCGTTAAGAGAAAGCGGCTTTTTCAGGTCAAGCCGTATGCGCTGCCGGGAACTTCGCGCAATTTTGCGGGTGATGAGGATGAGAATCGCACGTTTGAAGCCGGTGCAGATGTGCGCTATGGCGTGACATCTAATCTCGCGCTGGATGTGTCTTATAATACGGATTTTGCCCAGGTCGAAGCCGATCAAGAGCAGGTGAATTTGACGCAGTTTTCTCAGTTTTTTCCCGAAAAGCGCGAGTTTTTCCTGGAGGGGGCGCAGTTGTTTGATTTTGGCGAGGCAGCGTCAACTCGTGGGGGCGATGTGCGCCCGCCAACACTTCTATTTTACAGCAGAAGAATCGGCCTGGATGGGGGGCAGCCTGTGCCGATTCTCGTAGGGGGCAAATTGGCTGGCAAAGCCGGGCGCACCAGTATTGGCGCGTTAAATGTTCTGACGGATTCTGAGATTCTGGACACACAGACGCTGCCGCGCAGAAATTTTTCCGTGCTTCGCATCAAACGCGATGTGCTCGCGCGGTCCAATATTGGGTTTATCTGGGTAAATAAACAAAGCGAAGTGTCCGAAGGTGGATGGGGCGACTACAATCGCGCTGGGGGGCTGGATTTCAGTTTTTCGCCTTCAACCGCGGTCAATGTGCAGGCGTTTTACGCGCGCACCTGGGATAAGGAGCAAGAGGAGGTGGATGATGCGCGGTATCTTCGCTTTTCGTATAGCGGTACCAAATACTCGGGTTCGGCAACGGTTCTGGATGTGGAGGACAATTTTGAGCCGGAGGCGGGGTTTGTCAATCGGCGACGTGGGATTCGGGGATTTCGGCGCTACAGTGCTAATCTATCTTATTTGCCACGTCCCCAGAACCCCAATATCCGCAATTTGAGATTCACGCCGGATATTCAGGTAATTGAAGACGACGAAGGCGAGGTGCCGTTCCAGCGGTTCAGGTTAGATGGTGTGCTCGCGCTCCAGACGGCTGACCGCTTTTTGGTGCGTGTGGAGAGGACCCGCGATGTCGTTACGCGGTCTTTTAGACCGTCCAGCAAGCGTCCCGATGTCGCCATTCCACCGGACGAATATACTTTTACATCATTCAGGTTGGGGCCGGATACGGCGAGCTATCGCAAATTGCAGTTGGATTTTGACTTTCTGGTGGGGACCTATTATACGGGACACCTGTATCGGGTGACGGCAGAGAATGCCTATCGACCCAATGGCAGATTGGGTATTGAGCTGATTTACGATGGGAATTGGATTCGCTTGCCACAGGCCAATCTCAATATTCAGGCGTTGAGTACGCGGTTGATTTATTCGTTTACAACCGATTTCTTTTTTAAAATTTTCGCTCAGTGGAATAGTGACAGCGAATCCGTAGGCGCAAACTTTTTGCTCAATTACCGGTTCCGCCCGGGCAGCGATATTTTCTTTGTCTATGATCACGGGTTTGGAACCGCTGGCGACCTTCACCAGGCCAGCCGAGCCGTGCTGCTCAAGGTGTCGTATTTGATTGGGTTGTGAGATAGGCTCTATCACAGAAATTTAAAATTAACGTCATGTGTGACTTCAAGATTAGAGGTCATAAGAGCACTGTCATTCTGAGCGGAGCGCAGCGGAGTCGAAGAATCTGTCAGCCGATCGGCTTCCTCAGCATGACATGGTGTAGTAGCACATTTATTTTAAAGTCACACATCACGTAAAATTAATAAAAAAGCACCCGAGTTTTATTCGAGTGCTTTTTTGTTTTTTCTATATGGTTGCATTCTTCACAGTGCGAGTGCCACGCCTATACCGACGATGGGAATGAGCAGGTATTTGAGAATCCCGCTGCGTTTGCCCTGTATGTTGCCGAGGAGAGATGTTTCCAATTTTTCATTCCCTGTTTTGTAATATAGGCATTCCGTACCTGGGGTCGCGGCAATGGCGGTGACGCCGGGCCAGACTGGTTTGATGCCACTTGCAGGATAGAGGATGATGTTTTCGCGGTGGCGTTTGTAATCGCCCATTTTGACCAGAAGTGCGTATTCTCGACCAAAAGTAATTTGATCGGGTTGAACAATCGGGCCGAGTTCGTCTCCGACAACGGTTTGCAAGCGAACCGTATCCGACGCGGTTTTGGCGGTGGGCAACCACAAGCTGACACGCGGTGAGATGGGTAGAAAAGCGGGAGCATCTGACACGCGAAATGAAATGGGAATGGCCATGTTTTGCGTGTCTTTGAGCATGTAATGGCCTTTGGGAAGGGTGAGGGAAAACTCCTGCTGGCGATTGGCGATATTGTCGTTCAGGATGTGTTCGGCAAGGGCGACGAGGCTGTCGTGCATGGTCTGTTCGTGCGAGGAAGTGGCCGGGGGCACGGGTGCTTCTCGCGTGAAGCGCACCTGTTCAAGGCGCAGGGTTTTGGGGGGCAGGTTGCGAATGGCGAGATAGGCCGCATTAACATTGACATCTAATCGACCGAGGCGGGTGTGCCATTGTTCGGCAAAGCGCGTGAGATCGCCCAGACGGGACTCGCTTTCTCCTGGCAGGGGATTGGGTTCTTGTTTGATGGGAAAGGGAGAACGCTCACGGGCTTCTTCAAAGAGTGCGTTCGCTTCTGAGAAGCGGCGGTATTTGCCGAGTACAATGCCGCGATACACGTCAATTTGCGACAGTGCACGGAGCAGGCTGCGTTCGCTTTTTCCCATAAGACGCATCGTGCGTTCTAATTCGCGCGTTTGGTGGCTATAGTATTTCAGATCTTCGATAAAAGGCGTCAAGCGCGGATCGCTGAGGCGGATAGACGCATTGGTTTCAACCGCGGGTGCTGTTTCGCCAATGGCCAGGGCAGCGGCGAGGAGTTGCGCGCTTTCGGCGAGGTATTGGTCTGCAATATCCACGAGACCGGGTATGGACAATTCCGTGAGCGGTAGCGGATTGCGGGTAAGCCTAATTTCTATGAGTTTGCCGCGCGGGGGCAGAAAGAGGTCTTGTTCGATGAGGTTAAAGCCGGGTTTGCTGATTTCGAGGCGGTATTTGCCCACAAAGAGGTCCGACTGATATGCCACATTGCCGCGTCCGATGTTGATAAACCCGGTGATGGTCGTGTCTTGATCTGCAAATCGAAGATGGATTTCTGCACCTAAGGCTGCGAGTTGATCTGACCGGATCTCCAGATGCGCTTTCTGGCGTATGAGCGCAATATGCACCGTATCTGCCAAAACGATTGTCGTAAATGTGCGCGTGTAGGGCTGGTAGCCGTGTGCATACGCTTGAATTTTATCGCCAATGTCCAGCAACTTTTCTGTGACAAATGGCGTATAACCCGCTTCCTGCCCATTGATGAAGACCTGAGCACCTGTGGGCTCTGAGCGGATGTGAATTTTTGTCTTGAGAAGCGTCCTCGGCACAGGCTCTGTTTCTTGAGCCTGGATATGGAGCGGTGTGGTCATCAGGATGCAAAATAAAATGAATCTCAGGGTGTTCATGGGGAGGTGTCCTGTTTTTTGCTGAGTAGCGCGCTGCTGTGCTTTTCTTCGAGTTGACGCGCTTGCACATAGTTGCCCTGACTTTTAGCAATGCGATGAAATTCTTCCCAGTAGCGTTCTGGCGCAATGCGATAGGCCATTTCCGCGGCCTGGTATGCTCTGTCTCCCACATTTTGCAGATCGGAGTTGAAATAGGCAATCGCCAGAGTGATCAGAGCTTCGCCGCGGTCTTGCCAGCCAAAGGAGGTTACAGGATAAATAGTTGAGATCGCCTCCCGGTACGCGCCTTCTTTGAGTTTTACGCTCGCCAAACTGAGCGAAAGCCCACCATAGGTATCGCACACTCTCGGTTCGTATTGGTTGTGCGCGTATGCGTATTTGGCATATTCAACGGCTTTGGGCAAGTCGTCTCGGTAAGCGGTGAAGGCCATGTCGAGATAGAGGGCGGCGCGAGAGGTGTCGGATCTCGCATAGACCAGAGCGCGTTGCATGGCGTGGATTGCGCGGTTGGCTTCTTCTTCCTTGCTGTGGCGCAATCCCTTGAGGCGATAGATGGCACAGCGCATGTTATAACCGCCGTCAAAGCGCGCGGCAGCGAGCACTTGATTGAACCAGTCGGGGTTGTCGCCCAAAACGCCGCGGGAAGATGCAGCGGCAATTTTTGGGATGTAAAAATCGGGTTCTATGCCTTCAAAATTCGCCTGCCCGGCGGTCTCGATCAGATTCAGACTGTTTTCGATATAGACGCTTAAATAAGCCTGGAGGGTATCGCTCATGCTGCTGTGTTGCGGCGCGGCATAGACGATTTCCTTTTGCGTTCTGCCAAGAATCGCCATCCAAATGTCTCGCAGCCCCCCCTCTGCGAGATGCCATATCCGGTGCAGGGAGTCAATTGTTGCGGGTTGAAAGCGCGTGGGTATCCAGGTGCTGTCTCGCAATGCTGGCGGGGGCAAATCCAGCGGCAGGGGTTGGCGGTTGTTTTCGCGTTCGAGCACGAAGTTGGCACGCGCCATCGCGTATTTGACGGTGAGGCGGCCTTGTTCGTAGCGAACATCGGGGTCTTGCTCCCGGTCAAGTGCCTTGCGGTATGCGTCGGCACCTTTTCTGAGCATATCCAATCGGTTAGGTGTGTCCCGACCTGTGTCGTAGGCGCGCTCGCATGCCGTGCCCAACCAGATATAATAGGCACTGGTAAAAATAAGGGCGTGGTTACACGCGCGCTCGAAATGTGCGACGGCTTCGAGGTATCGCCCGAGCGCGTAAGCACTGCGGCCTTGCTCGAAAGCCTGATAGGCGAGGGCATCGTCCTTTTCCTGGGCAAAGGAAAGGGGTGGTAAAAATAAAAAAGCGAGAATAAGAGTTATTTTTTTCATAAGCGATCTCACGAATTGCTCAGGGCGCGGTTGAGTAAACGAATGCCCCGACGCGCTTCGGTTTCTATGTGAAGGGATTTGTCTATGGCCGATCGTGCGAAAATCCGAATGCCGTCGAGTTGTCCCAGTCGAAATGTGAGGATAAATGCAACGCCATCGGCAAACTGTATTTTGGCTTTGTCCGGGGCTAATGTGAGTTGGGCATTTTCATATATTTTACTTTGAGGCGTTTTTAGCCGAGAGAGTGCGCGTTGGATACGGGTCAAACGCACGAGTTCTGTCGAGAGACCAGTCGATGTGTGAAAGCTGGAAAAACTAATGTGTCCAGCAGGTCGATAGCCTTTGAGTTCGTCGGATTCCGCTTGTTGCTCGGGCTGATCTTTACCTGTTGATGGCAATGTGGTAGAGGTGTGCGCTGGCATGCTCATAGTGGGGCGCGCGACATGGACTTCTGGTCGCGAACCAAAAAACGATGATGGGTTTGTACCTCTGTCCAAATTGGGTGCCGAGATGCGGGGCGGTGTTTTCAATCCGCCGAGCGATGCGCCGAGCGGCCTGTCGAGTTGGCGCGGAATATCGGGTAAAGATGCAAGTGCCAATTTCGGTTTGTCTGGCAGCGCGATTTTGGGACGTGGTGCAGGCTCTGGTGCAGCCTGCACTATGGGTTCTGGTTCTGGTTTTGTTGCGTCGGCTTGCACATTTTTGCTAAGATCAAAGACGCCTTGCGCGCTTACGAGCATTTCTTCAAAATTTGTGACTATGGCTTTGAATGCCCGCCCGCCCTGAGGGGGACTCGCTGCCAATAGCAAGACGATGCCCAGTGCAAACACGCCAGCTAATGCGGGCAAAAAGCGTTGCTGTGTGCGTTGAATAGGGGCATAGGAAAGACGGATGGGTTGCGGTTGGAGCGGCTGGACAGGCGCAAGAGCGATCGCGATTTCTATTTCATGCCGGCGATTGGGAAAGCGCTCCCAGAGTTTGGAAAGCCCCTGGTGGTTCTGTTTGGCCACAAGCGTACATGCTTCGTGGAAGATATGGCCTTTGTAGCAGCGGTTGATGATTTCGCGCGAAGGCAGTTTGGAATGGCTTGATGGCGAAATCTGTCCCATGTGATCCTCAAAACTATCGGTTTCCGATGGGGGAACATATCCCTGGTCTCGCAACTGTTTGGAAAGGTGTTCGAGAGCCTTATGGTAGTCGCTCGTAAAGTCTTCGGGCGACGGATAATTGCAGGCTCGGCGCGCCTCAGACAAGTTGCGAGCGCGCAGTGTGGCCGATAACACGCCAAAGAGTTTGGGATGATGCCGTCGCATGCTTTCAAGAACACTTTGGATCAAATTTTTTTGTTGGGGAGACATATTCTTACAATTTTCTCTTTTGGCTTTCCAGCCCCCATTGCACGGTCTTAAATCCGCTGGTATTGAGGGCATCGTACACACCAACGGTATAAGTCACGGTTGCATCGCGTTCAAAATATAGGCGCACCAGAATATCGTTGGGCGCAAATCCATGTTGTCCCTGCAGTACGAGTAAGGCTTTTTTTACGGATAAAAATACAGCGCGTTCAATGCCAATTTGGTCGTTATCTGCGCGGTCTTGAAAGACCATGTGCTCTTCGGTGGCAACGCCGCCTTTATCAAATTGAACATAGGATTTGCCGATGATGATCTGCAAAAACCGTTCATCTGTGGGGTGGGGGGCAGAGCCATTTTCTTCCGGTGCTTTGATAAAGTTAAGTTTTTGTGCGTGAACAAAGCGGTTGTGCAAATTGGCGAGATGGGTTTGCCACACATTCTGGATAATAAAAAATGTAAGCAGCAAAAACAAGACATCAATAAACCCTTCGCCTGTGTCTAAAAGTGCTGCCAGAGGCCGCCTGTTGCGATGTCTCACGCCTCACGTCTCCCCTCTACTTGATAAAAGTGCTGAATCAGGTTGAGCATGCGCGCCCGATGTTGCAGACTGTGGGCTTTGGTTTTGCGTATGAGGATCATGGATAAAATGCGTCCGAGAAATCCAATGGCTGTGGTGACGAGGGCAAAGTTGATATAGTGCGCCATTTTGAGCTGGGTTTGGGCGGGACCTTCGCCCACTTTCATGGTGTCTTCCAAAATTTTGAAGGCGTCTATCATGCCAATCACTGTGCCCAAAAGGCCCATGGAGAGCGATAGAAGCCCCAACATGCCAAATCCCTCGGAAAGACGATCTTCAATTTCATCGAAAAGGAGATAGATTTTGTCGGTACATCGCTCGACCAATCGCGCCTGATCAGATGCGATTTCAGATTCGACAGATGTGAGGATGGCGTATAGCTCTGTGTTTTCAGATAGGGCGTAATCGGCGTTGTATTGCCCGCCCCATAGCAGGTCAATACCTTGCTTCTGAACGATTTGAGCGTCGGAATTGGTGAAGAAGCGGTCAGGTGACAGATCGTGAGACAAAACTTGAGCATAGCGCACAACCATATAGAAGGGCAAAGCGATCAGGAGCAGGATCAAAACCGTAGAAAGTGGGCCGCTGATGTTGGAGATATAGCGTCCGATGGATTCGGCCAAATCACCGCCGCGAACAACTGTAGGCACGGCATTGTCGGCTGCAAACGCGATTTGTATATCCTCAAATTTGTATTCGACCATCTGCGTATTGGGCGCAATGGGACCATCGGCTGTCCGGTCAAAGTCCATCGCATAGCTCCGGTTGTTGTGCTGAAAGCTCAAATCGTCGATCACGGCGCTGTGGCTGGCGTTGCGCGTGCGAATGACGAGGCTGTCGATGGGCATATTGGGTATTTCGATCCATTCGCGTTGCGTGCCAGCGTGATAGGTCGAATCACGCCCCTGTGTGTGTACGATCACGGCGATGGGTAAAAAGCGATCTACATTCTTGAAGCGGATGTCCGTAACTGCTATTTTTTGTTTTGGATTGTCGGGATGTTGGAATGTGACGGTAAGTGCCTTCCAAAAAGTTCCCCCCTGAAGGACTTGCCCGCCTTGTAGTCCAGTAATGGCTCCGTCGAGCCAGATTGCCGCTTTTGTACAGATATAGAGGCCAATAAATAGGGTAGCAAGATAGAGCGCCACCTGAGCAATAGGACTTTTTTTTAGAATGGGATGATTTAGAATCTGTGCCATGTATTCTCGATAATTAGGCATGCGATAAGGACTCTCCAAGTGTGTATTACGCAGAGAATGGGTTTGGGCAATTTAAGAATTTACTCCAAAATTAGCCACCAAAACTTTTAGAGAGACACAGACAGGACGAAATTGGAACAGAAAAAAGGCCCCATCTAAAATCGCTTGCAAGATCTTAGATAAGGCCTTTTTTTTCATAGCGAAATCATCATTTCTTTATCCTGCGATGATCATATAGCTCAACCATTCGCTGTGGGGATTCTCGATGTGATAGGATGTGCCAGGGGGTAAGTGGACCACATCGCCTTCGGTGATATGCTGTTCACCATCCGATGTGACGAGAGTGCCCTGATTTTCGAGAATCCAGAAGCCGAGTTCTATGTCGTCATAGCATCGCACAATGCTCTGTTGGCCGGGCTGTACGGCTTCCCGATCAATAAAGGCGATGGATTTTAAGCAACCCGTGTTTTCTTCGCCAACAGGACCGAGCTGATGCCAACGAATCGCGCCTGCGCCATCGCCTATGGGCAAAACGTCTTCCCAGTTGCGAATCACACATTCGCCTCCGGGTTCGGTGTCGATATTTTTGCTAAGGACGAGGTGCTCGAGCCACTCGTCATTCATGTCGTTGAACATCTGATGGTGAATATCGGCTGGCAAATATACGGCGTCGCCAGAGCGCACGGAAAAGCGGTCGTCTCCAACGAGGACTTCGCCGCTGCCGCTGATGATATAATACGCCTGTTCGGTTTGCGGGTGTTTGTGGTGGTCGGAGGTTTTGCGCCCCTGGAGTCCGTGTTTGACAACGCCCTGGAGATTGTGCAACTGTGGTGAGTCATCTTCGTCGTGTTTGGGTGTCGCATTTCTCTGTCTTAATCCCGGCCAGCGAATCGCGCTCAGGTGAGCCACTTCGGGTTGCTGATCTCGCCAGTTTTTGATGTGTGCCATATTTGCCTCTCAGGAGTGTGGAAAAATTTGCGGAACATTAAGTTAATACGATTGTCTTGTGCCGCAATTCAAAAGTAGGTGGGGGATTCTCGTATATTCATCGTTTATGAATATGTATAAAAAGGAGAATAACAATGCATGATCCCTATTCACTAATTGGCGTGCAGTCGTTCATCAATTGTTGTGGCACGCGAACGATTCACGGGGGCACGCTGATGTTGCCGCAGGTGCGCGAAGCGATGATGGCTGCTTCGCGTTTTTTTGTAAATATGGATGAACTCATGGCGGGGGCGGGTAAGCGTTTGGCTACGCTCACGGGAGCGGAGTGGGGGATGGTAGCCCCTGGCGCGGCGGCATGCCTTTGTCACGCAACAGCGGCCTGTGTGACGGGTGGTGATCCCGAGTTGATGTTTCGGTTGCCCGATACAAGTGGGATGAAGCGCGAGGTCATTATGCCCAGAGAAAGTCGATTTACGTATGACCACGCCATTCGCTCGGTAGGTGTGACAATCGTGGAGGTGGATAATCTCGGGGAAATGGATGCGATGCTCGATCGGGAACAAGTGGCTATGGTTGCCTTACTGGGGACCTGGGAGGCAGATATGACGCTTGAATCAGTTGTTGGTATGGCGCGCAGGAAAGATGTTCCCGTTCTGGTCGATGCGGCGTCGGAGCATCTCCAATCTCCCGAACCCTATACCAATCGCGGCGCGAATTTGGTCGCTTATAGCGGCGGCAAATATCTGCGGGGGCCCCAGCCTACGGGATTGTTATTAGGTGATCGCGATCTCGTCGAGGCCGCCTGGGTGCATGCTGCACCGCATCACACGCTTGGACGCGCTATGAAGATTGGCAAAGAGGAGGTTATGGGTATTTTAGCGGCTGTGGAATATCTGCTGAAGGAACGCGATTCCAAAACTGAATACGAGGGCTGGATTACCAGCCTCGAGACGATTGCACAGCATGTGACACGTGTACCGGGCGTAGAAGCAGAGATCCTCGCGTCTGATCAGTCGGATGTTCCCAGGTTGGAAATCCGTTGGGACGGAGACCGCATTGGCCTGACCGGTCTTGAATTGCGCGAACAGCTTTTGTGCGGTGATCCTCGCATTATGCTGGATGATCGCGGGGCAACGGATACGTCTATTTTTATTTTGCCGTTTTCGCTACAACCTGGGGAAGCAGATATTGTTGGAGAGCATATTCGCGACGCATTATCTCACGCGCCTTTGCCATCGAAAAAAAAGGCGCGAGAACCCATTGATGTGTCGGGTGCATGGGAAATTGAAATCGCATTGGTAAGAAAAAAAGCGCGTCATCGCGTGGATATTGAACAAAGTGCTGGTGTTTTAACAGGTAATCACCAGACGCGCTGGCTAAAAAATTCGTTGAACGGCTCAGTAAATGGAGATGAAATCGTATTTACGAGCCAGCATCGGTTTGAGGGGACCCATCTATCTTATCGGTTTGTGGGAACGGTATCGGGTGATGAAATATGCGGAGAAGTTGAAATGGGCAGTTCGGGACAGTCTGCACCCGGGCCGTTAAATCAGCGCGAATATGGTACTGCGGGATGGCGGGCGGTGAGGCGATAGGCCATTTGAGGACAGAGCGCTATCGGAAAACAGATACGGTTTTTCCATTTTTGCCGGATTCCATTGCCGCAAAGATGAGTGCCATTGTTTTGCGTACATCTTGAGCTGATGCTTGTGCGAGCGAGCGATTGTTGCGAATAGCCGTGAGAAATTCGAGGTGAATAGTCGGTTCGCCAGCGAGGAGAACGGTTTCGGGTATGTGCTGTTCTTTGCCGTTGAGCAATAAAGGTCCGCGGGTGCTGTTGAGGTGGATAACGCCTTCATCGCCCATTACGATCCATTCCGTACCGCCCTGATGGTGAAATGAGAAGGCGCAGTTGAGGATGGCATTGCTTTCTGTTGTGGCGATGAGGGAGACTTCGTCTTCGATGTCGATATCGGGGTGTGGATCGATGTTTTGCACGATTGCAGAGACGGATACGGCTTTTTCATCCATCCACCACAAGAGCACATCGAGCGAGTGAACACCAATGCCAGGGAGAATGCCGCCCGATAATTCCTGACGCGCAAACCAGCTATTTTCGTCGCCGCCGCGCCCCGATCCCAGTCTGCGGTGGATGACGTGGCGAATTTTTCCCACAGCTTTTTCTTCGAGTAGCTTTTTGACCTGACGAATAGCTGTTGAAAAACGCTGACTCTGGCCAGACATAAGTAATTTGCCTTTGGTTTCGGCTGTAGCGATCATATCATCGACATCTGCGAGGGTGAGGGCCATGGGTTTTTCAATGAGGGTGTGCAATCCTTTTTCGAGACAGGCAATGGTGTAATCGCGGTGCAGGAAATTGGGCACGGCAATAATTGCAGCATCTGCTTCCACGTTTGCAAGCGCGTGGTCGAGGCTGTCAAAGGTAGTTGACACACCATATTGGGTTTTTAGATTGTTGCGGGCATCTTCCGACGGGTCAACGCCAGCGACAATGATACCGAGTTCGGGCAGGGACTTCAAACTATTGGCATGGCCCAAAGCCATGCGACCACAACCGACGAGCAAAATGCGAATGGGGAGGGGCATTGGATTCTCCGTGTTGATCAGGTGTCTTCTGTCTTTGAGGTAATGCAAAAACCCAGGCGTTTGTAGAGGCGCACAGCGGGATCACGCCAGAGGGCTGTGTTGAGATAGGCATCGGCATACCCGCGAGCAACGAGTTCTTTGAGGGCGCGGAGAGAGAGGGCATAGCCGAGGCCATGCCCACGATATTTGGGATCGGTACCAACCCAGTGGATAAGACCAACGGGGCTCCCTCCGTAATGGGCTTCCCACGCGCTGGCGGTTGCGACCATGTAATCGCCTTTGAGGGCGACAAAAATGCGCTTGTAATCGCAACACGGTTCACGGGTGAATGTATTGTGAAAATTGTCTATGGTCCAGGGTTTTCCACCTTCTTCGCCAAAAGCCTCATTTTTCAGGCGAACCCATTCTTCTTCTTCTCCGGGCTGAATCGTGCGAATAGTGAAGCCTTTGGGCGGGACGTATTGGGGAAGTGGAGCGCTGAGAGAGCGGTGCATGCGAATGCTGCTTGTGGGATTGGATGCAACGTTCATAGTTAAAAGTCCAGGAATACGGTTGCCGGGCGATTGTTTTCAATGGATTCGATTATGGCACAGCATACGGCGACGGACCGCGCACCATCAACTGCGTCGATTAGTGGTGTTTCGCTGCGTTCAATACAGGTCAAAAAGTGATCGAGTTCCTGGGGACATGTATGGTCTTCGGCGCGAATTTCAATTGGCAGTTCAGACCATTCTTCAATGTGGGGCATACCGCCGATGAAGAGTTTGTTGTTGTGAATGGATCCTCTGGTTCCGTGATAGCTAAAATTGAGGTTATAAGGGATTTCAGCACCGCAGGAGACCAGGCATTTGCCCAGGGCGCCGGATTCAAATTTTAAGCCTGCAATAACCGTGTCATACCATGGTGCATCGGGAATATTTTTGTTCACGCCATACGCGCTGACTTCAACGATTTCTCCGGCGAGCCATCGCATCAGGTCTAAGGGGTGGCACGCTCCGCCAATAATGGGCAGTTGGCCTTCTTTCTCAGTGTCCATCCACCAGTCGTGACCGGGCAGGGGCAAGAAGGGTTTGAGGTCGTGGATATAATCGCCTTCTACAAAACAGGCTTCTCCCAGCGTGCCGTTGTGAACGAGATGGTAAATGGTTTCAAATAT
>JAGWBW010000050.1:38602-39312 GCA_021295695.1 Candidatus Latescibacterota bacterium
CCGCGTCGAGCGCGGCGACGGCTTGATCTACGTGTTGTGAGTTGGGCGTGCAAAGATAAACGATATTGATTTCGGAGTCGGACAGGACGCTATCGTATTCTGTCGAGATTTTATCTGCGCGATATGTCGCTTGCAGATCTTTTGCGATCTGTTCACTGCGCGGCGTTGTACATATCGTTCGCAAATGTGCATTGGGGTGTGCTGAAATGGCTTTGATGTGCTCGCCACCTATATAGCCTGTTCCTATCACGGCAATCGCGTTCATTTGGAGACCTCCTGTAGTTGTCCAACAAGGCTCGAAAATTTAAGATTGAAAATGTAAAATTGAAAACTAAAAATCGGGTGGTATATTAAACTTCATAACATAGAGGTGAGACTATGGTACAAGAAAATCGGCCCAATGTGTTATTCATTTCGTTTGACGATTTAAATCATTATGTGGGGTTTTTGGATCGCGCACCCAATGCTATAACCCCTCATTTTAATCGGCTGGCCGAGCGATGTACAGTATTTGAACGCGCGTATTGTCAGGCGCCGATTTGCAATCCATCTCGGGCGAGTTTGATGAGTGGGTTGCGGCCATCCACTACCGGTGTTTATAATAATCGACAACCGCTCAGATTTTCGGAAACGGGAAAGAATTGCGTGACTTTGCCACAGTATTTTCGGCAAAATGGCTATTTAACAACGGGCAGTGGCAAGGTATATCA
>JAGWBW010000276.1 GCA_021295695.1 Candidatus Latescibacterota bacterium
ATCCGCCGGGTTTTACAATGGGAAAATGTAGTTTAATCACCTTTCGCAGAAGATTTTTCCAATCTTCAAATGATAAATCCTTCTCGTATTCTTTCCCAACGTAATACGGAGGTGACCAGATACTGAGCGCAACAGATTCCCGCTCAATTCTCCCCAAAAGCTCCTGCGAATCACCGTGATATATCGCATTTGGTGCAAGTGACTTAAACAAATTTACGATTGCCATGACCCTATACACTCCTGTCTTTTTTCATCATAAGCAAGCCTTTGTATTCGCCACGAAGCCTTGTCCTTTAATCTGCTAAATCCTACTCTTACCCTGAAATCTTCACCTAATGTCGGTGCATTTCTACCAGCCAGCCAGATACCATCATCAACCGTTGGGTTATATATTTCTTGCAATTTTCCATTCGGAATTGCTGCCATAGTCACTTCATGCAAATAGTGATGACCTGAAAGATCATCGTAGCTGAAATGAATAAGGCATGTCGTTGTGAGGTAATTCTTACCTCCATAACTGGATATTTCTGGCAAAAACCCTTTTTCATTAACCTGAGCACCAGATCGCCGTTGTCTCACCCACATGGACGTTTGTGACATCTGAATCGTCGCAGAACGATTTTCCTTTTCTGCTTTTGAGTCAATAAACAATGCCTGTCTGACGGTTTGATCAGGGAGGATCACATATCTTGCTTTTTTATAATCGACTGTTCCATATACCCTCTGTTGCACATTGAACCCTGAAAGGCGATCAAGCAATTCTCGCGTTATATCTTCAGCAATATCTTTAACACTATCGGGCGATCTAAGGAATATTTCATGTGCTTCCATTCCGAAATCATAAACCGCTTGGAATATCCAACGCAAAGTGAGTTTTTCAATTTCCTCGATTTCATTCAAGGATAGAATATCTGGATCTTTTTCTGTCATATATTTACGCGGTATGTGACTTCAAAATGGATATTTGGTTTCACCACAAACATAGATAGAAATTTATAAGCTGTCAACCGCCGACAAGCGTTATATCCTAACGCAAGCAATACCCCATTTTGAACCATCTGACGTTCGTATTGCAGATTTTGAAAAAGAGATTATTTTACACAGGCTCGATTTTCAGCATTTAGAAACCTTTTTGGGAGGATCACACATGAACATCATTGTTGTAATGTCCGACACCCTGCGCTACGATCACCTGGGATGTCACGGAAATCCATGGATCCGCACGCCACATATAGACGCATTTTCCAAACGGTGCATGTTATTTGATCGCGCGTATCAAGCGTCATTCCCAACAATACCCACCCGCACAGACATGATGACCGGCAGACTCACCTTTCCCTTTCGCGGCTGGACGCCACTCCCCGAAGATGAAGTCATCTTATTAACCATGCTCTTATGCGACACACCGCATCTCGTAAGAGACGGACATCAATTTGACCGCGGGTTTTTGGGCTGGGAATGGATTCGCGGGCAAGAAGGCGACCGCTCAATCACAGACGACGTACCCGTCCCCTTCGAATCAGTCCCCGAAAAAATTCGCACGCCTGAGCGCATGCAACAATATCACTATCGCTGGCGTGCAGCACACTGGGAAACAGAACGCGACACCTTTGTCGCCCGCACCATGCAACGCGCCGCAGACTGGCTGGAAGCAAACCACACCCACGAAAAATTCTTCCTGTACATCGACACCTTTGACCCCCACGAACCGTGGGACCCACCCGCGCACTACGTCAATATGTACAACCCGGGATACACAGGTGAAGTCATCGACCACCCCATTTACGACTACTGTGATTACCTGAGCGCAGAAGAAATCAAACACACGCGAGCGCTATACGCAGGTGAAGTCACGCTCATGGACACCTGGGTAGGCCACCTGTTAGAAAAAGTAGAAAATCTGGGACTCTGGGAAGACACAGCCGTGATCTTCATGTCTGACCACGGACATTACATCGGGGACCACGGACGCATTGGCAAAAGCGGACAAGGACCAGATGGCGACTGGCCCTATTACGAAGAAGTATCCCACACAGCCTTCATGGGATATGTACCCGGCAGCAACGCAGCGGGCAAACGCACAAAATTCCTGACACAACCCGTGGATTTCATGCCCACAATTCTCGACCTGGCAGGCATAAAAAAACCCGATGGACTACACGGAGTATCAGTCGCCCCCATCTTAAAGGGCGAAAAAACAGAAGAACAACGAAAAGTCGCCGTCACATCGGCAACCCTGCCAGTGCGCGAAGATCGCAGCGTGTGTTCCAGCATCACAGACGGCAACTGGACCTTGCACTATCGCGGCCCCAACTGGCCGGCGGAACTATACGATCTGCGAACAGACCTCGCGCAAAAGAACAACGTGTATAACCAGCAAAACATGGCCGTAGCACAGCGACTGCACAAAGCGTATCTGGAATTATTAAAACACGCGGAAACGCCCGAAGAAAAATTCGCATTGCGAACAGAATTGCCCGATGCATGAAAATTCAAATGGCGCCGTCGCTTCGGAGTTTCTCAATCTCTGATATTGAATATCCGAGATACTCGCCCAGAATCAGCTCGTTGTGTTCTCCCAATGAAGGCCCGCGTCGGGGTTCTACCGATTCGCCGCCGACCTCTATGGGACTCGCCACCACCCGGACGGATCCGAACTCCGGATGCGGCAACGCCAGTATCATCTCGTTCTCGGCCACATGCGGATCGGCAAAAGCCTGCGCAACCGTATTCACGGGCGCACAGGGCACCTTGCCCTTGAGCAGTGCCAGCCAATCCGCAGTTGTCTTCTTGCGGAAGAGATCCTTCAAAATCGGAACCAGAACATCCCGATTCTCCAGGCGATCCTCAAAAGAGCAAAACCGGGAATCTTCCGTCAGTTCCGGCACCCCCAGAACGCGTACCAGATTTTGAAAGAACTTCTCCTTTGCACACATGATCACGAGCCATCCGTCCTTAGTCGGCACCACCTGCGACGGGATCTGTGACGGATGAGAAGAATCGGGCGTCCGATGCGCCTCATACCCTTTGGTCAGGAACCACGCCGCCACATATCCCAGATTCGCCAGTGCCGTGTCGAACAGATTCACATCCACATCGCACCCCAGACCCGTTTGTCTGGCGCGGAAGATCGCGCTGACCATGCCCAGAGCCGCCATTGCGCCCGCGCCGAGATCCACAAGGGAAAGTCCTGTCTTCGTCGGTGGACCGTCGGGCGCGCCCGTAAGACTCATCCATCCGGCATATCCCTGCATCAGATAATCGTATCCCGGTTCGCCCGCTCGAGACCCATGCCGTCCGAACGCGGAAAGCGAGCAGCACACAACTGAAGCCTTGACCGCACTCAGCGCCGGATAGTCCAGACCCAGCCGGGCCGGAAGGTCTCCGCGCAGATTGTTGAACACCCCATCCGAAATCCCCACCAGCCGATGCAACACCTCCCTCCCCCCTGGATGCTGCAAATTCAGCGTCATACTCTTCTTGTTCCGGTTGAAACTCTGGAAATACACGCTGTCCTGTTCAGCGGTATAGGGTGGCACGTAACGCGCGACGTCGCCACCTGTCTCGGGATTCTCGACTTTGATGATCTCCGCCCCAAGGTCCGCCAACATCATCGTTGCCCACGGCCCCGCCCCAAACTGCTCCACCGAGACAATCCTTATTCCATTCAGAGGCGGATGTTGGTTTTGATCGTGCAAGTTAACCCTCTTCCTCAAGGCGATCCAGAATCCATCGCGCCCGTTCCAGAATCGGCCTATCTACCATCCGGCCATCTACGATCGTCGGGCCTTCGTCTGCCCGCCGTTCAAAAGCCTCAACAATTCGCCGTGCCCACCTCTCCTCGACCTCCGTGGGACTGAAAATTTCATTCACCGCCCCAACCTGACCCGGATGGATCACGGCCTTTCCAGCAAACCCCAGATCCCTGGCCCGCTGCGCCTCCGCGGCCAGTCCATCAGGATCGCTGATGTCCGTAAATACCTTATCTATAGCCCGGATTTGTCCACTTCCCGCGGCCACCGCCAGTGCCGATCGAGCGTAGTTGACCAACCCCTGTCCCGGGTGCGAAAAGAGGCCCATATCCAGCGCGAAATCCTCCGCGCCGAACATAAGCCCCACCAGCCTGGGTGTAACGGATGCGATCGCAGGAGCCTGAACCAGGCCCCGGGCGCTCTCAATGGTTGCCAGAAGCCTGACGCCTCCGGATGGAATACCCGCTCTGGTCTCGTGCCGGTCCAGCCATCGGCACATCTGAAGCACATCCTCCGGTCCCTGCACTTTGGGCATGCGCGATCACCTGCAGATCGGCGTCCAATTCGGAGGATCCGGCATCGTGAACTCTAACGAATCGCATTGGGCCGCCACGCACGCTGTCCAGCGCGGCAGCGACACGACTGCGCGCAACATCCTTCTCAGCCTCCGGGACGCCGTCCTCCAAATCGAATATCAGCATATCCGCCGGCAGGCCCAGGGCCTTGTCGATCATACGCAGCCGGTGCCCCGGCACAAAAAGCCAGGACCGCATCGACTTCACCCGTCTTTCTCCTCGTGAATTTTGGGAAAGGCATCCTCCGATGGCGCGTGCGCCCTCTTATAGACCATCACACTGCGAGTCAGATCTATGACGACGCGGCCATCCTGATTCACTCCCCGCGTACGCACCTTCACGATGCCCGCTTCCGGGTAAGACTTCGACTTCCGCCTGGCGAGCACCTCCGTCTCGCAATAGAGCGTATCCCCCACAAATACCGGGTTCGGAAGCCGGATCTCGCTCCAACCCAGGTTCGCCATCGCCCGCTCGCTCACGTCCGGAACACTCATTCCCACGACCAGCGCGAGCGTAAACGTGCTATTTACCAGGATCTTTCCCCACCGCGTCCGGCGGGCGTACTCCTCGTCAAAATGAAGCGGATTGGTATTCAGGGTCAGGTGCGTGAACAACTGGTTGTCAGCCGTCGTCACCGTCCGCCCGAACCGGCTTCGGTAGATTTCGCCCACCTCGAAATCCTCATAGCATCTCCCGGTCCAGCCCGGTATCACTTTTTTCTCTATTTTCTCCATACCAGACCCCTTTGCGTCAATATAATTCTCTGCAATCCGGTGTCCACCGCTTTATCGCCCTCTCTACTCATCACTCGTTCGTCCCTCGGCGCATTTCAAAAATACGCACAACAATGTACATACCGAGAGACACTATAAAGAAAACGAGCAACATCCACGCGATAGATTGCAGGGACTCGATAATCGTGCGATATATCTCAAGCACCCAGCGTTCGGTAGTCAGTTCAAAAGGAGGAATATCGCGGGATTCACCTTCGGGACTGAAAGACTCCTGCGGCAAAATGTAACGCTCCAGCGAACGAACACGCACACCGCCAGAGATACCCACCACAAAAATCGCAAACTTCATATAGCGCACCCACGCACCTGCTATCGCATCGTCAATAAGCCGGTGAAGAATACTATTGATCGCGCTGCTAAACGCACGCACGGCAATAAAAGACACAAGAGCGGCGACTACGAGGGTAATGATGAGAAGCGTGAAGAACATAGGAGGACCTCCAAAGTAACGATGACAACCAAAACCACTGGATCGCGGCTAACACCATGCCGCGATGACGGTGCGGCACACCTACTCATGCCGCAATATTTCCACGGGATTGGTATGCGCAACCCTGAACGCTTGCTTACCAACGGTCAAAAGTGCGATTAAAAGTGCCAGCAAGCCCGAAAACACAAAAGGCCATAAACTGAAAGATGCGTGATACGCAAAATTTTGCAAATAAGTATCTGTCAAATAATACGCAACGGGCCAGGCGATAAGATTGGCGACAAGCACCAGATTCAAAAACGCTTTGGACAACAACAAAACAAGACTTGAAACAGACGCACCGAGCACCTTGCGAATACCAATCTCACGCCTGCGGCGTTCAGCCGTAAAAGCCGCCAAACCGAACAACCCCAAACAAGCCAGCAAAATAGCCAGCCCGGCAAAAGCGGTAACAGCCTGCCCCAAATCCCTCTCCGCCCGATAAATCGCATCGAGTTCTTCGTCCAAAAATGTAAACTCAAAAGGCTTATCGGCTGCCATAAATGTATCCCAGGTCTCTTCGAGAAAAGGTCGAACCCTTAAAAAATCGCGCACGCGCACTGCCAGATAATCGTAAAACCACTGCCGATAAGCAAAAACCGCTGGCCCAATCGGTTGTCGAAGAGAAGCGTAGTGAAAATCTGAAACCACACCAATCACAGTACCTTTGGCATCCTCTTCTGAACGCGCCCGTCCAAAACGCCGCCCCACGGCATCCTGCACCGTCCAGCCAAGCGCGCGCACAGCAGACTCATTGAGAATATACGCATGCGTGCGGTCGCGCTCAACCCCGGGCGAAAACGTGCGCCCAGCTATAATAAACACACCGAAAGTAGCAAAAAAATCTTCATCTCCCTCCTGCACCGGCATCCGCCACTCCGTATGCTCCTGACCTTCCGGCTTGACAATCCGCACAAAACCACCGCCATCGCGCCCAGGCAAAAAGCGAAACGCAGACACCGAAACAACATTGGAATGTTCCAAAAACGCCTGCTTAACAGTATTGTACTGCGCCACGAGCCAGGGATCATTATTGGTCTTGAGCCGGCGGTCCAGCTTAAAAATAGGCAACAAAACGAGATGCTCTTTATCAAAACCCAGATCCTTGTGCTGAATATAGTCCAATTGCCGATAAATAACATCCGTAACAATCATAA
>JAGWBW010000277.1:0-2996 GCA_021295695.1 Candidatus Latescibacterota bacterium
TGAGATTGAGAATCAGATTCAAGGTCTGGTCCTGAAGGCATTAGATCATGAAGGCATATCCGATGATATAGATTGGGGCAATATTCCTTTGAATTCTATACTCGACTCTATTTCTACCCTGGCCCTGGTGACAGGCTTAGAGGATGCATTTGACGT
The DNA here is from genome assembly GCA_021295695.1 of Candidatus Latescibacterota bacterium. Lineage (GTDB taxonomy): Bacteria > Latescibacterota > UBA2968 > UBA2968 > UBA2968 > VXRD01. The sequence goes on from JAGWBW010000277.1 coordinate 157, forward strand.
GATCGTGGAGGATGAAGAACTCACAGAAGAGATGCTGACTTCGACACGTTCGGTAGCGAAATATATATATGAGAAATTGGCTACTGGTTCACATTCACTTGTTCCCGAATAGATCAATGCCATGCTAAATACTGCGAGAGGTTTTTTGATGGCGCATTTTTTTTCTGGATTGACAGGTACAGGTACCCGGGTAGGCGTCATTGATAGCGGTTTTAATGCGGGTAAAAAAAACGTGCATGTGTTGAATGGTACCAGTTTCTGTAATGGTGATCAAGACTCAAATTACACAGATATGATCGGCCACGGCACAGCCTGTATTGGTGTCCTCCACTCAAAAGCTCCCGGTACTGAGTTTTTGCCAGTCAAAATTTTTGAGTCAGAGTTGATAGCGACAATGGATATTTTATGCAAGGCGATTTACTGGTGTGTTGAGCATCACTGTCACATTATCAATTTGAGTTTAGGCACTCTGGATGAGAGCGATAGCGATATTTTGAAGGAGGCCTGTGATTTTGCACACAAACACCAGACGTTCATTGTTGCTGCAACATCAAATGATGGACAACCGAGTATTCCCGCGTCTTTTCCCAATGTCTTCGGGGTAGCTGGCGGAAAAGTTAATGGAAAATTTGATTACTTTTATGACCCGCACGAAAAAATACAGTTTGTCGCACGGGGTGATCGTCAACGCCTAAATTGGCTGGGAGGCAAACAGATATTTATGGATGGGTCGAGCTTCGCGGCTCCGCATATTTCTGGCTTGATTGCTCTGATCATAGAGAAATATGATGGCATAACTTTTAACGACCTGACAGAAATTTTGAAGCTACACTCCTTAAGTCAATGTCCCAAGCTGGTAGATAGCAGCACTTATGCGATAAGCGAGATACCCAGGTCACGCTCAGACATTTCTATCCGCGACCTAAATAAGGCAAACGCGCCAAACTGGATAGAAGAGGCAGTTATTTTCCCTTATAACAAAGAAATGCATGGGTTGGTGCGGTTTCGGGAGTTATTGCCATTTAGAATTACAAGGGTAGTTGACGTTGTAGGAAAAAGAACCATAGGCAAAGATAGTGGGGAGGTTATTGGTGGTGCCGAATCTAATCTCATCATACAACAAAATTTGGAAGACTGCCTGCAATACGGCGATACGCTCGTTTTGGGGTATTTGGATGAAATTAGCCGGATTAAGAAACGCGATGTGTTAAGAGAATCTCTAAAATTGGCATTGAAGCATAACAAGAATGTTTATAGTCTGAGTCCTATTGCAAATAAGCAATACGAAAGCATACACAAAGCATTTGAAGAAAAATATCTGCATTATGCAGCACCAACCATAGATTTTGCAACTTATGATGCTTTGACCAAAACTTATGATTGGAGAAACAGAAGTCAGAAACCTGTCGTGGGCATATTTGGCACAGGACCGCAGCAAGGCAAGTTCACTGCACAATTGGCACTGAGAAAACAATTACAGAAAATTGGCTATAAAATCGGGCAATTGGGCACAGAACACCAGTCTGCATTATTTGATTTCGATTTTACATTTCCCAATGGATATGATGGGCATCGGAGCATCCAAATTCCCATGGATTTGCACATTCCACTTCTCAATTCCGCTATGGTCGGTATCGAACAATCAGATCCGGATATCATCGTTGTTGGTGGTCAGTCAGGTATTATACCTCATAACTTTTACGAAAAATCTCAGAGTTACACTTTGCCCTCATTGATCTTGCTCTTTGGAACAGTTCCCGATGCCTATATCCTGCTCGTTAATTCTATCGACGAACCAGAATTTATACAGGAAAATATCCGCGTGTTAGAGAGCCTGGGAAAAGGAAAAGTGATTCTGCTTGTTTTTAGTGATAAGAAAAAAACTGTTAATGACACGGTTAATACGGTCGTCAGCCAGCCGCTTTGTAGAGAGGAAATTTGTCAAACGATATTGACTTTGGAATCAACACATCGTATTCCAGCTACTGAGATAATTAGCGCGGAAGGACGCAAGAAGATGGCAGATGTTGTTATTGATTTTTTTTGAGATCAAGACCTCAATGATGGGAGAAAGTAGTAAATGCAAGAAATTCGCAAAATGTCGCTGATTTTGAATATTCTACTATCTGTTTTTCTTCTGGTTGCATTATTTGGGATATGGAAGTTAAGAGATACGAGCACTCGCCGTAGGCAAGAAATCAGAGACCTCCGAAAAGAGAATGCAGATTATAAGGAGCATATAAATGTTTCTACCTATGCATCCAATTTTCAAGGAAAGGAATTTCCGAAGTTTCAATTGAAGAACATAAATGGCGATTGGATTTCAACAGACTTTTCTAAAACACGAAAAGGACTGGTTCTGGTCTTCAAGCCGCGAGACTGTCAGCCCTGTTTAATCACCCAGATAAAATTACTGGAGCATGTGTATCAAAATCAGGATCCCGAAAAACGCTTTCCAATTTACGCTTTTGCCAATGCTCCTGCTGGTGTTTTGAAAAGATACAAAAGAAGTTTTAATCTCCATTATGAATTGCTTCCGGATACTGAGAACATGCTATTCCAAAATGAATTACTTACCCGTCGTACCCCGGCTATTTTTGTTGTGAACAAAAAAAATATCATAACGCATTGCCATTTGCCCTCAAAGGACCGCCCTCAAAATACAGTCCTCTTTTTTGGTGTGATTCAAAGACATTTGCCTTTGCAAAAACCACTTCTGAACGATCATCTCAAAGGGGTGACCTATTCTCAAATCATAGCCAAAAAATTTGAGATGGATTCGTTATCTACATTGATTTATTGATATTTACGAACGAGATATGGTATGGCAGGAGTGTTGA
>JAGWBW010000277.1:3022-4360 GCA_021295695.1 Candidatus Latescibacterota bacterium
AGGGGTAGGTTGCAACAGCAATTTAGAGCGCAAGCATTTGGGAATATGAGCTTAAGAGAATGGTTTTACTTGAGCCTATCGAGTAAGGTGTGTTGTAATATGCGTACGCACACTTTGATTTAATTAAAAGGAAAGGAGGTGATATTATGAAAATTTTGACTAAGCCAGAGCAATTTCGGATTGCTTCTCCGAGTATCTACGGATACGAGGGTGACTGGTCCTGGGTATCTTCCTACGAGGATGACAGTTGGGTTTACGACGAGTATGAATGCTTTGACTCTACCGAGGATATCTGTGAACCGGGCGATACATATACGGACCAAACACCGAAACGTAACGGTTAGAGTAGTGTCTATATGCTCGTAAAAGAAGAAGGTATGCAACCCCGAACTCGATAGGCTCAAGTTTGGATTGGTGTTCTCGGTAAACAGGCTGGGAACACCGATCCAACGATAATAGTAAGGATTATCATTAATGAACAAAAAAAAGTTATTGGTTCCAGTGGAGTGGTTGGCACTCCTCTTTCTCATCTTTGGGAGTTGCGAAAAAAGTGCGGTTGAAAACCAGAAAGATGTAATCGTTCTCGATACACAAGCACAGGGAACTCATCTCTCATTGGTTGGTGATATCACACTGGAGCTTCCTGAGGCTGGCCCCGTACTCGGGAGAGTAGGTTCTGTGACGATTGCGGAGGACTATATCATAATTTTAGATAACATTAGAAAAAGTGTTGAAGTTTTTGACAGAGAAGGAAGCTATAAGTGGCCTATTGGCAGTCGGGGAGATAGTGTAGGACAGTACAAGATACCGGTCGCGCCAGCAGTTATCCCCAACACCGGCCAGATTTTGATTTACGATGGAGGAAACGGGCGGACGCTTCGTTTCTCACTCAAAGGTGAATTTGTAGGGCAGTTGAAACTGCCAGAGAAGCGCTTTATTAATCGCATGTTGGTTTCTGAAGATCACAATCTCATTCATACTTATGTTGACAAAAATAACAACGGTGTGCTTTGTGTCACCTCTCAAGTTCAAGGTCTGCGAGGCTGAATCCAGACGACTATTTTTCGGTTTACAGCGTTACCAAGGGCTTGCTTATGATGAGGTGCGGAAAATCATATACTTTGTCCTACCCTGGGAAAAGAAGGTTATGCGAATTGATCTGGCAGCGCAGGAGTTTCTCCCGTCTCTAACTATAAACCATCCCGAATTTATCAGTCTTAAATTAGATGAGGGCAAAACCAGAAGAGAATTATTAGAAACTAAGTTTAGCAAATTGTTCAGCATGTCTATGCTATCTTCAGGAGATATTTTACTCAGTTACCTGTTCAATGATTCACC
>JAGWBW010000278.1:0-639 GCA_021295695.1 Candidatus Latescibacterota bacterium
TCTCGTCAGGCTTATGGAAATCACGTCACGTATCTAATACGCGCTGAAATGCCTCGATATTGGGCACCTGTATCGCCGCACGGAGCAACTGCTTGAGATGTTGCAAATCGTCAATGGCGGCAATGCGGGCGGATAGGGGGTGCGCTTCGCTCAGGTCAAATCGAATCTCCAGCACTTCAAGTATAGCTTCGGTTGTGCTTCTTCTTTCGCCTTCTTCAATGCCTTCCTGCTTAAAGTATTGGATAAGGGATGATTCGCGGATGATATCCATGATGTCCTCCTGAAAAATAACAGCAGAAATGGTTTCAGAATTATACACCAACTCGCTCAAGGCCACCATGCCAGCGAGATAATCGGCTTTGGGCGTCCGAGCTATGGGGCGCGTCCGAGCCGTGTGAATACACTGACGTAACCACGCATCAGATGCCATCCTTTCAGGTGGCTTCATCAATGGCGTGAATGGGATCAGTCCTGAATACCCCGCGTCCAGGATGGGTTGGCCTTCTATTTCGATCAATCTGATTACGCGATACCGAATCGCGATTTCGTAGATAGGGAATTCCTGGATGTAATATCCCGGATCGTTCTGTCCTGCATTGGGACGCAGGTAAATGACATTGGAAAAGATCGGCAGACCGT
>JAGWBW010000278.1:724-4561 GCA_021295695.1 Candidatus Latescibacterota bacterium
GATTCGCACGCGAATGAAGCTGTCGCTGCGGCGTGCTTTGACCGTGGGTTGCTCTGTTTCGATGACTTCAATGACCTCGACGTCATCTCGGGCGAGTGCGAAGCGGGCAAAATGATCTGGATAGTGTTGAATGAGGTATTTGGATATGGTGTCAATATCTGCCATGTGAGATGCCTCGCGTCTGATGGGGTGAGGGCGTGGAGATACACGCAACAGTCAGACACAAAGCAAATGGCAGGCCAAAAAATGGTAATTTTCCAAAAAATGAGCGATAATTTGCGTTGGCAGACGCCTAAATACCGTATTGTGCATTAAATATGCTGTATTGCACACTTGTTTACAACCTGAATTTAATCCGCAGATGGACGCAGATGGGCACAGATGAAAGGCGAGAGGGTACATGATATGTACCGTTCAAAAAATATCCGAACCATTACCAAGCAGATGTGTTATGAATTTAAAACAATATCAGACCGATACGCTGTCTATTCTGCGCCGCTTTTTTGAGGAGGCGCGGATGGCTGGACCGAAGAATGCGTATGAGTCTATTACGCAAGAGCCAGAGCAGGCAATGCGGCTTGGGGGTTATGCTGGGGCTTATGTGCCGTTAAGAGAATTGTTTGATGTGCCCTATGTTTGTTTGCGCCTGCCCACGGGTGGTGGTAAGACGATTCTCGCTGCACATGCCGTGTCGGTTGCTCGCAATGCGTGGATTGAGAAGGATTATCCCGTGGTGCTCTGGCTGGTGCCGACGAATACCATTCGCCAGCAGACGGTTGAGGCATTGAAGACCGCTCGCCATGCGTATCGGCAGGTGTTGGATGAGGCTTTTGATGGTCGGGTGCGGGTGTTCGATATTGCGGATTTCACACATATTCGACCGCACGATATCCGCGATCATTGCTGTATTGTGGTCGGTACGATTCAAACGCTGCGGGTGAGGAGTACTGAGGGGCGCAAGGTTTATGCCCATAACGAGGAGATGGAGCCGCATTTCTCCAATGTCCTGCATACGGCTCCGGGGTTGGAGAAGTCGGAACAGGGTGGTGTCAAATTTTCTTTTGCCAACTTGCTCCATATTCACCGTCCGTTGATGATTGTGGATGAGGCGCATAACGCGGTAACAGGGTTGACGAGGGAGATGCAGGCGCGGGTGAATCCGTGCGCGATTGTTGAGTTCACGGCTACGCCGCGGCGCAGGTCAAATATTTTGCACAGTGTCACGGCGCAGGAATTGAAGCGCGAAGAGATGATTAAGTTGCCTATCATGCTTTCCGAGCACGATACATGGCAGAATGCTGTGAACGGTGCTATTGCCGCTTGTGCTTCTCTTGCAGAGACTGCGAGAGACGATGCCGACTATATTCGTCCTATTGTGTTGTTCCAGGCACAGCCACGAAATCAGGAGGTGACGGTCGCGGCATTGAAAGATCATCTGATGGAAGTGGAACAGATTTCCGAAGACAAGATCGCCATTGCCACTGGGAACCAACGCGAACTCGATGGTATTGACCTGTTTGACCGCGCTTGCCCCATCGAGTACATCATTACGGTTGAGGCACTGAAAGAGGGATGGGACTGCTCATTTGCTTATGTTTTCTGCTCTGTGTCGCGCATTCAAAGTGCGAAAGATGTGGAGCAACTTCTCGGTCGAGTGCTTCGGATGCCTTATGCCAAACGGCGCGGGGTTGCCGATCTCAACAAGGCGTATGCGTTTCTGTCTGAACCGTCTTTTGGAGAGGCGGCAAAGGGGCTTACTGATAAACTGGTGGGCATGGGTTTTGAGGAAGATGAGGCCCTCGATAATATCGAGCCAGTTCAGCGTGCGTTCGACGACCAGGGCGACTTGTTTGGTCCGCGTCAGGAGTCAGAGCCGGTGTTCACATACAAGACCCCGGCGACGCCGGAAGTTTTGTCTAAGCTCGAAGAGGTAGGGCAAGATGGGTTGCTGGTGCGCGAAACGGCTGAAGGAGAGGTTGAGGTCGCGGTTACGGGTTGGCTCAGTGAGGACAATGAGAAGGCGATTTGTGAGACTTTGCCCGAGCAGGAGAGAAAAGAGTTTGTTGATGCTGTTGCAAAATATCGCGTCGAGGTCAAGGATAGAATATCACCTGCTGAACAAGGGGAGAAATTCGAGGTTCCGCGTCTGATGTCGGATATCCAGGGCACGCTGGAATTTGCCGATACGGACGTCTTTATGGAATACCACGATTGGTCGTTGCTCAATTATTCCCCGAAGATGGATGAAGGTGATTTCACGATCCGCGAGACGGCACGCAGTTTTGAGATTGACATTGAAGGCAAGCGCGTCACCTATCAGTTTGCCAGTGAAGATGAGCAATTGGCTCTGGATATTGCCGTGGAAGGCTGGACGCCAGAGGCACTTGTCCTGTGGCTTGACCGGCAGGTGCGACAGATGGATATTCACCAGAGTGAACTGCTCAAATGGTTGCGCGAACTGGTTGATCACTTGCTCAAGGCACGCGGCATGTCTATCTCCGCGCTTATGCGTTGTAAATTTCTGCTCGCCAATACAATTCAAAAAAAGATCAATGACATTCGTCGGGAGGAACGGGATAGTGTATATCAACGGTATCTCTTTACGCCCGGGTCTAAAGTCTCTGTTTCATTCGACCATGCCTTCACATTTGTGGATGAGATGTACCGGGATCAACGATGCTATCGCGGACGCTGGAAGCCGCGTAAGCATTTTTTAGGTTCAGATCGCGTTCCCGCTTTTGATGGTGTCGAAGATGGCGAGGAGGCGCAGTGTGCTGAGATCATCGACAGCCTGGCAGAAGTGAAGTACTGGATTCGCAATGTCGCGCGTCATTCGGCGTCGTTCTGCCTACCGACTGCGACGGACAAATTCTATCCGGACTTCGTCGCACAGTTGGAGGATGGTCGTCTTTTTGTCGTCGAATACAAGGGCGCACATATTGCCGAAGGAGCCGATACCGCTGAGAAGCGGACCATTGGTGCCCTTTGGGAGCAAGAAAGTGATGGCAAAGGGCTGTTCATCATCGCGGAAAAGATCGTTGATCGAAAGGATGTGCGACAGCAGTTGATGGAAAAAATTGGTGCTGTTAATCACTGATGCGACGCAGTACTTCAGATAAGCCATCCGGCACAGCGCGCGAGTCCGTTTCGCAGCAGACATCTTTATTTATATCGAACCAACCGCAAGAAGACGTGTATGAAATGATGGCGATACCAGATCGGTATCGTGTCTATCTTACGGCGTTTAGAGGAGATGGCAATATGGCGAGTACTATTCAACTGGCTCCCGAAGCCGAGCAACGCGCAGCAAGGATTTCTTTCTCAAGGAGATTATCAAACGCGGCCTTGAGGATATAGAGGATTATTACCTCGCCGCAGACTTGCTGGAGGGCGTCCGAAAAGGCACGGAGGCGGTGTACTCAAATAAGCCATCATAAAAAACCATCCCAATAGGTCGTTGTACCACAACAAGCGAATTATCCACACCCCTCATTTAGATAAACGGAGAAAAATTTGAAGACCATGCTCATTACAGGCGGTGCCGGGTTTATTGGTAGCCATTTTGTGCGATATGTACTGAATACGTATCGCGATTATTGCGTGATCAATTTGGACAAGCTGACGTACGCGGGCAATCTGGACAATTTGCTGGATGTTGCGGATAGTCCCCGGTATGAATTTGTGAGGGGGGATATTTGCGATGCCGGGTTGGTCAATGACCTGATGCAGCGGGTTGATCTGGTGGTGAATTTTGCTGCAGAGAGCCATGTGGATCGGAGCATTATGGGTGCCGAGGAGTTTATGAAGTCCAATGCGCTGGGTGTGTACACGCTGCTC
>JAGWBW010000051.1:0-15218 GCA_021295695.1 Candidatus Latescibacterota bacterium
TGCCCTTTCTCGCGAGTCTTACAGCCAATGAGATTCTTGGCTCGCCATACTCAAAAGGCAAACTGCGATGCATGATTTGAGAATGAAACACCGTGAACTGGCCTCTTTCCATTGTGAGTGTGCCGATCCTATCATGGACGAGTTCTGGCACTTCTTTTACAAATCGCATATCTCTGTTCCATCCATCAATGGGTTGATGAGATCCCTTCACATATTCGATGCGGCCAGCACCGTACCCAATGTCGGTCAACGCAAATAGAACCGTGAAGTGGTTGCTGGTATCATAGAGATTGACTTGATCGCGACCGTTTTCGTATGCGCGATCGTGGTGCCATATATTTTCTGACACGCCTTCAGATTTCAATTGAAAAACGCTACCCCAGATAAAAAGATCATTGCCGAAATGTTCGGACACCACGGACTTCACATTGTCATCGAGACAGAGGTCTCTCATCACCTTGAATTCCATGTGTCTATCGATCTTCGTTCTAAATTGGGGTTCTTGTCCTGCCAACTGGCGCACGATATTTTCCTGGCGTTGTAGTGCTTGTAGTTCTATCCCGACCTCACATACGGCATTGACGAGGGATTTGTCTGCCAACTCAAAAGGACCGGTTAGGCCATTTTCTTGTAATTGCTCGATTGACATTGTTGCTCCTCCAAAAAAATGATGTTTATGATTAGGGGTCTCCTGCTATGGTCTTCTGCTGGTGATGGGACGCAGAACTTTGACGTTGGTATCGATGGTGATTTTTTTGCGCTCTTGAATGGCTTTTTGGCCGATTTTCCAGACTTTGCCCATTTCGGGATCATCGGGTTGTGCGATGGTGCCGACATTGCTGTGATGGCCTTCCCAATGATACAGGCTGTCGTATCGCGTCATCATGTAGATGCGGTCTTCGGGTGCTGATTTGGTTATCCATTGGCCAATGGGGCGCACACCTTCGCCTCGGGTGACCCAGGGCCACCACTGATTTTCTGATAAATCGACAAAACGCGAAACGTCGGTGGGCGCGACTTTGAATGAGCGCAGAGTATAAATGCCAGGCTCTTTTTCGGGGGCGTCGCTATCAGGCTGTCTTTCCGTGAGGGGCAAGAGGGAAATACATTCGGTTTCGTGTACGAGTGCGGCACGTCCACTGCCTTCATTGGCGAGATTGTCCCAGTTTCGGGTTTCTTCCCAATGACCATGGCTGTCGTATCGCGTCATGAGAAAGATGCGTTCGGGGCCACCTATGGCAGCGACCCAGAGGCCGAGTGCACGCGCTCCTTTTTCTTCGATGGCTGGCCAGATCTGTTCTTCGCTAAAACGAACAAATTCGGCGTAGTCTTTGCGGTGAACGTGAAATGTGCGGATGGTATAGATCATTCAATCCTCGTTTCTCGTCATAGGTTACAGATCGCCTGCTTCTGCTTGTCTCAGTGATCCCACGTGATAGTCAAACCAAATGTCCTTATATCATTCCCTGATTAGTTCCTCACCTAAGTTCTACGCATATATCTACAAAATGGATAACGCCAGTGAATGCAAAAGGTGAAACGCCCGCGATGGGTGAATGTCGGTTGCGACCGACTTCTACACCGCGCATCTTTGACCTGCGTGTGGCGTCTGGAATTTGGATTGAACCGATTGTCTCGCCATCTTCCGTGAGAGTGATGGTTCCTGTGCCATCGTCGGCTGGTTTGAACGCAGCGCCCACGGTAATACGACCATTGGGTAGCGTCGTTGTGGAACGACCCGAGATTGTTTGACCCAGCGCGTTATACACAAAGCACAGTGTGCCATTCTGTATGAATAAAGAAAATCCATCAAGGGATTTTCCCTGGGCATAGATGACGCCTTCGGTTTCTGGCAGGATCTCAACTTCGGCAGTTAATGACCAGTTTCCCTGTTCCAGTGCGGGCGATTGTTTTGATGCAATGCGAGCCATTGGCGGAACAAAATGATACGTCAGCGAATCGGGTTCCGCAGTGGTGGGGCGCGGTGGCAGCCCAGAGCGCAGAGGCAAGACGCCATAGCGTCCGGCTTCTACCCACCATCTTTCAATCAGCTTTTTCAGTTGATCTGGCTCGGTCTTTGCGAGGTTATTGGATTGCGAGAAATCTTCATCGAGATAATACAATTCCCATTCGTCATCATTGTAATCGTCGTCTGGGTCGTGTCTGGTAACGGCCATCCAGCCGTCGAGCCAGAGCGCACGGTTGCCCATCATTTCAAAATACTGAACAGGTTTTTGCGTAGGGCAATCTCTGTCGTCAAAAGTGTAGGCCATGCTCGTTCCCGTAATAGGCATCTGATCGTATCCACGATAGCACGACCGAGGTTGTAAATTGAGTACTTCAAGTATTGTTGGTGCGAGATCTGAAACGAAGTGGAACTGTCCCCTTACACCGCCAGCATCTTTTATAGCTGGGGGATAGTGAATGATCATCGGCACGCGTACACCGCCCGCATGTGTATCCTGCTTGTACCATGGCAAGGGTGTGTTGCCCACCTGAGCCCAACCCCAGGGGATATCGGTGTAGCTGTGCGGGCTCCCGATGTCATCCAGTTTTTCTTGTATGGCATCGAAATCTTCTTCTGGTAAAGCGCGACCGGTTTTCCCGCCTACGGTCTGCCCATTGTTTGCGGCATTGCGCAGGGGACTTGGACCAATGTTCATAACACCGTAAGGACCACCGTTTTGGCTGGTGCCGTTGTCGGCGGTGAGTATCAGGAGTGTATTATCCAGTTGATCAATAGCGCGCAGATGTTCGATCAGTCGTCCGATTTGTGCATCCGTATGCTCAAGGAAACCTGCCCATGTTTCCTGCAGCCGGCACACGAAATTCTTTTCATTCTGGCTCAATGTTTCCCAGGACTGTACGCCAGGATTCCTGGGTGGCAGGCGAGTGCCGTTAGGGATAATCCCAAGTTCGGTTTGCTTTTGAAAATAGCGCTCACGGATAACGTCCCACCCTTCGTCAAAACGACCTTTGTATTTATCGATGTATTCTTTTGGCGCTTGATGTGGGTTATGCATAGCACCGGGCGCGAAGTACATGAAGAACGGTGTTTCGGGACGCATGGCCTTGAGGTCATTGACAAACTCGATGGCGTGATCTACCAGATCCTCTGTGAGGTGATAACCTTCTTCAGGCGTTTTTGGGGGCGATACAGGGTGGTTGTCATAGGTCAGTTCTGGATAAAACTGATCGGTTGCACCGGGTAAGAATCCGTAGAAGCGATCGAACCCGCGCTGTAATGGCCATTCTTCGTGAGATCCACCAGCTGAGTTTTGTGTACTGGGGTTGAGATGCCATTTGCCCAGGGCAAAGGTGGCGAAGCCTTCTTCGCTCAGCATCTCTGACAGGATTGCCGCGTGTCGGCTCACGCGACTTCGACGGTTGGGAAACCCAGCATCACCGCCATCGACAATCGTCGACATACCAACGGCATGGTGGTTATGGCCGGTTAACAGAGATGCTCGGGTCGGGGAACATAGGGGCGTGACATGAAAATTGTTGTACCGCAACCCGTTTGCTGCGAGGGCGTCCATGTTTGGTGTTTCGATTGTCGAACCATAGCAACCCAGATTGCCGAATCCGGTATCATCCAGAAGAACCACAAGGACGTTTGAAGCGCCGTCTGACGATGGAGGAGAAAGCCAATCTGGCTCTGAATCCTTGTAGGAGATGCCTATCTTGCCACGAAAATTTGATTCCATCATTTTTTCACATCCATTTTTTCAAGCGGAAAGCCTCTTGGATCTCCGCCCACAGGAACCGTATCAGAAGTCCTCATAAACCAATCGAGCATGGTACTTTCCAGGTCTGATTTTGTCTCTTGCATACCTGGATCATCAATCAAATTTTTTAACTCTCGGGGATCATTCTCCAGATCGTATAATTCGTCCTGACCGCCTGTACGTCGAATAAGTTTGTGATTTAAACTCCTGATCATGGTCGTGCGGCAGACACTTTCGGGCACTTCTTGTTGCAATTTGCCTTTGGGCAAATAGATGCTTTCCTGCCTGGGATTATTCCACCAGTCCCATCGTCCTTCAAACACATGCGGTTCTTGGGGCTCATAGCCACCTTCTGCGAATACCAATCTGTCTTTGTCTTCTGCTTCTCCATGGAGTTGAGACACAAAGGATCTGGCGAAATGCGTGTGTGTGGGTGAAAGACCTGCCAGTTCCAGAACGGATGGCATGAGGTCAAACATTTCAACGGGGCCTTCGACCACATGACCTGCTTTGTTACCGGGTGCTTTGACCAATAGCGGTACGTGCGTCAGTGTGTCGCTGTAATCACTGGGCCATTTTTCAACGAGGCCATAGTCGCCTGCCCAGTCACCGTGATCAGATGAAACAATGAGAACCGTATTTTCAAAAAGGCCCTTCTCCTCCATAACAGCCATCAGCTCACCTAAAAGCCAGTCGGTAAAACTGATCATGCCGAGATAAGCGGCATTCAGCTTTCGAAAGAAAGCATCTGACAATTCATCAAGGCGACGGTACTTTCTGATGAGCGTGTAGAAATCTGGCTTTTTGTCCAGGTCTGGAGGTCGCAAATCTGGTATATCTTTGGGATCATACATGTCGTAAAAATCAGGGTGGGTGGTGTAGCTTGGATGGGGCTGTAGGAGTGGCAAAAATAAAAAGAAGGGATTGTCATCGTCATTGCGATTGCGCAAAAAATCGATTCCCGATTTGACTTTCACATAGTCGGCAACCTCTTCTCTTTCGCAGTCGAGGGGGAGATAGTCAAAGCTATAGAATTCTTTGTCGCCACTTTGCCAGCGGTTCTTTCTTTTGTCATCTTTATGTTCATAATATTCTTTGATGCAGGACAAACTTCCGGGCGCGAGCATATCGTTTTTGCCAAACCAGTGAATATCGTAGCCAGCTTCATGGAGATATTTAAAAAGATGGGGTTCGTGAGGTCTGATCAGATGCCACATGGAGCGATGTCCGGCACAGTGAGGATAAAGCCCCGTCATCATCGAAACTCTGGAAGGCGTACACTGGGCGTTTTGCACATGGCATTGATCAAAGCGAACGCCTTCTGCTGCGAGGCGATCGTAATTTGGGGTTTTGATCAATGGATGACCGTAACAGCCCAAACTTTCGGCTCGCATTTCGTCGGGCTGAAAAAATATGAAATTCAGTGGTTTTTGGTTGGCCATTACAACTCCTGTATATCAACGAGAATAAAGGGTTTTTGTCTAAGATTTCAGCAGTTAGAACTGGTCGATAGGGCGACTGAATTTTTCGCAATAATCTTCATGTACCATTTGCTCGTATGAGGTCATGTCTTTGATGGGCAACTTAATGGGGGTCATGTTGTTGAGCGAAGATTCATAAATTGCCATCGCCATTTCAACGTCTTTGCGACCGCCGAGACCGTATTCGGGAGGCTCGTCGTTTAACGCCGTGTTGGCGAGGCTCATGATTTCGGAAGCGTGACCAACACACCAGTCGTCGATGGGGTAGTCGCGGAATGGATTTTCATAAACGATCTTTGGATCGGTGTGTACGATGATGCGTTGGAGTACATCTACGCCGTCGATATTGCGACGCACGGTTTCGACAGGAATGTCTTGCGTCTCTTCACCAATCAGCAAGCGTAGAGGGATTTCTGGACCGAAGTAGTCATTGTCGAGAATGTTGCCAAGGGTGCCGGTAATCTGGCAGTACTTTTGTGCTTCACCAAGTCGTGATGTTTCATAGATGCCCACGGCACCGCTTTCAAAATCGATAAGCGCATGTGCCCAGTCTTCGTGGATGCTTTTGGGGTCTGAGCGGTATTTTCTCACTGTTCCCGCAATCTGAACAGGTTCGCTTTGCGCGTACAAACGCAACTGTGACAACCGATGTGCGCCCATGTCCATGCACATGCCTGATGTGCGACCAAAGCCTGAGATTGGGCGACCCAAACCCTTATGTGTCACGGTTGGCTCAAAGGGGTCCTGTCGTTTGGGCTCCATGAAGTACACACGCACGATATCACCCAGAATGCCTTCTTTAATGAGTTTGATGATCATGCGCTGTTTTGGCATACGAAAATAATTTTCTGCAACTTCGAAATACACGTTGTTACGACGGCATGCATCGATGATCATGTCACAACACGGCAAGGTCAGTGCCATGGGCTTTTCTACCATAACATGTTTGCCGTGTTCTGCAATCGTACTACCAAGCACGTGATGGTAGGGATCGCCGACGACGACATCCACGGCCATGATGTCCGGGTGTTTGTCCAGCATTTCCTCGATGCTGGTGTACCACGGCACGCCGTAGGTCTCGCCTGTCTGTTTTGCCAACGGCTCATTCATGTCGCAGAGCGCGACAAAATCGAGTTCGCCATGTTTGGCGAGGATGTGCAGGGTTGGCAGATGCCATTTTTGCGCTGGGTTTCCGCAACCCACGATGGCGAGTTTGGCTTTCATATATTTTCCTTATTCCTACTGCATGGCGTGTCCTTAGATTGTTTGTCCTGAAGTATAATAACCTCAGGCGATTGTTGGCTTGTTGGTCAGCAGTGCTGTTATATCCTTCTGTTCTCTATCATTTAGTTCATTGAAAATGGGACTCTCCACGAGGCGTTCATACGTGGCTGTGGTGTCGTTTTTGGGCAGAACATCTGGTGCTTGGAACGATTGTAGCATTGCAGATCTTTTCTGCTGGCTGCGGTTGATGCCTGTTCGATGCCACATCCTGGCATCGTAGAGGATGACGCTACCACCGGGCGCTTCTATCACATCGGCTTCAGGGCCGTGATAGGGAAAGCGACTCGCTTGTGTATCGTTCCACTCTGGTGGTGGGGGTGTGTCTGATAGATGTGAGCCCAGTTTAAATGCTGTTGCACCGCGAATCTTGGTAAAGTCAGATACACAGACATTGCGTTGCATAGCCTTAATGGGTCCCTTTCTGTCGGGAGGCTCATTGCCACCGGTTGACGCCGAATAGGGAAAATCAGAGTGCCAACCGCCCAGTTTTCTTTTGCCATCATCCGGGTACTCGATTCTAAAACCGGGTGGATGCGAGAGGTGTAAATCGTGGGATCCCATATACTGCCTGGCCAACCAAATGGAGATGGGCTCAATGGTTGCTCTGGCAACAGAGACACTCTGACAGATCCTGGGTATGTCGGTGTTCATTTCCAAGTGTTCGTAACGATCTGTACCGGCGACGCGTTCCATATCTTCTAAAATGTCTGGTGGCAGAATACAGGTCAGACAGACCCACCCTTCGCGCTTTAAGTGTTCGAGGTATTCAGACGGCAATTTTTCAGAGCCGTGGTAGGTAGTGAAGGTCATCTCGTCTGAACCGACAGACAATGTGCAGACATCCTCATCGATATCGGTGGATACATCTTTACCGGTTGCTACGTGCTTTATGCCTTCTGGTGTGCGATCCCAGATCACGCGATCGTCGGCTTCGTCGTGCAAGGCGAGTTCGCTACTTTCATCAAGGCCGAGCATAGAACCGTCAGGTGCAATCAGAAATACGAAGTGACGTTTTGGAGGCTCTATTTTTACGACACGCTCGTGAAATTCCTGTTCCATTTTCTGACTCCTTAGATATTCTCAAATTGATCCTTCAGATTTACAATCGACTCATCGTGACTTCCCGGTATGGTCAGGTAAAATTTGGAGCCGGTTTTTTTAACGTTTAATTTGATCTGGCCGTTATAGTCACGGCTGAGTTTGTCTATGAATTTCTGTGTGAAATCTCTGGATGCAATGAACGTATGGATTTCGCCTTTTGTATCTTCACATAACAGAACAAAAGTGCCCCTGGCAGGACTCGAACCTGCGGCCAACGGATTAGGAATCCGCTACTCTATCCTCTGAGCTACAGGGGCACATTATCAATAATGAATCAGCGTGTGAATGGGCCAATCCCCAAGTTTTTCACGTCCGCTTAAATAGTCCAATTCAATAACAAAAGAGATACCGACAATTTCCCCTTTGAGTTTGGATACGAGCTGACACGCGGCGGCCATTGTGCCACCCGTTGCCAGCAAATCATCCACGATAGCGACCCTCTGTCCCCCGGCGATTGCATCTGTGTGTATCTCAATCTTATCTGTTCCGTATTCCAATTCATATTCCGCAGAAATTGCGTCTGCTGGTAGCTTGCCGGGTTTGCGGATCGGCACAAAGCCCACGCCGAGTTCAAGCGCGAGTGCAGTTCCAAAAATAAAGCCACGCGACTCGATTCCCACAACGAGATCGACTTCCCCATTGCGATAGGGTTGTGCCAATTGTTCTATTGTCGCGCGAAGAGCCTCCGCATCGGCAATCAGAGTCGTAATATCTTTGAACAAGATACCCGCTTTGGGAAAGTCCGGCACCTCGCGAATAAAATCCGTTAAATCCACTATCTTCTCCCTTAAAATTTACTAAAAAAACGTTATGTCAAACGCAACATCCCTGTGGTTCGCTGGGATCTCATTGATCTGACAATCCAGGACGCGAGATACAGGAGGTCCTCGTCTCATCGCTTCTACAAATGCATCAACTTGCGCTTCATCACCCTCTGCTTCAGCCTCAACATCGCCATTGGACAAATTTTTTACCCATCCGACCAGCCCGAGGCGCTCGCCTTCTCGTTGTGTGAAATAGCGGAACCCAACGCCCTGAACCCGTCCGCTGATTGTCACGCGAACGCGCTTGATATTACCCATCGCCCTTATCCAGGGCATCGGCCAATACCTCGGCGGGATGACGGGCAGTGCGCCCTGTGGCGTGTGCTATCTGTTGCCTGCACGACAAACCCGCTGCGGCAATATCAGTTGTGCCATCTGCATCGCGAACCACCTGAAGTAGCCGCGACTCGCCCACTTTGAGCGATACGTCGTAGTGCTCGGCTTCATAGCCGAAAGAACCCGCCATGCCGCAACAACCCGATTGAATGGGCGTCACGCGAAAACCCTCGGGCAATCCCAACGTGGCCTCAGACGGCCCCATACCCCACAGGGCTTTCTGATGGCAGTGGCCGTGGAGCAAGATGTCTTTTTTTAAGTCGGTAAATGGCACGGCAAATTCGCCTTTTTCAGAAAACGTCTGTACAAACGCTTCAAAAGTATAAATATTGTCGGCTACGGCACGCACGCGCGGATCGTCAATTAAATCGCAGTATTCATCCGTAAACATCGAAACACACGACGGTTCAAAGCCCACAATGGGATATCCCTGTTCGGTATATTGATAGAGATTCTCAATATTAAACAGGGCGTTTTCTTTTACGCGATCAATATAACCACTCGAAAGCATCGGGCGGCCACAACATCGCTTCACCGCCAAAATCACTTCATAGCCCGCTGCTTCAAACAAAGCCGTGGCAGCCTTGCCAATCTCGGGATAATTGTAGGTCATGTACGTATCGGCAAAAAACACGACGCGTTTATTTTTTGAAGGCGCGTTGCGACCGGCGAACCAGTGTGTAAAAGTCTGACGCGCAAATGGCGGCAGGGACCGCGCAGGCGCGATCCCAAGACGTTTCATCATCCACTTTGAAATACCCGTCCTGGACAAACGATTGGCAAGGGGGGCGACGAGACATCCGAGTTTGCCCATCAATTCCACATTGCCAAATAAAAAAGATCGCAACGGTCGCCCGTGTTTGGCGTAATAATGCGCCTTAAATTCATACTTAATTTTAGCCATATCCACATTGGACGGACACTCGGCTTTACAGGCCTTACACTCCAGACAGAGCGCGAGCACATCGTTGATGCGATGATCCGTAAGCCCGCCTTCCCACCGCCCCGAAATCGCCGCTCGAAGCGCGTTTGCCCGTCCCCGGGTCGAATGTTCTTCTTCCAGGGTCGCCATATAAGACGGACACATCGTGCCCACCAGCTTTTTGCGGCACTCGCCCACGCCATTGCACATTTCAATGGCGCGGTGAAATCCCCCATCAGCGGAAAAATCGAAGTGGGTATTTATCTCGTGCGCGTGATAATCTGCCCCATAACGCAAATTTTCGGTCATCATCGGCGCATCGACAATTTTGCCGGGATTCATCAATCCTTTGGGATCAAAAGCGCGCTTGACCTCTCGAAAAGCTCCGTAAAGTGTTGTGCCAAAAAACGTTTCGTTCCAACAACTCCGAACCAGGCCATCGCCGTGTTCTCCGCTTACGGCACCGCCGTATTTCATCACCAGGTCTCGCACGGATTCGGCGATAAATCGCATTTTTGCGATCTCGCCGGCATCCTTGAGATCGACCATCGGCCTAACGTGCAGCAAACCCACGCTGGCATGTGCATAATAACCCGCCCGCGTGTTGAGCGATTTCACCAGCGCTCCAAACTCGGAAATATAATCGGGCAGCCTTTCTGGCGGAACAGCGGCGTCTTCGACAAAAGCAACGGGTTTAGAATCGCCCTTTACGCCCATGAGCAAACCCAGCCCCGCCTTGCGCACATTCCAAACATTGGCCTGCTCGGCATCGGAAATAGCGCGAGAAAAAGTATATTCGAGATTCTGATTGCCCAAAACTATCTCGAGTTCTTCCAGCTTAGAAACCAACTCCTCCTCTGAATCGCCGTAGTATTCAACAGCCAGCACAGCCTCTGGATCCCCCTTTACCCACGAACGCATCCTGGACAGTTCCATAGACCCTTTGGTCTGATCCAGAATCATCTTATCGATCAGTTCTACCGCGGCTGGATCCGTTTCCAAAATCGGCGCGACGGCCTTCATAGACGCAATCAGGTCGTTAAATTGAACAATGCCCAGCACCTTTGCCCGAGGCAGTGGAATTGCCTTGAGCTTTGCCTCGACAACTGTCGCCAGAGTCCCCTCAGACCCAATGACCATACGAGCGAGATTGAACGGTTGCTTTTTGATAAATTCGTCGAGATTATATCCGCCGACCCGCCGCAAAATTTTGGGATATCGCCGCTCGATTTCTTCCGCATTCTCCCGAGCTATGCGGATTATCTCCCGATACGCCTGGCCTTCGAGGTCTTGTTGCTCACATTTTTGTTGCACAGCAGGCTCGTCTAACTCCCCTACTGTTATTTCTGTACCATCGGACAAGATCAAATCGAGTTCTAAAACATGATCTATGGTCTTGCCGTAAATAACCGAATGCGCGCCCGCAGAATTATTGGCCACCATGCCCCCGATTGTCGCGCGGCTGCTGGTCGCCACATCGGGCGCAAATTGCAATCCGTGTGGTTTGAGAAATGCATTGAGTTCATCGAGCACCACGCCAGGCTCGACCCTGACCCAACCTTCATCGGCATTGAAGTCGAGAATGCGATTCATATATTTCGACATATCCATCACAATCCCATTGCCCACCACACCACCGGCAAGCCCGGTGCCACCACCTCGGGGAATGAGCGGTGTCTCGTGTTCATCGGCGAGATTTATGACATGCAAAACATCCTGCTTGTGTTTGGGCAAAACAACGCCAACAGGCTCAATTTGATACATGCTTGCATCGGTGCTATAAAGAATGCGCGACATCTTATCAAACCGCACTTCACCCTCAATTTTTTGCATCAACATTCCCGCAAGATTCATCGTCAATCATCCTCTCTTGATAACTTGACAATCAGTCTGTAAATCGTACCTTGACATCGCGTGACAAATTAAATATACATCCCGCCTGACTACGGGTCAAGGCGCGTTGTTTCCAATGTCCAACAAGGAGCTTTACATGTCAGAAACACTCGCAATAGATGGTGGTGTTCCCGTGCGCGATACCGAAGCATCGCCGTGGCCGACATGGCCAGATAATACAGAACGGGAATGGGAAGAAGAAATCGTTCCCATCCTCAAGGAAGTCTATCTCGGTCAAACCGAAGGTCTCCCCGCACCTGTGGGACATCGCTTTGGACAGGCATTTGCCGCCTATTGCGATGCGGCTTATGGCGTGATGATGCCCAGCGGAACCACATCTATTGCAGCTGGATTATCTGCCGCGCTCGACCTCGATGGCATGGTTGATGGCGGCGAAGTTATCATTCCCAACTACACCTTCATTGCCACAGCAAGCGCGCCCCTATCGGTGCGGTGCTCTCTTGCTCTGGTCGATATTGATCCGGTGAGTTTCACCATGTCGCCCGAAGCAACCGAAGCCGCCATCACAGATCAGACCGTCGCGATCCTGCCCGTTCACCTCGGCGGGCACCCGGCAGATATGGATGCGCTCAATGAGATTGCGAGCAAGCACAACCTCAAAGTCATCGAAGACTGCGCACAGGCACACGGAGCCGAGCACAAAGGTCACAAAGTGGGATCTCTGGGCCATGTGGGGGCCTTTAGCTTTCAGTCGAGCAAGAATTTGACCTCGGGCGAAGGCGGCTGTCTTCTCACCAATGATCGAGACCTCAGAGACCGTGCCTGGGCATTCCGCGATGTGGGGCGACGGCCCGGGGGCGAGCGATGGGAATATCCCCGCCTGGGTTGGAATTATCGCACCTCTGAATATCTTGCTGGCATTTTATTACAACGACTGCCCAAACTCGAAACACAAATCGATTTGCGCAATAAAAATGCGGCTTATCTCAGCAAGGGCCTGGACGAGATTGGCGGATTAGAACCGCCGCGATGGCACCCCTGGGTCACCCAACACGGCTATCACCTGTATATGATGCGCTACAATAGCGAGGCATTTGGCGGAAAAACACGCGATGAATTTATCGCGGCTTTGCAGGCCGAAGGCATTTCCTGCACACCTGGCTATCAGCGGCCTTTAACCGATGAAGGCGGTCTCAAAACCGTGATGGAGCGACACCCACACCTGATTCGCCGTTTGCCGTGTCCCCATGTGGAAGCAATATGCGCTTCCAGTGTCTGGTTCTTGCAAAACATGCTGCTGGGCGAACGGGAAGACATGGACAATATTTTAACAGCCGTCGCCAAACTCAAACGCGCGTTTGCTACTTGAGGGGCTGATGATATGGCAATCGCCAAACGCCTCCTATTCATCCCCATCCTCATCCTCGCCATTGCTGCGGGTTATTGGTGGGGTGTTTATTCGTCAGAAAGTCCTTCTATCCCCTCCGCGCATCAAAATCGCCTCAGCGAAGAACTCAGCCCTTATTTGCGCCTTCATGCACACAATCCCGTTGACTGGTATCCCTGGGGAGAAGAAGCACTCGCAAAAGCGCGCCGCGAGGACAAACCGATCTTTCTGTCCGTGGGATATTCGAGTTGCTATTGGTGCCATGTCATGGAACGGCTGGTCTTTTCAGATCCGGATATTGCCCACTTAATGAATCAGTTTTTTGTAAACATCAAGGTTGACCGAGAAGAACGCCCGGATATCGACGAAATTTACATGACGGCTACCCAACTCATGACCGGGCACGGCGGATGGCCCAATTCTGTTTTTCTCACCCCAGATCTCAAACCCTTTTTTGCCGGCACGTATTTTCCTCCCGAAGATTCACATGGGCGTCCGGGCTTTCCGCGCGTGATTCAGGCACTTCATGTGGCGTGGCAGGAAAAGA
Source organism: Candidatus Latescibacterota bacterium (assembly GCA_021295695.1). Classification (GTDB taxonomy): domain Bacteria; phylum Latescibacterota; class UBA2968; order UBA2968; family UBA2968; genus VXRD01. The sequence goes on from JAGWBW010000051.1 coordinate 13,465, forward strand.
GACAGGAACTCGAAAAACAGGCCGAGCAGATATCGCAATCTATCGCGCGCATTCACACGACACACACTCCTTCAGAGAAAGTGGAAGGAGACCTGCTTGCCAGAGCGATCGACCACATAGAAGCGCGATTTGATTCCATCAGCGGCGGACTGGGGACAGCTCCAAAATTTCCGCCCGATCACGCGATCAACCTGTTGCTGGCGGCTTATCGACAAAATCCTCAGGCAAAATATCTCGCAATAGTCGAGCAAACGCTAAATCACATGGCACTGGGTGGTATCCGCGATCACCTCGCCGGTGGTTTTCATCGCTATGCAACAGATGCACAATGGCGCGTGCCGCACTTTGAAAAAATGCTCTACAACCAGGCTCTCCTCACCCACAACTTTCTCAATGCGTACCAGATCACCAATAAAAAAGCCTATCGCGTTGCAGCAGAGGAGATTATGGGGTTTGTATCGCGCGAAATGACAGACTCCCAGGGCGGATTTTACTCTGCTCTCGACGCAGAAACCGAAGCAGAAGAGGGTGCGTATTATACCTGGACAGAGCAAGACATTCGCCAGATACTAAAAAAAGATGCCGACTTCTTCCTCTCGTGTTACGCGCTCGCGCCCATGCCCGAAGGCTCGGCCGGCGTCATTTATAAAACCGATACAGACAGCGCGCTATCAGCCTACCATCAAAACGACGCCACAACCCTGCACGCGCGTCTATCCCCACTAAAAGAAAAACTCCTTAACGCTCGCAGCCAACGCCAACGCCCTCTCCTCGACGACAAAATTATCACAGCATGGAATGGTCTCATGATTGGCGCGTATGCCCGCGCCTACGAGGTCCTCGCCCAACCCGAGTACCTGGTGGCCGCACAAAAGGCGGCCGATTTTGTTCACAACAACCTCCGCAATGCAGATGGCGACCTGTATCGCATCTATCGCGAGGGACAGCGCAAAGGCGAAGCCTACCAGGAAGATTATGCCTTTTTGACCAACGGCCTCCTCCACCTCTATCGCGCAACGCATTCTGCGCGCTATCTCCAGGACGCCATATCGCTCGCAGAACAGATGCACACCGCATTTTGGGATACGCAGAATGGCGGATATTTTCTCACGCGGAATCAAAATGAGATGATTGTACGCACCAGAAGCTCTTATGACAGCGCCCTGCCCTCTGGCAATGCCGTTGCCCTGCACGTTTTGTGGAAACTTCGGGCATTGACACAAAATCCCCTTTATGCCCAACGCGCCCTCGCGCTCACCAACAGCTTCGCCCTTCTCGCAGAGAATACGCCGGGTGCTTTCCTGCACTTTATTCACGGTAATATGATGGCATCGTCTCCCATCCTTGCACCCGATAGCCTCGTTACTGCATCCGCAACAGCCTTGCCTTCTGATAGCGCGAACACCATCAAAGTGAACGTGCGCCTGAATATCGTTTCGGGATGGCACATCCAATCATCCAATCCCACTGATGATTACCTCATTCCCACGCGCCTCACACTGGACACGGACAGTGCTGAAATTGCCCAAATCGACTATCCACCAGCCGAAGACTTACAATTCCCCTTTGCCGAGCTTGCCATTGCCGTTTATACCGACAGCCTCAATATCCCCCTTACTCTATCATTCAAAACCCGACCGCAAAACCTCTCTCTAATGCTCACATATCAAGCATGCGACAGCACGCGATGCCTGTCACCACAGACACAGCGCATAGCAATAAATGTAAAATAAAAAGGCACCTATCTCGGTGCC
>JAGWBW010000051.1:15234-22666 GCA_021295695.1 Candidatus Latescibacterota bacterium
TCACACTTCTAAACAAGCTCTCCCCCACAACTGCTTCCCGCACCTGCAGTACATCCAAAGCAGTGGTCTCGCACCCGCACATTGCATCCGATCAGGTCTTCAACGGTCAGTTCCCAGAGTTTGACCTCGCGCCCAAAAGAATGCATATCGAGCATTTGATTAAAATCGCAATCGTAAACCTCACCCTGCCATCCCACGCTAATCAGCGAGCGACACATCAAATTATCGATCGTATGTGGATTAAAATTATCCTGTAAAGTCTGCATATAGCTATCGTAAATACCCCGGCGTTTGAGAAATTCCTCAAACCGGCTGATGGGCATATTGGTAATGGTGTAGAGCTTGTTAAAATCGATGTTGTAACGTGCTCTTAGCTCTTCTTTATAATCGGCTTCGAGTTCGGCCTGCGGAGGTGGTAAAGACGCGCCGATAGGATTATAGACCAGATCGAGTTCCAATCCCGTGCCAGGACGCCCATATCCAATTTCATTGAGAATCTGCAATGCCCGTATGCTTTTGGTAAAAACACCGCGCCCGCGTTGTTCATCCACATTTTCTTCGAGATAACACGGCAGAGAACACACCAATTCAACTTCGTGCTTGCGATAAAATTCAGGCAAGTCTTCTTGTCCGAGTTCAAAGATCACGGTTAAATTGCAGCGCACCATCACGCGACGACCCTGCTCGCGTATTTGTTCGACAAAATAGCGAAAATCTGGAATTAACTCTGGTGCGCCACCTGTTATGTCAACCGTCTGAATATCAGATGTTACCAAAAATGATAGAATATGATCAATTGTCTCTCGGGTCATGATCTCTGTGCGGATCGGGCTGGCATCCACATGACAGTGATGACACGCTTGATTGCACAACTTGCCGACATTGACCTGCAAAATATCCAATCGGTTGCGCGTGAGTTCCAATTGCTCATCGTGAAGTTTGCTCGCAAAATCCGTCTTGTGCTCATCGCTCGCAATTTGCATCAAATCCATTGCTGCCAGTGCCATATTCAATCCTCTTTAACCGCCTGCTTCACCCGATGTATGCCAGCAATTATATCTTTCTTAAAATGAATGCGAATCGCCCGTCTTTTTTTATTCGAAAGCGCGCGGGCATCGCCCAGAGCCTGTGCTTGTTTGAGCACGCCAAAAGAGAACGCCCGTCCAGGGATCTCTACATCTGTTTTATCATCGCTGGTCAACTGCACAACCACCACATTGTTCGGTCCCCCTTTGTGCAATTGCCCTGTAGAATGCAAGAATCGAGGACCAAAGCCCAATGTGGTAGCCACCTGATATACATTTCTTATCCGATGTCTCAGAGCCTGTAAAATATCGATAATGTCTTCATTCATGTCGAGATAAGCGCACAATGCGACATAGTCGCCCGCTCGAATCTGATTAAACAGCCCAGCAATACAACTGTCGAGATCTTCGACATTTCCCGAGTTAGCAGCATCGGCGTAAACCACAACGTCATCATGAATAAAAAACGGCGTTTGTCCTGGTAATGTTCCCTCTTTTTCATAAGCCTGCGTCAATTGCGCCGTAAAATCTTTGCTCTCCTGCACATTGGGCTGATCAAAGGGATTGATATTCAAAACTGCGCCAGCAACCGCGGTTGCGTATTCCCATCGGAAAAACTCTGCTCCCAGGTCTAATGGTTCTGCCACATCGAGTTGAATAACTGGGTAATTAGCCATACGCAGGTTTTCTATGCCTGCATCCTGTTCAGCTTCTGCATCGCTACTCAGACGAATATAGACAAATGCCCGATCCTCGCCATACCTATCGGGCGCGGCAATCTCTTCTAAATCAACAGGTATGAGACCCCTGCCATTTTTTCCCGTGCTTTCGGCTAAAAGTTGCTCCAGCCATGCCCCCAAATCCCACAATTTGGGAGAGGTGACAAGCGTCACTTTATCTCGTCCTGCTTTTGCCAACTCACCCAAAATAAGGCCCAGAAAAAGACCGGGATTCTGGTTATCCGATATTTGGCATCGCTTCCCCATCGTCACTGCGCGTTCTAAAAATTCTCGCACATCAATACCGATCAACGCCGCGGGCACCATCCCAAAATTTGAGAGCGCGGAAAATCTGCCACCAATTTCTGGCAAACCGTAAAAAATAGATAAAAAGTGCCGTTCTCTGGCAAGTATTTCCAGATCAGAGCCAGGATCCGTAATGGCAATAAAATGCTGACCCGCCGCATCGCCAATAGTGCCCTGCATTTTTGCCCAGAAGAACTCGCAAAATGCGTGGGGTTCGGTTGTCGTTCCAGATTTGCTGGCCACAACGCAAAGGGTTGTCTCCAAATTTATGGCATTGGCGAACCGCTGTACCTGCGCGGGAATAGTAGAATCCAGCACATGCAACCTGGGCCAACCCGTCCGTCCGCCAAAAGTCATCGCCAGCACTTCGGGACACAAACTACTACCGCCCATTCCCAGAAGCAGAATATCCGTTATCCCCCTATCGCGCACCTGCTGTGCAAAAGCGCATAGGTCGTCTGCGTGATCGCGTATTTGAGGCGCGATATTAAGCCATCCCAGCCAGTTGGCCTCATCAGCCCCCGACCAGAGTGTGGCATCGCCGCGCCACAGCCGTTCTGTATTGCCATTTTCTGACCATGTTAGCAAAGCGCGGTCAACAGCGGATTGGAATCCACCCAAAGACACTTGCATATCTGAGATATTGAACATATTGCTCATTATTACTGGCTATTCAGAGACCAATCGTAATCTAAAAATACAATTTGAAGATCGGGGTGGTTTTGTAAATACAGGGTATCGTCTTTCGATAAAAAAAGAGAGACATAATCCAACACGGTCTCGCCTGCCTCGCGCGCTTGCACATAAGATGTGAAATCAGGGGCAAACCAATCAAAAATTGCAGATAGGCTCACAACCTTCGTCTCTCGATTGATCTGAACGTGCATTGGGTTGCGAATCATATCTCGCATAACCAGATTGAGCTGATCATCCAGTTTGCCAGGTGTAAATGCTTCGTTTAGCAGACGTGGGCAACTCACTGCTGCGCAATTGATTGCCGCGTGAATGCGCGGATCGGCAAACTGCTTGCGAATAATCTCGTGCTCGATGTGATCCAATGTGACCCTGCGCCCGCCAACGACAAATCGATATTTCTTAAAAAAACCAAAAAGCGGCGCGATTTCGGTAACGGAAGAAACGGGATAGGCTTTGGAGACCCCTGTAAGTACACAGGCGTTGTACGCATTGATCCAAAAGGCAAGGCTGTCCGCTGGAGTGGAAAAAAGCGCGGGATGTGTATCGGGACTGATCTGCGCGAGTTGATCCACAAAAGCCTGCAAATCCGTATCTGTTTTTACGGCCTCGTAATCCACGCCCCCCTGTGTATTCACAACCCGCCCGAGCACGCGGTTGAGCGGTGCATAATCGAAGGAATCGGCTTCACTTTGAGACGCGAATCCAACGAACACAAGGCCGATTATCCAGGCATGTGCTGGCGTGCTTTTGTTCAGCATTCGCCACATTTTCCACCCACTCCTATTGATCAAAAAACGTCAGATATGGCGCGTTATTCATCTCTCGCTGGAGTAAAACCGCCAATTCCATCGCGTGGTAATCTCCCCACATAGAAGACTCGCCGCATGCTACTTTTTGTCCACTGGGCACATAGTCCCACCCATTGGGATTGTGATAAATAGAATGCAGAATAAGCCCTTGATGTCCTTCATCCTCGGACAAATAGGGCGCACCAAATAGCGTATGGGCCACGGTTAATGCAGCCTGCCGATAACGCGCATTGTTCAGATATTTGCCCAAACGGTAAAGCCCTTGCGCTGCAATAGCAGCAGCAGAACTATCCACGGGTTCACAGTCATTGTAAGGGTCCGATATTTTATCCCCATAGTCTTCAATCAAGCCCGGCGCGCCTGCATCCCAAAATGGAATACCATCGGCAGACGTGATACTGTCAATATAATAATCGGCTGTTGCACAAGCGGCCTTGAGCATCCAGCCATTGATCGCATCTCTACCACCATAAATATCGAGCGCGTCATCCGAAAGGTGCGCCACATATTCGAGCAATTCAGCATAGCCAGTCACAATCCAGGCCAACCCCCGGGTCCATGTTGAAAATGGCGAATAACCCTGTTGCGTGCTCGGGCAGCGGTAATTGCCGTCGTTAACATTAAAAATGGACTCGTGTACAACCCGCCCCCGCACATCGTACTGGTCGCGCCCCTCGCCGTAATACACATTGAACTGCGCGGATGTCTCGGCGTGATGGATCAGGCGCTCGAGCAGCGAAATTGCGCGGTCATTCTCCCCCATCAAAACGTGACCGAGATCATGCGCCATAGCCAATGCGCGGCACGATCTGATCGTATCTGAAAACAGGGAATGCGGCCCATTAAACGAATGAATATACCCTTTGCCATCGCCGATGGTCGTCCAGCGAGCAGCCTGAACAGCGCCAGATGCCTTAAGAGCGAGTTCGTAAAAGTGCTGCTCCCACTCATTTTCTGGAATTATACCTTCTCGCATCAACCGCCGCAAATTGCCATAAGTCGATACATTGTTAAACCCGTGATCGTGTACGCCAATATGCGTTACATGGGATGCCATGCGATCAAGCGTACCCTTGCGTCCAATCTGCAACAGGTCTTCCTCTCGCGTAATTTCATATCCCAAAATGGCGCATCCAAATTGAAATCCCTGCGTCCACTCGGTCCATCCGCGGGTGGTGTATTTACCACTTTCTGTAAATACCGGTGTGCCCCGGTCTGGATCCCACGTCGAATCGATATTGCGAATTTTCTGTGCAGCCAGTCCAAAAAAACGATTCAGCCTGACTCTCAGATCGCCAGGCTGAATATTGACATTCACCTTCATCCCATCTCCATATATTAGTTTTTGGCTTTACTGATGTTATATTTCGCGTGCAGCTTTTACCATCTCATCCTGACTATATAGCACAATTAGCCCTGATTTACTGCTCCGGCAAAATCGAGATCTGCACGGGTGACGGCATTTTCACTATGGGTCGTCACTGTGACTGTGAGGGTTTTTGTTCGGCTGTTGAGGCTGATATCCGAATGGTGATTATTTTCATCCATAATCTCTGTCAGCCTGCGTACAAAAGCCATAGTTGGCACAAATTTTTCAAAATGCCAAACGCGCTGCAATTCTTTTGTGTCTTCCAAATATTCCCATCCTTCGAGATCGGCAGCCTCTGCGCGAATCTCATCTTCGGTCAGCAGGGTTTTGTCTTCAATAGCCATCGTGATAACTCCTTAGTGATAAGTAAATGGATACGTGGCAATATATGGGAAAAAAGAATATCGTCAACAGTGGATAGCGCCACCCAATCTCATCGCTGTAAAAACTCAAGGGCACACTGATAAGATTGAGGCGTATTGATATTCATTAAAAAACGCAGGTCGGGATCAACCTGTATGAGTGCCTCTTGTTCAACAATCTGAACGCGGCAGACATTGACCAATGTCAAAAGCCGCCGTTCTCCTTTTTCGAGTAGCAATTTGGCCTTTCGCCAGATAGCAGTTCGATAAAGCGCGCACAAAGGATAATACTGCCCATCTATCCGAGGCATGACGATCTCTGCCTCTGTTGTCTTGTGCGATTTGAGGCATTGGACCAATTCATTACTGATAAATGGCATGTCGCAACCCGTCCCCATCGCCCATTCGGAAACACCTTCGACATGTTTTAGTCCCACCATCAGCCCCATTAGCGGACCTTGCCCGGCAACGGGGTCATATATAGATAACACATTGGGTATGGCGGGCAAATCCTGGTCGGGCGCGCCCACAATTACAATTGGACAAACAGCGTCCCTCAGAATTCTGACACTTCGCTGGAGCAGGGTTTCACTTCCAAAAGGCAAGCTGTACTTCGGTTTGCCCATTCGCCTGCTTTCGCCGCCTATAAGGATGATTCCAGAGTCATTCATAGCAAAAAAAGGCCGCTTTCGCACGCCTTTCTTTTATTACTCAATACCGAGACTCTCGGCTTCTTCGGATGTATAATATCTGATGCCTTTGGCTTCCAGTTTCTTACGCGCCTTTTTGCCCCGCTTTCCACCCTCCCGCACCAGCGTAAGTAGCCGTCTGGTCTCTTCGAGGTCTTTATTTACGTAACTGGACTTCAAAACGCAACCTCCTTCAATTGATATAGCGGGTCTTCATAGTTTAATCGTGAAGCTAAAAAATATATATAAAGAAGTGCTTAATTGCAATTGGCATATACATAGGTCTGTCTTCTCTGTCTTTCTTCTGAGATATATATTGACCTAAGATGCATATAGATTTATTTTATAGACCAAATTTCTTAGAATGTTTTAAAATTAATACCTGATGTTACGCATGTCCGGCGTTTTGTCATGCTGAGCGTAGCCGAAGCATCTTTTCCACCTTTGTACCCCGCTCCTTCGACTTCGCTACGCTCAGAATGACAGGGCAATAGCGCATCGCCGAGAAGGGGCAGAATGAGTTTTAAAACAGTCTCTTAGGGTAACTTGAGTTACCTCTAACTTTTTTAAGGAGGAAGGTCGTGGGTATAAAACAGGGGTTCTTCGCCAGTTTATTGCTGTTATTTGTCGTTGTGAGTGTGATGGCCGATGTTTCGGTTTCTTCAGCCAGAGATATCCGGTTCGAGAGGGCAGGCGTGGTTGATGTTGTACCCTATATAGGTGTTGCACGTCCAGTGGTTTTTGATTATACGGGAACGGGGACCTATCTGGGAGATATGTCGAACTTGAGTGGGGGTATTCAAGGAGCCTATTGGTTGAATAATGCGACTAATATTGGTGTGGATGTTGGGATGGCTCCCGGATTGGATACGACGACGTGGGCTGGTTCTGTTTCTGTGACGCAATTTTTCAATGCGGCGTGTCCCATTCCGCAATATGTTTCTGTTGGGGTGGGCAGGCAGGGCGCGGGATACTCTCTTGATGGTGCCAGGAATTTTGCATATCTGGGTGTCGGTGTTAGATACCAGCCTCTGGAGTCTCCCAAGTACGGTTTCCAGGCAGGTGTTAAGTTCAATTCCGTGTTTGATAAAGATTGTTTGGGAGATTCAGCGACCCGGAAATACGCGACTGTGAATGTGGGGTTGGTTTTGAGTATGTTCTAATCCGGGTTTCGGGTACAATTGCTTTTTATCCTGTTCTTCCTGCCCACACCATATTTTGTAATGGTTCAAAGTAAAGTGGAATTTTGAGTGTTGCAGTTAAGCTACAAATGGGCAATGGGTTTGACGGCTCTGAGTTGAGCACGCAAGCATTTTGCCTGCGCCAACTTGCGTTTTCGTTCTCGAAAAATAATCTGTTCTCGGCCACACAGTTTATTAACAGGTGCGATATACCCGATGCTGGCGTGGTATCTCTTGTGGTTGTAATGCGCGACAAAGCTAACAACCACTTCTCGC
>JAGWBW010000052.1:0-4378 GCA_021295695.1 Candidatus Latescibacterota bacterium
GTATTATAGAGATTTCTTTTTGAAACGAAAAATGAATGGAATTTAAAAAAATAGGTTGTCCTCTATGGGTGACCTATTTATATCCGCAGTGCAATAAAAAAGGCCGTGTTCTGGAAAACGCGACCTTCTTTTTTGCTGGTTATAGATCGTTTTGAACGTTGTACATCGCATCTCGTTCTTGGTCTTTTTTTATCTGTTCCCGTAATTTTTTGTAATCCTTATCCAGCCAACTATCTAATAATCTACAAAATTACAAGTATAACACCAAGCTCTATAAGGTCAAGTCTAAGGGCGAGAAAGCAATACACTACCTGTTGGTCCATTGTAGGTCATTATGCAGTGCTGAAGAGTAGTCCGACCAATCAAAATATCAAAATTACCAAATGCCTTCAGGTCAACAGCTACAATTTCGCCATAAATTTCCCACTGAAGGTCAGGAAGGCAAATTTGTCCTGAAAATATAGTGGCTGTGAATGCCCCTGATGCCCCATAACTTGTTTGTTCATCAATGGGAGTCAAGCCTATTTGTTGGGCCAGAATTTTATCAATACAATTTTGTGATGCACCTGTATCAATCAACGCTCGATATGGACCTTTTGACTGATTAGAACTGTCAGGATAAAAAGTTGTATCAGTGCCAATATACACATTGAGATAGGGCCCATATTCAACCAAAGCCGTGTCAATAGGAAAACCACATTCAATTTGATTCACCGAAAGCTCCAAATTGAACTGATGACGGCAAGATGAATGGGGGTTGATCTGGTCCCACGCGTCGGATTAGATAGTGTGTATCTCCTCCAACGCCATATTTTTTTGCAGCAGCTATCCATGCTTCACGGAAATCGTTAAAAATTCCGAGGAGTTTTTTGTCTCGGACGACAGCATACTTGCCAAGATGATCGCGCTCAAGTTCCTCTCGCATAGTTTCGTATGCGGCTTTTTCCGCTCTTATCTTTTGCAAATCGCTCTTTATTTTTTGAGTGTGGTCATCGTCTTCAGGTTGAATTTCGATGGCTTGATCCACAGTCAGGCCTTCCTCTATTTTAATCATATCAATGATCCTCGCTTTCCAGTTTCTCCCGAACAGAACTGTTTTGCAATGCGTGTCTCTTTCTTCAAGACATAATCACTTGAGGCATCGTTTTACGGTAAACCTGCCCTGAATGCTTGTCAATAAAAAACGATAGTTTACAAAAAGAAATATGGCAAACTTTCATACAAATGACAACCCTGCTTTGATAGGGATAGAGTGTTTAGGGGCCTGGGTTTTAAGACTGTGAAAGAGCAGACCGCGTGCCGCCTCAAGTGCAACACACCAAGCCCGTCGATCACAACCGATCAACGGGCTTTCTTTAGACAAAAACAAACGCCAGTGCAATAAAACTCTGCACTGGCGTTTGCATATTTGAAAATCTCGAACGATTCTACTTATAGCTAATACCGAGCGTTACGAGATGCACATAGTCCAACCGCCCGAAATCCACGAGCGCGTAATCTACGCGCAAGCCCAGTTGTCCGGTACTGTGCCGAACACCCGCCCCAATCGTCAACCCCTCCTCATCGTAGTTGTATCTGTATCCAGCCCGTAAAATCCCCATATTATTATAAGTGTACTCAGCACCAAAATTCAATTTTTCCCGACCATCGTTCGGGTGTACAAACTCGCCCACGAGAGTCATGAAATGCGGATCTTCTTCATCCTCGAACAAATCAATGGCTGCACCCAGTGAAAATGACATAGGCATGCGGACATTGACCGGGGGCGTCTGGATGCGTTCGTCGTATTGGGAGAACTGCGTATCCGGACCGAAATTCCGACCAACCATTGCAATCCGCAAGCTTTTGATCCCCGTGTAATACACAGTGCCGATATCCAGTGCCCAGTTGGCTGTTTTTGCCCCCTGCACATCGTCTAATTGTTCTTCCATATAGCGCAGGTTGCCACCGATTTGCAACCGGTCTGTCACTTTCCTGCCATAAGTCAGGCCAATGGAGAGATTGCCGCCGCTGAATGTGCCTTCGTCCAGATTGATGGATACATTGCCAGTGCGCCTGCCCGCAGCATCCAGAACTTCAATATTTTCTGTGCGGTACATGGTGCCGTAATCCAGAGCGGTCGCGTTGATCCCCACATAGCCCCACTGGTCCAGGTTTTTGACAACACTGCCCACATTGTATCCGATATCGGCAATCCAGTTGATTCTACCCACGAAAATATCTAAGTCTTCAACATCTGTAGTAGAAGCCGGATTGTTGAATGCAAAACTGGCATCGCCGTGGCTAATGGCGGTAGCAACACCACCCATTGCAGCGATGCGGGCGCTGGTCGGAATTTTCAGAAACTGCCAGCCGGACATGCCAACGCGTTCAAAAGGCGCTGGCGAAATGCCCAGACCAAATGCTTGTTCGCCGTAGGTAGTCTGCCCGCTGGCCCTGTGCGGCAGGAAGAATACGACCAATATTGCACATAAGATGTAGAAATGGCGATTCATTATTCTGCCCTCCAATTATCCGTAACAGGGTTATTTGATGACGACGAATTTGCCCGTAGAAGATTCGCCTTCATGTCCGGGCACTTCCGAAGTTATCTGATAAATATAAAGCCCAGGCATCACATTGTGGAAAAACCGCGTGAGCATATAATCGTTATCCGTGGTAGATCCCCAGGCTTCTTCGCCGAATCCATCGTCGTGCTGGATGGTGCGAATCAAATCTCCTGCCAGATTGTAGATGCGAATAGTGCACTGCGACGGCACATTCACAAATGTCAACCGCTTAGCCTGCCCGGGATCGGGATGTCCACTGATCTGTCGGAAGGGATTAGGCACCACGCGCACATCTGCAAAATCATTTGAGGGTGCTCGCTTCGACGTGATCGAATCGTAGGTATAAGCCGTCAGGCCGCTTTCCAGTCCTTGCGTATCGAAACTGGTCACGCCATAGCGCAGTGGAATGCCGGGATCGGTTTCAAGTTGGAAAACCACCCGCCCGTCCTGAATGTTCTCCTGGCCTTTGTTGATGGTGGCCCGCAACTCCCAAGGACCTTCGATGCCGACGGGAGACGAATACACCTTGTAGCCTGCAAAATCAGCTTCGCCCGTAAGCGGATCCACATAATTGCTCGGAACGGGTATCCACCGGAGTTCGACGCCGGATTTGAACGCCCCGCCTTCCTCGGATTTGAAAATCTCCGCTTCCAGTTCATCGCCCAAAAGCATCTTGGGCGGATTGCCCACGGTAGGTGGAGGAACAGCAGCCGGCGTGTAAAAACCCGTCGTATTCTTAGTTTCGATCAATTCCAGAGCCGCGTCCCAGTTCTTGCGAAATTCCTTGATAGAAGCGTGTTCATTACCCGCTCCTTCCACTTCACTTGCAAAGTCCATGTCGATCAGTCGCGTGGCCGCTTCGCCGCCCAGCATGGCGAGGTTGCGGTCCATTTCCCCGGCACACATAATGCGGGTAAATGTGATCGAGTCTCCGGGGGCCAAATTATAAGGTCCTATACCCATAGCATAGACTGGCCACCGTTCGTAGATGCCACCATCTGAGGTCGTCGGATCCTGTGCGGCAGCCCGATAGCTCATTTTCGACTGCGAAAAGGCGAACGGACTGGGCATATTCGAAAATCTATCGAGGTTTAACACATTTGGTGCGCCCGTTCCCCACACCCATTTTGCGTTTTCCGCCTCTGGAGCCGTCGGATGTACACCAGTGGGGGAAAGGCTCCAGTCGTAATTGGTAATTGAGTGATGTACCCTGGACTCGCCGAACGCATTTGGCGGCACATTCACAAATCCGTGTCCAACGACCTGGGGAGAATAGAGCTGATAGTCGATTGATCCCTGGCTCTTGATATTGCCCGGATCTCCAACATCTCCCGTGACATTACCCGGTGCAATATCGTAAGCGACCGGCTGCTCGGTATTGATCGGAATGGAGTTGTCATCGTAAAAGACGAAGACCTCTCGTTTTTCATCCCANNNCCAACGCGGCCCTGCCGCGTGACCTGTATCGTAAAGCTGTGGATGAAGAACATGTTGCGAAAAGGGGCGAAATCGTCATTGATAATCGTGTATTCCGTAATGACGAAATCGTCGTATTTGGGAATGCTCCAGACCATACTTCGGGACCTGAGGATATACTTCAAGTTGTCCGCTTCGGTTCCAGGGGGCCAACCGGTATGATTCGAAATCAGCCCCCCCTCCATAACCTCTTCAGGGAAATGGATACCCCTTTCGACAAAATTGTAATTCTTAATAATCCTCGTGGGTTCGCCGATACTGACCCAGGGAGGCTGGTACTGGTTGCCATCAAACCCATGCACGAAAGAGCTGTCGTTTCGCACCGCCCGCACCGAGCCTGTGGTCCAGGAACC
>JAGWBW010000052.1:4651-12618 GCA_021295695.1 Candidatus Latescibacterota bacterium
TCGCGCGGCATCTGCCGCTGGTTGTACCAACGCCAGACATCGTCCTCTTCCTCCCGGAATTCGCCGGTGCCATACACGACAAATGGCAGCCTGCCCTGCTCGTGGTATTGCTGCAGGTTGTTGCCCGAGGGGAGGCGCAGTTGTTTCTGATTGAAGAGATTGATCACCGTGACGTTGATTTCCGTTCGCGTGCCCGGAATAATATTGTCAAATCCCTTCGAGACCATCATGTTGGTATTCCACATGGGTTTCCATCGCATGTTCAACGGCTCAGTAGATGGATCGCCCGGCGAGTGATAGGTGTATTTGAAGCCCTGATTCCAGGTTTCCAGTCGCCCAGAGGTCTCCAACCGCCCACCACCACAGGTCCGAAATTCGCAGGCGTAAACACTGTAGCCGTCAATTTGGCACTGTTCCGAGGGTTCCAATACGCGTTGTCTCTGCCAGATACCCCCTTGTCCGTGTTGTTCGCACCGTGACGACTGTCCGGACGCGCCTTCTGGCCATCCGGCTGAACGCGATAGACATTCCGCAGTCCATAGATGCCGGTATTCGAATAAGACAAATTGTAGTGGAACTTGAAGTGGGCATACTGTTGGAAGCGGCTATCCATCGTTATTTCCAGCCCGCGCACATCTTGGAAAAACATATTGCCGTTAACCACCAGACTCCCGCTCTTGCCCGGTCCCCTGGACCCCAGACCGTTAAAATCGGGAAACAGGCGGTGGCCCGTACCGGTATATGTCCCGTAATAGGCGAGAAAACTCTCATCATTCCTGAATCCAGCGGCCGTCAGGTTCTTGCCATCCTTGTAATACAGGGTCACGTCCAGATTGAGCAAATCGGCGATGTTCTGATCAAAGCCGACCTCATACTGGATCATTTTTTCAAACTCCAGGCCGGGATTCCCGGCGCCGGCCCAGTGCGTATAAGAATAGCCGTACTTCTGCCCATAGTCCGCCGGCAGCGGTGTGAGGATGGGGTCCGTCTCGGGATAGGGCCTCAATTGCATAAAGGGCGTGTTGGTCATCTTCTGCCACGAAGGCCGCTGATTGAAATGCCCATACATAAAGTGCAGCACGGTCTTATCTGTAATGGGATGGGAAATGCCGATTCTGGGTGAGATCGCCCACTGCGTGGGGGTGTGTACTGCGAACTCATCAGTACTGGAAATATTCTTATACCCATAGGGATCGCCGATGGATATCTCGCTCTGTTTGACATTGCCCGGCGTATCCTCATCGATCCGCAACGGGTCGAAGACATCATCACTGACATAGGCGTTGACATTGTACATATCCACCCGCAGCCCGGCATTTACGATCATGCCTCGGGTCTCAATCTTATCCTGAATGTAGATCGCACCCTCGTAGGGATTGGTATCCCGAGCGATCGGATCTGTGATCCAGGCTGTGCTGATATACCCGAAGTGGAAGTACCGGTCGAAAAACTGGTAAGATCCGTATAGCCCGGCCTTTAGCTGATGCACCTCATCGACCTGCTTGGTAAAGTCGGCCTTGATGGTATAGTTATAGGCCTTGGCGTAATCCTGGGCGTGATCGCCCGGGTAGTTGAGGCCCCAACCGGGAACCCCGGAGATTCTGCCGACACCGCGAAATGGCGTACCCCTGGTCAGGCGCTTGTTTTCCTCCTCCACCAGCACTTCGTTCCAGTCAAAGCCCTTTGAATACGCGGCGTGGCTGGTCTTCCACAAATTGTCCCGCCTGTAATTGGCCTCGCGGAAATACCAGAAGTAGCTCAAATTGACATCCAGAAATGTTCTGGGGTCGAAAATATGGGTCAGTTTTGACTGTCCGCTCCACATCCGCACGTATTCGGGCGATCGGGGAGTCGGGCTTGGGGTGCCCTGAGCTACAAAGGGGAAAAATTTCCAACTATTGGAGGGATACGCAATATGTGCACCGCTGCGGTTCTGCCATAAGCCGTTGTCCTCGCTGGAACCGTACAGCGTGCGGAACTGATCCGTATTGTTAAACCCGCCGTGCATCCCCTGAAGTTTGACCCTCGTATTCTGAGTGACATCAAAAGTCAGGGATCCCTGTAAGTTCCATTCCGGGTTGTAATTCAATGCGGAAGGATACTTGGGAACGCCCTTGTGGTACCTGCCCGAAGCCATAAAAGAAGCCCTTTTGGTCAGGGGACCGTAGAGCGTGCCCTCATATCCGTGCTGCGTGCGTGTGTCGTACTCTTTTAAGTCCTGTATCCAGGGCAAAGTCAGGTAGTTCATGATCCAGTGCTGCGCCAAGGTCGTATTCACGCCATCGCGGTTATCGCGAAGAGTGACGTGGCCCGTCCCAAACCAGCCGGGCGGTGGGTGATTATTCCACCAGTCCGGGTTGCTCATCACGCGGTTCTCGTAGCGCTCAGGGCCGTAAATGTGCCCGCCCCAGTGATAGATGCCAGCGGGGCGCATTTTGTAATCGAGCGTACTGTGTACCCTGGTCCTCGATGATTTGGTCACCATATTGATCACAGCGCCATTGGCGCGGCCATATTCGGCATTGTACCCTCCCGACAGGACCTCCAGTTCCTGCACCGTGGAAGTGTTAATACCCGTCCAGTTGGAGTTGGAAGCACCATCGCGCAACTCCATACCATCTACATAATAGGAAACGTCCAGGCCGAACCCACCGCGGATACCGCCGTTGTAGTTGACGCCCTGCTGCGTATCTACGGCTTGCTTGATATTGGCGACAAAGCTCCGGTCGAGTTCGACAGATGACATAACGGCTTTGCTACCGGTCAAATCGACTTCTACGGGTGGCCGTTCGGCCACAACAACCAATTCTTCGGCAGCGAGGACCTCTTCTCGGAGGCTAAAGTTCAGCGTCGAGGTCTGGTCAATTTTCACGCGAACCTCGGTCTGCGTGACATCCTGGTATCCGACCATCGATGCTTTGACAATATGCAGGCCCGGCGGAACGGCCAGAATGAAGAACTGTCCGTTCGCATCGGTAGCAGCACCCACCAGAATGCCCTCTACCTGGACGACGACATTTGCACCTGGCAAAACCTGCCCGGCTGCATCTTTGACGGTCCCGGTAAGTTTACCGGTTGTGCCGGCATATACCATCGATGCCGAACACAGCATAACGAGAAACACGATTGCAATTTTTTTCATAAGATTTCCTCCTGAAAAAATGAAAAATAAGAAATATATCTCGGATACATCATATTTTCTTTAATACTTAAAAAAGATCATATAGAACTAATAAAATAATGATGGCATGCCAATAATATATTTCACATTATTACACGATGCAAGAGGTTTATTAATAGATTGGATAAGATAATAAATAGTTGCGATCGCAGTAAAATTTATGGATATTGGCGCCGGTCCTCTGGATTTCCCTTTGCATAAATCATAGCCAGAGCGTATCCTGAGCCATACCTGGTATGCGCTATCGCAGGGGATACGCTTCTTTTTTTAAGTTATGGCTCAACCTTCTGAAACGCTGAGACGCAATGCCGCCGCGATTGCTCCTCCCGAATCTCTGGGCGTGCGCAAGCAAGTCTGGCTGGTGGCGGGTATCACACTCATTCTCGCCTGTGTGATGGCGACGTATGTAGAGATGAAACCCCGCACCGTGCGAATGGGAATGGCGACATTGCCAATGGCCGTACTATTTCCATTTGTCTTTTGGCTGCTGAGCAACAGCCTGCTCAAACGGTTTTGCCCCGGAGTATCGCTGTCTTCGGGCGAACTTCGCCTGTTATTTTGCACCCTGTGGGTAGGTGGCGTGTTTCCGGGCACCAATTGGGCCACGGCCTGGGCTGGGCGGGTAGGGGCGGCACGGTATTTCGCATCCGCGGAGAACCGCTGGCAGGAATTGATCTTTGACAATCTGCCCTGGTGGATGTTTTTGGCGGACTCGCCCGGAGTCCTGCGGGGATTTTACGAAGGCCTGGAATACGGCGAAGCCGTACCGTGGGCCGCGTGGGTGGCACCATCTTTCTGGGCTATGTCGGCCGCGCTGGCGATTGCGGGCATCGGACTGGGACTGACGGCGATTTTTCAAAAACAGTGGGCGCAACACGAGCGATTGGCCTTTCCCCTCGCAGAAGTGGCGCTGGAACTAACCGCCGGGTTTGACCGGCGCCGGGGGTGGCCGCCTTTTATGCGCACCTGGGCGTTCTGGGTGGGGTTTTTTATTGCTGCCCTGCCGGAACTGTGGGATATGGTATCGTGGTTTGTGCCGGATTTTCCCCGCAATGAGCTATGGGCAATTCACCAGCGGAGATTGATCGACATATCGCGGCATTTGCCGCCCAATACGCTTCAGGTTCGCCTGCTACCCAACTTGATGGGATTTACGTTTTTGTGCAACTTAGACATCCTGTTCGGGATATGGTCGGTCTATGCAATAGCAATGACGGCGCTATATGGGATGAACCGCACGGGCTTTTCCATCGGGCTGGCCGGGCAAACAGCCGATGGCGCAGAAATTCTGAATATTTTTACCAGCGGAGCGATGGTAGGACTGGTGGTATGGGCCGTGTGGGTGGCACGAGGACACTTGAAGCGGGTATTCCAGCAGGTGCGGGCATCGGTATCGGGGGAAGAGGCCGAAACAGCAATACTATCGCCCCGGATGGCATTGGCTATCCTGATAGGGAGCCTTTTGTATTTGTTCTTCTGGGTAATGCACGCAGGCTACGAACCGCATCTGGCACTTCTGTGGGTGGGGCTATTTGCGATGGGACTATTTGCGGCGATGAAGTTTCTGGCAGCCAGTGGATTCCCCTATATTTATCCCCCCTTTCCCGCGAACAGCCTGAACCTGCTGGGCACGCGGGGATTTTCGGAATCATCACTGGTGGGACAGGGCCTGGTGAACAACCATCTGCTGGCTGGCTGGCGGGTGCCACAGGCCATCCCCCACGTGGCCAGGCTCCGGGAAGGTGTCCGGAACACATCGGGATTGATCTGGGGCGGGGTGATCCTGGGCATGCTGGTCACCATTATATACGCAGTCTGGCTGTGTTATCAGTTCGGCGGAATTCACATGGACGAGTGGTTGATGCGGCGGGCACCCCGAAGCACCCTCAACCGCATTGCCGGCGAAGTGGCCAATACGCAGCGCCCAGTATTTGACCTGACCAAAGCCACGACCTGGATTTTAGGGGGTGCGGTAGCCGTACTATTTGGACTCTTACAGGCGCGACTGCCGTGGTGGCCCGCCCATCCCCTGGGACTGATGCTATTTACGCTGTATCCGATCCGCGTGTACATGCTGAATATCTTCCTCGTGTGGCTGGCCAAGTTTATCGTTTTGCGATTCGGGGGAATTCAGCTTTATCGACGTCTCAAACCGGCCTGCTATGGTCTAATTGTGGGATTTATTTTATCGCTGGCTGTAGGAGCATTAATCGATTTTATCTGGTTCCCGGACCAGGGGCACTTGATTCACAGTTGGTGATTTCGATCCATATCTGCATTCAGCGCTGGAGGTAAGCCATGAAACTCTGTTATGTGGTCTGGTTTACTATCGTTCCGGCCGTACTCATCCATCTGTCGGGCATCTCGTCCGTTTGGGCAGAGGATATTCAAGACCCGTCGTTGAAGACCCCTGAGGCGTTGCAAATCGTTGTAGAAACAACCGGGTTTCGAGGCCCAAAGGGATTCACACGGGTAGATATCTGTACGGTCGTAGATGCCCAGTCGCTCCAATTTGTACCCCAGAAAGACGCTTTTGTGGCTCAGTTGCAGTATGCAGTAACCCTATCGGATTCAGCAGGACAAAAGGCAAAGGTCAAAACCTGGACACAGAATATCTCAGTTCCAGATATGAACGCGCCCCGACAAGCAGGCGCCGTGGTTCGGGAGATAGTGGGACTGGACCTGCCCCCGAAAACGTATCGGCTCGAGCTATCAGCCGAGGATATTTACAGCGGAAAGACGGGGATTTTTGAGGCGTGGCTTCAAGTACGAAATTTTGATCGAAAAGACCTGTCGATCAGCGATTTGTTATTTGCTACAAAAATCACGCCGCAAGAGGAAGCCGGAAAATTTGTAAAAAACGGATGGCATATAGTACCCAATGTCAGCCATCGGTACCGGGCGGGCGAGCCTGTGCGCGTTTATTTTGAAATTTACAATTTGAAGCGTCCAAAAGACCAATCTGCAGAGCCGCTGATTCTGGGATACAGCTTTACTGACTCGTCCGGGATGCAGGTAAAAAAATTTCCTTCCCGTCGGATTCGGGTATCGGGGGAGAGTTTCGTCAAAACAGAGACAATCGCTACAGATGGACTAAATGCGGGCGTCTATTTTTTTCAAATAGAGGCATTTGACCGGGGCACTCGAGAGCATGTGCGACAGCGCAGGGCGATCTTCCTATTTTCCGATGAGTTGAGCGAAGAGGCGCAGGATCAACTCCGATATTTTAAGGATATCCGGTATATAGCATCGAGCAAGGACCTCAGCAGCTATGCAGCGCTGACCACCGAAGCGGAATGCATGGACTTCTTAAAGGCATTCTGGAGGAAAATGGATCCAACGCCCGGCACGCCGTTGAACGAACGATTGAGAGAACACATGACCCGGATTCAGTTTGCCGATGAACACTTTGGGTCAGAAGCCCATAAACGAGGTTCAGATACGGACAAGGGCCGCGTATATATCAAATACGGCCCACCCGACGATCGGGACTTCGAACAATCATCTGAGAATTTTGCAGGCGCAATAGAAAAATGGACTTACGATCGATCAAAGCGGTATCTCTTCGTATTTCAAGACCGGCGGCGCTACGGCGTGTATGAGTTGATACACTCGACAATGCCGGGAGAACTATACAACCCGAACTGGAAAGAGAGTCAATAGAGGATATGGCTAAAAATCAGAACGCAACAGCACTTGCAGACCAGAGCCTAACTTTGGAAACCATCTCTGAGATTCCGGATTGGCGTCACATTGCAAACGGCTGGAAAATTCCCAGCAAAGGATATTGCGATCAGCCCTATGTGATAAAAACAGACGACGGAGCCTGGTTGTGCGTTATGACAACGGGAACGGGCAGAGAAGGTGCGCAAGGGCAGCACGTAGTGGCAACGCGCAGTATTGATGGAGGACAGACCTGGGCGGATCTGGTCGATGTGGAGCCTGCACACGGACCTGAGGCATCTTATGCAGTGGTGCTGAAGGTCCCATACGGACGGATTTACGTATTTTACAATCACAACACGGACAATGTCCGGAAAGTAAAAGGAGACAATCCACCTTATAGAGATGGGTATTGTACCCGGGTAGATTCACTGGGACATTTTGTGTTTAAATACAGCGACGATCACGGGCGGACGTGGTCGGCACAGCGCTACCCGATTGCAGTGCGAGAAATGGCGATTGACCGGGAGAATGCGGACGGAGGCAAGCTGCGGTATTTCTGGAATGTCGGCAAAGCAATTGCCGATGATCGAGCCGCGTACGTATCGCTGCACAAAGTGGGAGGATTCGGGGTGGGATTTTTCACCCGTTCGGAGGGCGTACTTCTAAAAAGCGAAAATATCCTGACAGAACAGGACCCGCAGAAAATTGCCTGGGAGACACTTCCAGATGGCGATGCAGGGCTGAGGACGCCACCGGGGGGCGGTCCAGTCTCCGAAGAACACAGCTACAGCCGCTTGAGCGATGGGTCGTTTTACAGCGTGTACCGTTCGATTGATGGGTACCCGGTATGCGCGTACAGCCGGGACAACGGGCATACCTGGACAGAGCCGATATATCAGTGCTTTGCGGACGGACGACGCATGAAACATCCGAGAGCAGCCAATTTCGCGTGGCAATGCGAAAATGGAAAATTTCTCTACTGGTTTCACAACCACGGGGGGCGGTTTATCGGAGAGCACCCGGACCGGCGCTCATTATCTTATCAGGACCGCAACCCGGTGTGGTTGTGCGGCGGGATCGAAGCAGACGCGCCAGAGGGCCGTATAATCCAGTGGTCACA
>JAGWBW010000052.1:12972-28124 GCA_021295695.1 Candidatus Latescibacterota bacterium
AACGGACAGGGAATGTGCGTACAGACCACAGAGCGGGGCACCGTCGAAATTGTATTAAACGATGGGCGAACCGAGAACCGGTGGGACTGCGATTCCGGTTTTCTGTGCGCGGGCGAACAGCACCACATTGCGGCGATTGTAGATGGCGGCCCTAAAATCATCACATTTGTGGTAGATGGCAAACTCTGCGATGGAGGTGTGAATCGCCAGTTTGGCTGGGGGCGGTTCAGCCCGAATCTGAGACACGCCAACGGGGCTGAAACGCTTCAAATCGGCTCCGGACTTCAAGCCCTGCGGATTTACAACCGGTACTTGCACACATCGGAAGCCATTGGAAATTATCAAGCGGGATGTCCATAACAAGGAGACCATAACATGGAAATGACCGCCGAGAAGAAGGCACTTTTCAAAGAACAGGGCTATCTCAAGTTGGAAGGCGTGATTCCAGAGCACAGGGTGGCGCAAGGAATAAAAAAAATCAACCATCAACTGGGTAGCGAAGGGATGATTCCAGGGGGAGACTATCCGCTTACGCTGTACAATGGATATTATAGTTACAAAAACCATCCGGACCCATTCTACGCCAGCCTGGTGAATAAAACGCCGATCTTCGAGATCGCCGAATCCCTGATGGGAAAAGGAAAGCTTCGACCTGTTAGTAGCGGACAGATCGCGTTGCCGTTCCCAAAGATGGAGGACCGGGCATCTGTGACGCTATCGGGACACATCGACGGGATGGGCGGAAAAAAGACCAAAGTGCCCGAAGGAGAATTCTGGCGAAACTTTACCGCTATTTGCGTAATAATGCTGTCGGACTTGCCCGAGCCGTATATGGGCAATTTTACGGTGTGGCCGGGATCCCACCGCTATCTGGAATCGTATTTTCAAACAAATGGGCACGGTCAGTTATTCGAGGACCTTCCCAGACTGAGAGGAGAATTGCCCCACGGACCGGTGCAGATCACTGGAAAGGCGGGAGATGCAGTGCTGGTACATCACCAGATGGTACACGCGGCTGGACCCAATCTGTCGCCGCATATCCGGTATGCAGTGATCTTCCGTCTAAACCATGTGGATATCCAGAAAAATGGGACAGAAGTGATGACAGATATCTGGCGAGAATTTGAAGGCGTGCGGGAGGCCGCGCTAATATAAAGGTAGAACTATGGAACGAGAGACAAATAGACCCATCAATATAGCCGTAATAGGCGCGGGAAACATCGCCACGCGACACCTCGAAAATCTCGCATTTCTCGGTGGCAATCGCGTCACCGCGATATGCGACCTGAATGAAAACCTGGCGCGCGCCAAAGCCGCTGCTTACGGGGCGCAGGCATACGCGAATTGGGAAAAAGTCTTTGAGGACGTCGAGGACCTGGACGCGATACTCATCTGCACACCTCCTGTTCTTCGCAAGCCAGTCATACAGGCCGCCGTGCAGCACAACGTGCCCTTCCTCTGCGAAAAACCCCCCGCCCAATCCCTGCAAGAAGCGCGTGAAATCGTCGCGCTCCTGCAGAACACCAGACTAATTCACAGCGTCGGCTTTAACCAGCGCTACGCGCCCTCTGTAGATCGGTGCCTGGAACTATTGGAAGGCAAGCAGATCAATCTGGTAGATGCCGCGGTAATCACCAGTTCAGGATTGACCCGCAATCTCGGAGCAGACTGGTTTTACCTCAAAGAAAAAGGCGGATCGCTATTCGACAATACAATCCACACCCTCGATGTAATCCGCTATATTGCCGGTAATATTGACGCAGTACACGCTTTTGGCAGCAACCTCACGATTCCGATCAGCGACAGCTTCACCATCGAAGACAGCATGTCGATCAATCTCCAATTCTCCTCCGGGGCAATCGGCAGCGTTCTCCTGTCCTGGGCCTGCGCACAAAGGCGGAACGACCTCACCTTCTTCGGCAGAGATATTCGACTTTCGCTTTCCACCATCCCCCCCAGAATTGAAGGCTCAATCGGAGCACCGGATGAAAAACCCAAAAGCATTACCGAACAATTTCCACAGGGACCGGCCATGGGGCGAAGCGGCGAAATCCATCCCAATCGACGACCGCAAGATCCACCCGACCCCCCACATTTTGAGGAAATAGAAGTATTTTTGAACGCCATCCGCAATCCGTCGTTGACCTCTGCAATCCGATCGGATTTTGCAGATGCGGCCCGCACCACGGCACTGCTCCATGCCATCGAAGCTTCTATCGCGAGCGGAAATGTAGAAAAGGTACCTTTGATTGAAGGAACGCCATGAAAATTGCCTACGGCACCTACGCCATGCCCAACATACCCCTGGAGCAGGCAATTCCACTGCTTCGGTCCATTGGGTATGAAGGTGTTGAGATCTACATTGGAGAAAAGCACGAGAATGCACTACCCGCCGATTACAATTCTACCAGACGAAGCAATATCCGGAAAATTCTCGAAGCACAACAACTCGGCGTGCCAGCATTGATGCTGGTGGGACCCAAAGCCTGGGAGCCCGATGCGGATCTCCACGCTCGAAATAACGCTTTCAAAGAAGCGGGAGTACCCAGGAATTAGCTGTTCGACGGCATAGCGTGTCGGGAATTACCACCGGAGATTGTGCCATGGCACAGCCATCGGGAGCGTTGAGCCACGAAGTTCAAGCAGCAGAAGCAGTAGCCGAGGCCGAGCGCGTGCGGTGGTGGATGGTGCTGATTGCGGTAGTCACCCTGGCTCTGGGCTGTATAGCGTCTATGTACCTGGAAATGAGAACCCGGTCTGTGCGAATGGCTGTGTCCAACCTGCCGATGACCGCGCTGCTGCCATTTGTGTTCTGGCTCCTGGGCAATACACTGTTGAAGCGGTTCATGCCGCGGTTATCGCTGACCTCTGCGGAACTTCGATTATTGCTTTGCGTGCTCTGGATCGGCGGACTATTCGTCGGGTACAATTGGGCGAGCCAATGGGTGGGGCAAATGGCCGGACCGAGGTATTTGGCGTCGCCCGAAAACCGCTGGGAGGAGCTGATTTTCGATCACCTGCCCTGGTGGATGTATCCGATCAACGCCCCCAGAGTACTGGAGGGATTCTACCAGGGTCTGGGGCCTGGCGGAAGCGTCCCCTGGGGAGCCTGGTCAATGCCGCTTTTCTGGTCAGTCACCACAGCACTGGCGATTACCGCGATTGGCCTGGGGCTGACGGCACTGTTTCAAAAACACTGGGTACATCACGAACGCCTGGCGTTTCCGCTGGCGGACATCTCCCTATCGCTGACCGAGGGATTTGACCGGCGCCGAGGTTGGCCGCCATTTGTGCAAACCCGGGCGTTCTGGGTGGGATTTGCTGCCTCGGCCTTTCCAGTGCTCTGGAACATCGCGACATACTGGGTACCGGGTTTTCCCCGGATTTCCATTTACGACCACCACGCGCGGCGAAAAATTCATCTATCCCGCTATCTCTCGATTCACGCACTGACCTACCGCATCCTGCCTACGCTGACCGCGTTCACGTTTCTGTGCAATCTGGATATCCTTTTTGGAATCTGGGCGCCGTACGTCGTGGGATGCGCCATTCAGTACTGGATGAACCGAACCGGGATCGCTGTGGGATTGAGTGGACAACAGGTGGATTACTGGGGGGCGGCACCCATCTTTGCAAACGGCGCAATCGCGGGACTGGTAGTCTGGGCGGTCTGGACCGCGCGAGGTCATCTGAAACGCGTGTTTTGGCAAATC
The DNA here is from genome assembly GCA_021295695.1 of Candidatus Latescibacterota bacterium. Lineage (GTDB taxonomy): Bacteria > Latescibacterota > UBA2968 > UBA2968 > UBA2968 > VXRD01. The sequence continues at coordinate 16,686 of JAGWBW010000052.1, forward strand.
GCAGCGCCCGTTCCGAGCGAGGCACCAGAGACAGCGGTACTTTCTCCCAGGATGGCGATAGTAGTCCTGACCAGTGGCCTGATCTACATGGCTTTCTGGCTGCACAATGTGGGCTGTGATCCTCTGGTGATCGCGTTCTTTCTGCTCAGCTTCTGCATGGTGCTGCTTGCGACCATGAAACTTCTGGCGGTCAGCGGATACGCCTTTGTGCATCCCTTTTGGAGCGGCCTGTCCAAAACCAACACAATGACGCTTTTGGGCACAACCGGAATGTCGGACTCGAGCCTGGTTGGGCTGCAGGTGGTTCACCCTCGCAGCCTGGCTGGCTGGCGCGTGCCGCCAGCATTGCCCCAGGTAGCCAGAATTTGGGGCAAAACAAAGGGGAGCGTGCGGCTGATCTGTATCGGCCTGCTGGTAGGGCTGTTGACCTCGGCGCTTTCCACCATCTGGCTCTGTTACGCGGACGGAGGTGCCAATCTGGATTACTGGAACACGGAAGGCGCGGCCCGGAACGTCTATAACCGAGCCGCAGGTATGTTAACCGAAACAGAGCGAACAGTATTCGATCCTTATAAAATAGGGATCTGGTTGACGGGAGGACTACTGGTCGTGCTGTTCGGGGTGCTGCAGACCCGGGTGCTGTGGTGGCCTGCACATCCGCTGGGACTGATGCTTTTTGGGATGCCTTATTTGCAGTTTTACATGCTGAACGTATTTCTCGTGTGGGTTTCCAAGCTGGTAGTGCTGAGATTAGGCGGGATCGAACTTTACCGGCGTGTGTTGCCCTGCTGCTATGGGCTGATCGTGGGATACGTATTCGCGGTGGGGTGCAGTTGCCTGGTGGATGTCATCTGGTTCCCGGAACGCGGGCACCATGTCTATTCGTGGTAGGCGAGATGAACAAAAAGAATATGACCCAACAACAGAAAATCGTTATACCTGATAACAGAGGAGTACCCATGAATACCCAACCCGACATTATCTTCATCTGTTCCGACCAGTGGAACGCGCGCTATCTGGGATGCGCGGGACACCCGCAGGTCCAGACCCCAAACCTCGACGCACTCGCGGCCAGCGGCTGTATCTTCGACGCGGCCTACACGCCATCGCCCGTATGCATGCCTGCGCGCGCATCGCTCGCCAGCGGCCTCTACCCACACGCGCACGGATTCTTTTGCAACTACACCGGCAAACTATTCCCACCCGAACAAGTCACCCTCTTCCGCTGCTTGCAAGAAGCCAGCTACACCACAGCTAAAATCGGGAAATACCACTACTTCAGCCTGGAATGGGGCCAGGACTATGAAGACTACCGCGACTATTACGACCAGCTCGGCCTGGACTGGGCAGAAGAAACCTCGACACCATTTCAAGGACCCTTCCTGAACACGGGCTACAGCCGCCTGCTAAAAAAAGAGGGACTCCTCGACACCTTCATCACCGACATTGGCGACCGATACGTAGATGGACAATACACCCCCCTTCCCTCACCGCTACCGCCAGACATGACGCCAGACGGCTACGTCTGCCGACAAACGCTGGCGTACCTCGACCGCGCACCGATTGACAAACCCCTATTCCTCTTCGCCAGCTTTCCCGGACCCCATACGCCTCTGGACGCACCCGGAAAATACGCCGATATGTACGACCCCGCCGATATCGTCCTGCCAGAAAACTACAACGAGAAACGCTGCAAATACGGCCGCCAGGCCACCGCCGAGATAACCGCCCAGTACATGGGTAAAATCACCCACCTCGACGACCGCGTTGGAGAAATCGTAGCCGCCCTGAAACAACGCGGCAACTGGGAAAACACCGTCGTCGTATTTACCTCTGACCACGGCGACCGCATGGGTGAGCACGGCCTCGTCTCCAAAACTGGCTTCGAGGAAGGATCGGCACGCGTACCCCTAATCATCGGCGGACCAGTCGTCGCCAGCGGACATCGCAACGCCTCGCCGGTCTCCTTCCTGGACCTGTTCCCCACCTTCCTGGACCTATCGGGCGCAGAAATCCCGGACTACTGCCAGGCTGTATCACTTCTCCCAATCGTCAGCGGTAAAACCGATCGCGTTCACGACGCCGTCTTCTCTGAAATCTCCCGCCAGGACCAGTTCTGTTACATGGTCCGCGACACCCGGTGGAAATGGTCCATCCAGGCTCAGAATGAACGCCTGTACGACATGCAAAACGATCCCCATGAAATGCAGAACCTGGCCCAATCACCCGCACATGCAGACACAGTCCAGCGTCTCCGCAACAGACTACTCACATTTCTCACCGACACGCAACTCAACCACGCCCGCGGGTACAAACCCCTGTTCACCCGCATCGGCATGCAATTCCCAACAGAAGACCCCGCAGACAGAAAACGCATCATTCGCGACCGCTTGCGACAGGTCCACCAGTAATTTCCAATGGAGGGTATCCGCAATGCTAATCAAAGAGGTCAAAATCCATCTCCTGGAGATGGAAGGAAAGCGCCCAATAAGAACCATGTTCGTGATACCCGGACAGATTCGGTCTCAATTCGACAGGCGGGCAACGCCGGGTAAGGAGCCGAACCAGTTGTGTTTTATCCGGGTAATTACCGACGCCGGGATCGAAGGCTGGTGTACGGCATTTTATACATGGGGACCTGCCCGGGCCTTTGCAGAGACCTGGCTGGATGCGTTCCGGCACGAACTGGTGGGCGCAGATCCCCTCGACAGAGAATACATCTTTCAGAAACTGTGGTTCGCCAACCGCTTCAACTGGCTACACCCGTGGAATATGAGCTATGCAGACGTGGCACTGTGGGATATCGCTGGCAAATATGCCAGGCTACCCGTGGCCAAACTCCTGGGGGCGTTTCGCGACCGAATACCGACGTATGTGAGTTCGGGAAATTATCCAGACCCGGAGCGATTTGTGGAATTTGGATTGGAAGTAAAAAAAGAGGGGTACAAAGGTTACAAGTTGCACAGCCGATTGGGACCCGAGTCGGATATCCAGGTTGCGCGAAACGTACGAGAAGCACTGGGCGACGAGTTCACCTTGATGCACGATCCCGTTCAGATATACACCTATCCGGAAGCAGTGCAAGTGGGACGGGCACTGGAGGAATTGAACTACAAGTGGCTGGAAGAGCCGCTTCAGGAGTGGGACATTACAGCGCTCAAAAAACTGTGCGATACCCTGGATATTCCAATTGCGGCATCGGAATGGGTATTCGGAGGATCTCACCATGTAGCAACGCTACTGGCTCAAGGCGCAGCGGATATTGTGCGGGGAGACGCGATCGTATCGGGCGGGATCACGGGATTGATGAAAGTAGCGCATGTGGCCGAGGCATTCGGAGTGGCGTGCGAGGTACACGAGCGCGGGCCAATGTTCTGCTTTGCCCATGCACAGGCGCTGGCCGCGATGAGCAATTGCGAGTTTTTTGAGCTGAACGGAGTAAATCCCAAAGCACCGACTGATGATCCGCTCGTGAAGAATCCCATACAGATAGAAGACGGGTACCTGATTGTGCCGCAGGGACCGGGATTGGGTGTGGAACTGGACTGGGAGGAAGTGGAGCGACGGACAATAGAAGTGCTCTGAGTAGAGACATTGCGTTTATAAAAAGAAAGGGGTGTATTGAAATGGCTGGGGAGAAGAGTCTCGACGCATTTCAAGATATGAAATTCGGCCTGTTTATTCACTGGGGACTGCCCGCAAGCAATCGACGCTTTATCTGACGTTATTCGATACTTCCTCGGAGACCATTACCTTATTCAATCTCAGAAACCGCGTGAAAACGCTTTCTTTGCTCACGACAGGAGAAGCATTGAATTTCAGTACTGCTTATCTGGAGCGACCCGGTGTTCAGACTCTTACCATACCCATCTCCGAGGAGTTGAAATCGGCCTGGCTTCCCGTGATCAAGGTCGAAGTCGAAGGAAATCTGGAAGTGGAAAAAGCGGACTAATGAAAGGGGTAAACATGCCGTTCTTCTCTGTCGAAGAAGACGATATCTCTCTGTCCAGAGGAGCCTGGGCCAAGTCCCATCGGCTGAACGGTGAGGTCAGGCAGCAGGCCAATACATCCGATCTGCTGTTTTCGGTTGCCCAGCTAATTTCCTACATCAGCGAGGCGATGACCCTCCTGCCGGGCGACGTGATCATGACCGGAACACCGTCCGGAGTGGGGCCGTTTGCCCCCGGCGATACGATCGAGATTGAGATTTCGGGGATCGGAATCTTGCGCAATCCGGTGGTTGCAGAAACGCGTTGACTTCTTTGGGGATATTTATGGATATCTGGCGCTTCTGGCTTCGCGTGTTTGTCGTTTTGATCCTGGCATCCGGCATAGCGCAGGCTGACGAGACGGGGATCCCTCAGGCCATGTGGCTGGTGGATGAAGGCCATGCACTGATTGTGCAGAAACAATTCCGGGAGGCCGAGGATGCGTTTGAGCGTGCCCTGAAACGGGATCGAAAGCTGATCCCGGCGATAAAGGGTCTGGGGAAGGTGGGAGTTCTCCAGGAGGACTGGGGCAAGGCGAAGAAGTGGTACGAAAAGGTTCTAAAAACGATTCCAGAGGACCCGGAGGCACTTTACAACTTGGCTCTTAGCCACCGCGAAACGGGAAAGTTCAAGGCGACGCTGTTTCGGAAGCGGGAATGGGACAAAGCAGAGAAATACTTTAAGCGGCTCATTGTGGCAGATTCGCTCTACCTGGATGGATTCTACCAGTCTGCAACATTAGAGCGGTACCGGAGAAAGTACCGAGAGGCGATTTATCTTGGACACCGACAGGCAGCTGCAAAGCCGCATCTGACGGCCATCCAGCGGGGACTATTCCGGCTCTACCGCTACCTGCTGGACCACGGGGATCCGGTGGAGGCGAAAGGCTGGCTGGAGACTCAAGGGACCGAGCACGCAGACTATTTTGTGGGAGAAGCTGAACGACTATCTGGGGATCTGGAAGCAGCTGGCGAGGCGCTGAAGGCCTGGTTGGCATCGGATTCGGCCATCAGCCCGGCGCCAGCAAGATTGTCTCTTGCCCGGGTGTACTACGCCTTGAATTCGCCGCAAACGGCCGAGGGGTTTTTCTTTGAAGCGGTCGATCATATCCGCAATCGCCTGGATGCCGAACTGATTTTCGAGGATGTGAAGTATATTGTGACAGATAAGGAACTGCAACGGTTCCTGTCCCTGGTCACACCGGAGGACTATGCCGACTTTTTTCGACGCTTCTGGCTTCGCAGAGACCCCACACCGGCCCTGTCGCATAACGCCCGATTGGCGGAACATTACAGGCGTTTAATGGTGGCCGAGACGTACTACCGGTATGACGGACTGCGCGCGTGGTTCAACAATCCCGACAAACTGAGCGTATTCAATTTCCCGCCTGCTTTTGCGCTCAATGACCGGCTGAACGACAAAGGGCTGATCTATATTCGCCACGGGGATCCGGCCGACCGTGCCCGGACTATCGACCAGGACCTGATCCAAAACGAGTCCTGGTTCTACGACCCGACGCCCGCTCTGCCCCAGATGATTTTCCATTTTAATATCGACCGGCACGGGACGCGGAACAACTGGCGGTTAGCACCCTATCCGCCCACGCTGGAGGACCGGGACATGTGGGGGCCGCCCTATCTGTATCCGGATCGGTTCCGAGACCCGCTCTACCAGATGCAGATCCAAAATGAGATTACCCTTCAGAGTCGGCAAGCGGTGGATGTGGCGCTGCGTACGGACCGCCATACGTGGCTGGATATTGACCCGCTCCCTTTTCATATGTATATCGGATTTTTCAAAGGGAAAGAGAAGACGGATGCCGTGTGTTTTTACGGGGTTCCACTGTCGGATAAAAATCTGGAGAACCTGGCCGATACGTCTGCGGTTTACGAATATGGCATGACGCTGCACGATCAAAACTGGAACCGGGTCGTCCAGCAGCGGGAAGGCGTGATCCGACAGGATATGCGCTGGTTTGGGGGAATGGGACTCGGCACGATTCGATTTCGGGTAAAACCCGATACCTATAACAATGCCTTTTTTATTCAACAGACCCGGGAAGGACGCTTCGGGGGGTGGAAGGGAACGCTGGAGGTGCCGGCATTTTCGCAGGTGCGGCTGGATGTGAGCAGCATTGTACCGGCCTATGAAATTGCGGCTGCTGATTCCGGCCGATTTGCCTTCCGCGACCACCGCCTGGTACCCAATCCGACGCGGCGGTTCGACCCGGCACGACCGATGTATGTGTATTTCGAGGTCTATAATCTGACACCCGATGAGTTCGGGACGACGTCTTTTGCGATCGAATATACGGTGGCAAAAATCCAAAAAGAAACGAATACAGTACTCGAGAATTTGCTCAGGATCTTCGGCAGCAAGGACAAACCCACAACCTCCGTAGAAGTAGAATATCTGGGAGATACGCCCGATTCTGCGGAATATCTGGCTCTGGATCTGAGCAATGCCGGGAAGGGGGATTTCCGGCTGAATATGCGGGTGAAAGACCTGCACTCGGGAGAAGAGAAACAGGCGTTTCTGGATCTGGAGTTAAAGCCTGATTGAGATTGAACAACCCATTTCCCTGGAAACAAACACAAGAGGAGTGCGTTGTATGTCCACTGCCAAACACCCTAATATTATTCTCATTCTTACCGACCATTTCCGGCGCGATGCGCTGGGAAAGAGCACGCCCAATTTGATGGCTTTAGCCGCAGAAGGAACGCAGTTTACCAACGCGTATTGCGCCACGCCGCTGTGCGGGCCATCGCGAATTTCGATCATCACCGGGATGTACCCATCGCAAACGGGAGTATGCGGGAACCAGGCCGATGTGATTCACCCGGAGCTTCGGAACGATACGTTTATGCACCACCTCCAGCAGGCGGGATATTATACGGCAATGATTGGCAAGCACCATTATATTGACAGCTACGGGTACTGCATTGATGTAACGGAGAACGACGAAGAACTGAGACGTTATGGATTCGACTATATATTTCAGGTTCAGGACGACGGAGAAAACGGACACAACGACGATGAGTACACGAATTATCTGAAAAAACAAGGGAAGCTGGAGACGTTCCGGGAGGCACTTCGCAAGGGAGGATTTCGGCACGTGTTTGACGACCCAGACGAGACAGCCGACGGGTTTATCGGGGTAAACGGGATCCGATTCGTGGAGGACTATATAGAGGACCGGCCTTTTTATTTGAATCTGTCATTTATCGGGCCGCATCCGCCGATGTGGCATCCGAGCGAATTGCAACACGACCCCGAAGCGATGTCACCACCCCTGGGAGCACCGGACGAAGCGTCGGTGCGACTGAGGCGGGCACACTATATGGACAAATGTGCGCTAATCGATGCTTATGTGGGCCAACTGGTGGAGACGCTGAAAGCGAAGGGAATATACGATAATACGGTAATCATTTTCACTTCGGACCACGGAGATTGCCTGGGCGATTATGGGATATGGGACAAGAGGTATTTCTACGAGAACAGTGCAGGCGTGCCGCTTTTGATGTGCGGTCCGGGAATCCCAAAAGAAGAAAGGATGAATGGGCCGCGGGTGAGCAAGGCGCTGGTGTCTCACCTCGACCTGTATCCTACGATACTTCGGATTGCGGGGGCTAAGCTCGCGTTCGACCGCCGCCGGCCCGGGCTGGATATCCCGGCCATGGTCCGGGGGGAACCGCACATTGGGAGAAACGCGGTATTTGCCGAACTGGCTACATGTGCGATGGTGCGCACCGGAAACTGGAAACTGGTATTCGATCCGGAACAGGGTGGCGTACAGCACCTGTATAATCTGGCAGTGGATCCATTGGAACAGCAGAATCTGGCAGGCGTAGCTGGTTACGAACATGTAACATTGGATCTTGTGCAACGCCTGCTGACGCACCGGATTCAACAGACGCAGTACACACATATCAAAGAGGAACAGCGACTGCAACGCATGCACATACTACCTTAGAGGGGAACCCCCATGAATAACAGAGAAATAACTCGCCCTTCCCGCGAACTGGTAGATCCTTTTTGGGATATCAGCGTAGCCAGCATCTCGACGTTTTTGCGCAGTCGGGGAATATTGAGGCATGCGATGCTGGGACCAAAAGCCCTGACACCCGGAATGAAAACCGTGGGCACGGCAGTGACCCTGCAATTCTTGCCCAAACGGGAAGATATTATCGAGGGCCTGGGTGAGGAACAAACAGAAAAAACATCGGCATTATGGGCGTCAATTATGTCGATCAAACAGGGCGACGTGCTGGTAATTGACGCCCGGGGACACATGCAAACGGGCTGTTTGGGAGAAATGCTGATGACGGGAGTGCAGGCACGCGGGGGAAAAGGGATCGTAGTAGATGGATGCCTGCGGGATTTGCCCAGCGCGCTCGATCTGGGATTGCCTCTGTTCGCCCGGGGAGGAACACCGGCCAATGCCGGATTCTTCGAGATGTATCCCTGGGATTACAACCTGCCCATCGGCTGTGGTAGCGTGTTGATATTCCCCGGCGACATTATTGTGGCAGACGACGACGGAGCCGTGGTGGTGCCGCCAAAGATAGCGGAGAAGGTCATCGAATGGTGTCAGCCCAAAGAAGACCGGGAGATATTTGAGAAGATGAAGATTCGGGAAACCGGAAATGTGGCGAAATACCACCCGATGAACGAAGAAGCAAAACAAGAATATGCCGAGTGGCTTAAGCAGTTAAAAAAATCGGAGGAGATATAGAGAGATGAGGAACTGGTAGAAAACATCTAAGACATTACAGGAGATTGACGAATGGATAGATCCTGCCTGGACCACAGACTCACAGACGAGGAACGCCAGCAGTTTCAGCGCGACGGCTATTTCGTCATAGAAAACGCACTCGACGAAGAGATGCTCGAGACAGCTATCGCCGCAGTCGATCGCATTGACGCGCGAATCCGGCAAGAGGAGAGCCTGGGACCGACACAGCGAGTAAACGCACACGACTGCATTGGCAAGGACGCATCGCTCCTGGATCTCATAGACTATCCCACCACCTTCCCAAAGGTCTGGGGCCTCATGGGATGGAATATATATCTATTCCACACGCAGATGGTTACTACCCCGCCAAAGAGCAAGCCCCCGCCTGCTGGTCAAAAATTAGGCTGGCATCAGGACCAGAATCGATCCAATGGCGACCTCGATATGGAGGGACTTCCGGTGAATCCTATGTTGTCGCTGAAGGTAGCCTTCTTCCTGACCGATACCACTGATGTCGGCGTGGCAAACTTCTATATTGCGCCAGGGCAGCAAGCAAACAAGCAACTCACCTATTCCGATGACGAAATGCCCATCAACGGCATGCCCATACGGGTCGGTGCCGGTTCGGCCGTCCTGTTCGACCGACGACTGTGGCACGCCTCGAGTCCCAACTACTTAAATAGACCGAGAAAAGTCCTCTTCTACGGCTATGCATATCGCTGGATCCGGCCCAAGTGCATAATGGAAGTTGACCATCTCGTCGAGCACCTGGACCCGATTCGCCGACAACTCTTCGGGGCGACAACCAAACAGGCTGGCTACTATCTGCCTTCAGAAGAAGACGTACCTCTGCGTACCTGGCTAAAGGCAAACAGCGATGAATCCCTTACGTGGAGCCACAGATAGCGGACCGACCATGCCTGTAATACTCACCATCAACGCCGGCAGTTCCTCAATCAAATACCAGTGCTTCGACATGGACAGCGAAGAATGCCTCGCAAAAGGACACGTCGAACGGCTGCTCTCTTCATCCGCAGAATTGTTTTACACGCGGCGGGATGGCGTCACTTATCAAGTCCCCGTGCCTCAAACCGCTCACGAGACAGTATTCCAACATATCTTCGAAATCCTGCTCCACCCGGACAGGGGAATCCTCCGCACGCCCGATGAAATTCACGCAGTCGGGCATCGCGTTGTACACGGCGGGAGCCACTTCTCAGCATCAACCCGGATCACGCCCGAAGTCGAAAAAATAATCGAACAATGCGCCCCCCTTGCCCCACTACACAACCCCTTCAACCTGCGAGGGATTCGCGCCTGCCAGGCCATACTACCCACCATCCCACACGTCGCGGTATTCGACACCGCATTCCACCAGACCATCCCGGATTACGCCCACACTTATGCCCTGCCCTATACTATCTCCGAACAGTACCAGATTCGACAATACGGTTTCCACGGCATATCACATCAATACGTCGCCATGCGTACAGCGGAAATTCTCAATTCGCCTTTGAAAACCCTGAAACTGATCACATGCCATCTGGGCAACGGCTGTAGCATCACCGCTATCGAAAATGGGAAATCAATCGACACCAGTATGGGCTTTACACCACTTCAGGGACTCGTAATGGGAACGCGCAGCGGGGACATCGACCCGGCGATCATCCTCTACCTGATCAGAGAACACCAGATGACGCCCGATCAAATCGACCAGATGCTCAACCATCAAAGCGGTCTCATCGGCGTATCTGGAATCGGATCGGACCTCAGAGATCTAATCGCAGTCTATGAGAAAAATCGGCGTGCGGCACTTGCAATCGACATCTTCTGCTACCGCATCCGCCAATACATCGGAAAATACGCGGCGGTACTCGACGGAATAGACGCGCTTGTATTCACCGCCGGAATAGGGGAAAACGCGCCACTCATTCGGGCGCGCATCTGTGAAAAACTCGGATTCTTGGGCATACATCTCGACCAGGCAAAAAACGAGGGCAACCCCATGAACAAAGCAATTCATCATGAGACCGCCCCGGTATCCGTCCTCGTCATCCCCACCAACGAAGAACTGATGATCGCGCGAGACACGCTACATGTAATTCGCACCGACTAATTTTTGGAATGCTGCGAGGGTTTTGAAGCTGGAGATTTAACTGTTTGCGACCGGCCTTCAATCCGCGAGCAGTCCACGCAGAATCGCAGAGCTTCTCAATCCACCGGAATGCGGTAGGAACTGCGACTGATATTCTCGTGGTCAGATGAACGGGCAACCCTGAGCGCGTGCTCGGTCAGCGGAAGGAATGAATGGGTTTCGGCGTGCAGGGAAATGAAGCCTTCTGCGTACGCGCAGCGCCCCGCGCTGCCAAACGCGCCGTCGTTGGTCTCGATCCGTTTTCGGGCATAGGCACCGCCGTATCCCTGGCTCACCAGACAGTCCAACGCCGCCAGCTTTTTCTCCACAACATCGGTGATGTCGATGAAGACATCGTTGTAGTAGCCCCCCTCGGAGCCCCAGACCTGCCGGGGAATCCCCGCACCGCCTCCCCCAAAATAAAAGACCTGCGCGACCCGGTGGGGAGAATTCCGGTCACCGGGGTCAACGCTGTTGGCCAGCCCGATGGCATGCATAACGATCTGCCCGGCGGTGGCGTGCGCGTTGGTCAGGCCGTCACCTTCTTTGGGGAAGTGGGTCAGGACGATATCGGGACGGAG
>JAGWBW010000279.1 GCA_021295695.1 Candidatus Latescibacterota bacterium
ATACATGTTGGCAAAAGCATAGTCAACTGTTCCATTGGGAATGGGCAAGTTTTGGGCTTGTCCAACGCGATAGTCAATTGTCTCAATGTCCGCGAACTTTCTCTTCATTTCTTTCAGGATTGCTTCAGACTCATCAACCGCAATGACCTGAAGCCCTGCCTGTATCAGACCTTCAGAGATAAAGCCTGTGCCCGCGCCAATATCAGCGGCGATTTTGCCTTTTTGGACGGTAGCGGTAGAAAGTGCTGTCACTCTGACTTCATCGGAGAAGAAATTTTCGCGCATTTCGTCCCAGTCCTGGGCAACGCGATCAAAATAGTCCTTACTGCTCATTGGTGTTCATTCCTTTCTGCAAGTGGATGTTGAACTGCCATAATATGAAGAGATAGAAGACTCCGCCCCAACTCTCTGTATTGCATCAATAAGCGACCGGGTTATTTCATCAGGACGATCTGTATCTCTTTCTTCATCAGTTGGATGAAGTCAACATTATTGGGGTCAAATCCAAAATGCCGGTATCGTATATTTCCTTCTTGATCAATAACTATTAAGACGGGAATCCCTTCAATTTCGAAAAGTTGGCCCATACCCGTATCAAATATAACGGGAAATGTGTAACCCTCTTTCTCAATGAATTTTCGGACAATATCTTTGGATCGATCCTGACTAATTGTGAGAAAAGCAACAGATGGGTCGTTCTTGTAGAGATTCACTAACTCTTGAAAATATGGCAATTCTGCTAAACAGGGTCCACACCACGTAGCCCAAAAGTCAAGTATTAGAACTTTGCCTTGATAGTCTGACAAAGAGACCTTTTTCCCCTCAAGGGTCTCCGCCTGGAAATCTGGCGCAGGCATACTTTTTTTGATCTGTGCTTCCGAGATTAGTTCATTAATAGTGACGACTTTTTTTTCAGGAACAGATGTTTTTAGCCCGGTAATTTGGCTTCCCAAACGCTCGGCAAACTTACGCACATTCTTATCTTCTCTTTCTGCCAAACTATTTGCGTATGCGCCCATTGCATCATCCCACTTTTCTATCTTTTCGTATGTTCTGCCCAACCAGAAATAGCCTTCTGCATCTAAAGCGGAATCGCCCATTTTACCAATTGCTGATGACAAATGTTGAATTGCTTCAGTGTAGTCTTTTTTGACAAATTTGGCACGCCCAAGCAAACTTTCATAATACGCATCCAACTCTTCAGAGGTCTTTGAATATTCGCTTTGACCGTACGGGTAATCGCTTCCATGAGTACGTCCCCATAATTGGCCCGGATTACTGAATTTTTTAGCCTTGTTAAGTAACCGGATCGCTAATGGAATCTCTCTTTCTATTTGTATGAGTTGAAAGCCTAGATATGAATAGATGTTGAAGTTTCTTGAATTGGAATTCAAAGCCTGGACTGCCACATCTATTGCTTTGGTTGTATCTGTTTTGATCCAGCGATCGTAGAGAAATTGGTATGCGAATAATGGTGCCCGGCGATCATAGAAAGGAGGTCGAATTCGGGTTACTTTTTCGGCCAGATCTACAGCCTTTTGAGGATTTGTTTTTTTGTACAGGATATACAAATTCGAATACACATCAGAAAAAGCGAAATCCGTTTTTTCCATTAAAGTCATCGTCTTTTCCAGCAATTCTATTCTTTTTTCGTCGTTTTCTTCTGAAGACGCAAGTTCGCGATAAGCCATGCAGGTGTAGATTGAATCTGGATATGACGTGATGATTTTACGATACAGGTCTTGTGCGCGTTCAGGTTTTCCCATAGATGCAAACAATGCTGTTTGTGCTGTAAGTAATTCGATTGAATGGGGCTGGATTTTTAATCCCTTTGAAAGGATATTCTGAGCCTTTTCGTAATTCGGACGGTATGCCCAAGGCAACTGAGTATAAGCGGATGTAAAGGTTGAATCTACATCTATTGCTTGCTCCAATAGTTCAATTCTTTCGTCAGAATTTCGATCAAGAATACGAGCTAAGAGAACATATAGAACAGCATTTTGGGGGTCTTTTTTGATCCGTTCTCTGTATTCGGTGCGTATTTCATCCTTTCTTTCAAAGAAAAAGAACTCGACATTCTGGTAGTATTCATGGGCTTTTTGAAAATTTGGATCTAATTCGATGGCTTTTTTGAATGATGTGCCAGCTTTTTCCCATTCACCTTCGTAGAGGTAATCGATTCCTTGATTAAAAATCGTTTCCGCTGATTCAGTAGAAAATGCGGTGTTCAATGGTGCAAAGACGAAAAGAAAAACGAATACTATGGTCGCTTTATTCATTTTGTCATCTCCTTTTTTGAGTCGAGCATGTGGATAAAAAAATGCGTTCGATACTCATCTCGCAGCGCGTCAACTGGATTGGCGATGGCCGCACGCCAGGCTTGTCCGCCTACGGTGACGAGTACTATCCCCAGTGTCAATAGCCCTGTCGCAATGAACATGAGTGGTTCCAGGTTGATGCGGTAGGCGAAATCATTGAGCCAGGAGGACATGAGATAGTACGCCACCGGCCATCCGATGACGTTGGCTATGATAGTTAGCCACAGGAAATTGCGGGTTAGTAACAGAATGATATTTCCTTCTGAAGCGCCGAGTACCTTGCGAATGCCGATTTCTTTGGTGCGCTGTTGTGTAGCAAATGCGATTAAACCGAGCATTCCCAAACAACTGATCAAAATGGACAGCGCGGCAAAAATCCCACACACTTTTTGCAGCGTTATTTCCGACTGGTAATACGCATCGAGCACTTCGTCGAAGAATTGATACTCAAAGGGGCGGCCCGGCAAAAACTGCTTCCACACGCTTTCCAGTGCGGCGAGTTGTGGCCTCAGGTCGCCGGGTGATAGGCGCACGGCGATTCGGTTTACACTGGGGGACCTTTCCAATATCATGGGCGCAATGCCGTGGTGCAGTGACTGGTTGAGGTAAACCTTAACCACGCCGATTACCTCTATCCGAACCCGGCCATCGGCA
>JAGWBW010000053.1:0-1054 GCA_021295695.1 Candidatus Latescibacterota bacterium
TGGGTCAAAGTTTGTTTCACAAAGTTTGGGACGCGCATGCGGTGCGAACGCTGCCATCGGGGCAAACGCAGTTGTTTATCGGCCTGCACCTCGTTCACGAGGTTACCAGCCCGCAGGCTTTTGATATGCTCAGAGAGCGCGGTCTCACCATTGCGTATCCAGAACGCACTTTTGCCACGGTCGATCATATTGTGCCCACAAGCGATGTTGCCCGTCCATTCGCCGATGAGATGGCTGAGGACATGATGATCGCTATCGAAGAAAATGCCCAACAGTTCGGCCTTTCTTTTTTTGGGCTCGACGACGAGCGTCAGGGTATTGTCCACGTTATCGGTCCCGAATTGGGTCTGACACAGCCTGGGATGACCATTGCCTGTGGCGATAGCCACACCTCAACGCACGGGGCTTATGGCGCTATTGCATTTGGCATTGGCACCTCGCAGGTGCGCGATGTGCTCGCCACACAATGCCTGGCGATGGATCCTCTCAAAGTGCGCCGCATTGAAGTATCCGGCACGCTTGGCAGCGGGGTTTATGCCAAAGATGTCATTCTCAATATTATTCGCAATCTCGGCGTAAAAGGCGGCACGGGCTATGCTTACGAATATGCCGGATCCGCTATTGAAGCTATGGATATGGAATCGCGCATGTCGGTGTGTAATATGTCCATTGAAGGCGGCGCGCGTGCAGGGTACGTGAATCCCGATCAGACGACTTATGACTATCTTCGGGGACGCACTTATGCACCTTCGGGCGAAGCTTTTGATCGCGCGGTTTCCTGGTGGCGTTCTATGGCTTCCGATGCCGATGCCGATTACGACGATGTTTATCACCTCGATGGCTCTGCCCTCGAGCCTACCGTGACATGGGGCATTACGCCGGGACAGGCGCTCTTTGTATCAGAAAAAGTGCCAGCTTTGACTGATCTACCAGATGATGAGCGCGATGTTGCCGCCGAAGCATATGATTATATGGACTTAAAGCCGGGCACAGCCATATCTGGTATGCCTATTGATGTGGCGTTTGTGGGTTCGTGTACCAACAGCCGTATCTC
>JAGWBW010000053.1:1143-16893 GCA_021295695.1 Candidatus Latescibacterota bacterium
CACATTTTTGAAGATGCAGGCTTTGAATGGCGCGGTGCTGGGTGTTCGATGTGTTTGGCTATGAATCCCGACAAATTGCAGGGACGCGAAGTGTGCGCGTCGTCGAGCAATCGCAATTTCAAAGGGCGTCAGGGTAGCCCCACGGGGCGCACGCTCTTGATGAGTCCCGCAATGGTTGCAGCCGCGGCTATTGCCGGTGAGGTAATTGACGTACGCGCTATGTGAAGGAAAGGTTATTTATGAATTCATCTGTGATCCAGTATGTAGAAGGGCGCGCGATTCCGGTTCGGGGAAATGACATCGATACCGATCGCATTATTCCCGCGCGGTATCTTCGCGCTATTACTTTTGAAGGCCTGGGTGAGCACGCCTTTGAAGACGACCGCAAATCAAATCCCGATCACCCATTTGATAATCCGCGCTATCAGGGCGCGTCCGTACTCATCGCCAATGACAATTTTGGGTGTGGGTCTTCGAGAGAACACGCGCCCCAGGCTCTGATGCGCTGGGGGATTTATGCCATTGTGGGCGAATCTTTTGCCGAAATTTTTCTGGGCAATTGCACGGCTATGGGCGTGCCTTGTCTGACGGCTTCAACCGAGGATATTGTCAAGATACAGGACGCAGCCGAAGCAGATCCGCAACGAGAAATGGCGGTTGATCTCAAAGAAAAAAAATTGATATTTGGCGATATCGAAGTCGATCTGCAAATTGCCGAAGGCAATCGGCTCCAACTCATTGAGGGGGCGTGGGATGCAACGGGTATGCTCTTTGAAGGCAGAGATGCAGTGCGGGATATCGCCAACAAACTTCCCTATGTTACGGGCTTTTAATCTTTTTTACGCCCGCATCTCGCGGGTTTTTTTGCGAGTTATTATGCATTTTCACATGCGAACAGGCAGGAGATATTATCCGGGCACTCGTTGCCCGGAGGCCATTGGTTTGGGCATTGGATTGTTTTGCATGACCCAACTTTTTTAATCCCAAACCAGAGGAAATCACATGTCTGAACTTGTACAAATCTACGATTCGACCCTTCGAGACGGCGCGCAGGCCGAGGGTATTTCATTTTCGGCTGAAGACAAAACCATGATTGCACAACATCTCGATGCGATGGGCATTCACTATGTTGAAGGCGGTTGGCCCAATCCGACGAATCCCAAGGATCTCGAATTTTTTGACCGCGTGCGCGATCTCGAATTTCACAATACCAAAATTGTTGCCTTTGGCAGTACATGCAGGGTTGACAATCCGCCCGAAGACGATCCCACTCTTACCACTTTGCTCAAGGCGGGAACAGAGGTTATCACGCTCTTTGGAAAAAGCTGGACGCTTCACGTGACCGATGTGTTGCGGGCAACCCTGGACGAAAACCTGCAAATTATCAGGGATTCTTGCGCCTGGCTCAAGGAAAACGGGCGAGAAGTTATTTACGATGCCGAACACTTCTTCGATGGTTACAAAGCCGATCCCGAATACGCGCTGGAAACTTTGTTGGCAGCGCAAGCAGGCGGAGCCGAGGTGCTCGTTTTGTGCGATACCAATGGCGGGGCGATGCCATATCAGATACAGGAGATTATCAGTGCCATTCAACCCAGGCTCGATGTGCCTTTGGGCATTCACACGCACAACGACGCGGGAATGGCTGTGGCCAATAGCATTGTTGCACTCGAAATGGGTGCTACACATGTGCAGGGGACTATCAATGGTTATGGGGAACGCTGTGGCAATGCCAATCTGTGTTCGGTAATTCCAAATATTGAATTTAAGTTGGGGATGAAAGCTATTGGCGCGAAAAATCTGAAAAGACTTATGGAATTATCGCGCTTTGTCAGCGAAATCGCCAATGTCTATCACGATCACCGCCAACCTTATGTGGGCGAGAGTGCTTTTGCACACAAAGCGGGTGTTCACGTAGATGCGATGCTCAAACAACCCGCCACGTATGAGCATTGCGATGCAGAAGCTGTGGGCAACCAGCGCCGGTTTCTTCTTTCAGAACAATCGGGTGGTGGGGCTGTTGCAGCAAAATTGGATCATTTGATTCCGGGTCTGGATAAACGCCATCCAACCGTCCAAAAATTGTTGCAAAAAATTAAGCAACTCGAACATGAAGGCTATGTTTTTGAAGCTGCCGAAGCGTCGTTTGAAATTATCGCCCGGCAGATATTGGGCAGTATTCGCAAACCGTTTAAGCTCATCAATTACAGGACGATTAATCGCAAAAGTGCTGCAGGCTCTGAAGTGGAAGCTATTGTGAAAATAGAAATTGAAGGACAGATTTACCACACGGTTGGCGAAGGCGATGGTCCTGTTAATGCGCTCGATTCGGCATTGCGCCTGGCACTGGAACCAAAGTATCCCACGCTCAAGGATGTGCGCCTCGAAGACTATAAGGTGCGCGTGTTATCCAGTGCCGATGGCACAGCGGCCAAAGTGAGGGTGCTGATTGAGTCCTCTGACCGGCGGCGCGTGTGGAATACTGTGGGTGTATCTGAAAATATTATCGAAGCCAGTTGGACAGCGCTGGTGGATAGTTTGACTTATAAATTGTTGCTCGACGATATTATCATTGTTGACTGACCCTTTTCAAAGAGTATTGTATGCAAATCAATTCTCGCCGCATTGAGCGCTTGCCGCCCTATGTTTTTCACGAGGTCAATGCCCGCAAAATGTACCTGCGTCGCAAGGGTGTTGATATTATTGATCTGGGCATGGGCAATCCCGACCAGCCGACGCCGCCACATATTATTGACAAACTCACTGAGGTTGTCCGTGATCCCAAAACGCATGGATATTCGCCATCGGCGGGCCTTCCGGCTTTGAGGCGGGCGATTTGTCGCCATTACAAACGCCGTTTTGACGTTGATCTCGATCCGGAGACAGAAGCTATTGTCACGATTGGTTCGAAAGAGGGGTTGGCACATATTTGTCTCGCGCTTCTCGATCCGGGCGATCTCGCCATTGTGCCAAATCCGGCGTATCCCCTGCATCTCTATGGCGTTGCGATTGCCAATGGCAATGTTTTCAGCATGCCTTTGCGTCCGGAAAAAGAATTTGTGCCCGATCTGCAAATGATCCCGCGGGAACTGTGGCCCAAACCCAAAGTGATGATTTTCAATTTTCCTCACAATCCCACGACAGCTACCGTTGATATTTCTTTTTTTGAGGAGATTGTGGATTTTGCCCGTCGCCAAAATATTATTGTCATTCACGATATGGCATATTCGGATATCGCGTTTGACGATACCCAGGTGCCCAGTCTTTTACAGGTCAAAGGTGCAAAAGAAATCGGTGTTGAATTTTACACCATGTCCAAGTCCTACAATATGGCCGGTTGGCGCGTCGGGTTTTGTCTCGGAAATCCGGAGGTTATCAAAGCACTTGGCATTATCAAAAATTACTACGACTACGGCGTTTTTACCCCCATACAGGTCGCAGCAATTGCCGCGCTTGATGGTCCGCAAGACTGCGTTCAGCAATCGGCCGCTATGTATCAGAGCCGCAGGAATACGCTTGTAGAAGGTCTCAATCGCATTGGGTGGCCCGTCAACAAGCCCAAAGCGTCGATGTTTGTTTGGGCACCTATTCCAGAAAAATATCGGTATCTCGGTTCTATGAATTTTTCCCTCAAACTCATGGAGGAGGCAGAACTCGCGGTTTCTCCCGGTATTGGTTTTGGCGATATGGGCGAGGGCTATGTACGTATTTCGTTAGTCGAAAATGAACACCGAATCCGCCAGGCGGTTCGCAATGTTAAACGCGCGCTTTTCTAATGGAAAGAGGATCTCTTGTGAAGATTAATGAAAAAATCATCTATCCTCCAAAAGGTTATAAGGCCGCGGGGCTTCATTGCGGTCTCAAGGAAGGGGATGAAAAAGACCTGGCACTTATTGTGTCTGATCGAATAGCTTCGGCCGCGGGGATGTTTACGACAAATCGCGTGTGTGCAGCACCCGTGCATCTCAATCGGGAACATTTGCAAAATGGACGGGCGCGAGCCATTGTGGTCAATAGCAAAAATGCCAATGCGTGTACTGGGGATCAGGGCATGGCCGATGCGCGGCAGATGGCGCGATGGGTGGGCAGTGGGTTGGATATTGCACCAGAAGACGCGCTGGTCAATTCGACGGGGGTCATCGGTGTGCCTCTGCCGATGGGGTGCCTTGAAAGGGGTCTCCGAAATATCATTCCGCAACTCGATTTTGAGGGATGGGACGATGCTTCAGAGGCGATTATGACTACGGATACTGTGCCTAAAAAAGCATCTGTGCGATGTGAAATAGATGGCTGTGAAATTACTATTGCCGGGATCGCCAAAGGCGCGGGTATGATTGCGCCAAATATGGCGACTATGCTCGCTTTTGTGCTCACAGATTCAGCCCTTTCCCCTGGGGTACTCCAGGACGCGCTTTGTGAAGCTGTTACACAATCTTTTAATTGCATTACTGTCGATGGCGATATGAGTACTAATGATACGGTTCTGGCTCTGGCAAATGGCGCGGCGAGCGAGCGCGAACTTGCGGGAGAGGGCCTTCGCACCTTCCAGAGTGCACTCAATACAGTCTGTAGTAGTCTTGCCAAACAAATTGCTCGCGATGGCGAGGGGGCGACCAAACTTATCACTATTCGCGTTGATGGCGCAGTGACCGGGGCTGATGCACGCACTGTGGGGCTGTCTGTTGCCAACTCAAGTCTCGTCAAGACCGCTGTTTTTGGACGCGATCCCAATTGGGGCCGAATTTTGTGTGCAGCGGGTTATGCCGGTGTTGCTATTGATCCCGACCGCACAGCCGTTTCAATGGCCGGTGTCCCCATTTATGATAATGGCGGTGGTCTTCCTTTTGACCAGGACCGCGCCATTGAAGCCCTGGGTGCTTCCGATATAGATATTGACATCAATTTGAATATAGGCGAGGCATCGGCCACTATTTATACGTGTGACCTGACTTATGACTATGTTCGTATAAATGCGGAATACACGACATAACACTTCACATGCCTAATTCTCCTTTTACACAGCGCGTTCTCAATATTCAGGCATCTGCGACTGTATCGGCTTTTGCCAGGGCAGGAGAACTGAAACGACAGGGTGTTGATCTCATTTCTCTCGTTGCGGGAGAACCCGATTTTGAGACCCCTGAGCATATACGCGATGCTGCGATTCGCGCTATTAATGCGGGCCATACGCGATATACAAATCCCGCGTCGGGCATTCCCGAACTCAAACTCGCGATATGCGACAAATTTGAGCGCGACAATAATTTGCATTATACGCCTTCACAAATTATCGTGACGTGTGGGGCAAAACAAACCATCTTTGATGCCATTATCGTTTTGATAGAGGAAGGGGATGAGGCCGTTATTCCCGCCCCTTATTGGACGAGCTATGCCGATCAGGTGCGCTTAATGGGTGGTGATCCGGTCATTGTGCCGACTACACAAGACTCGGATTTTTGCATGACGGCGCGACAACTTCAAGATGCTATTACCCCACGAACAAAATTTGTGCTCTTAAACAGCCCTTGCAATCCGACGGGAACTGTTTATACTCGCGAGAATCTGAACGCATTGGCCGATGTGATTGCGGGTGCTAATGTTTATGTGATTGCCGATGAAATCTACGAAAAGCTCCTGTACGAAGATGCCGAGCATGTATCTATTGGCGCTTTGTTGCCGGAATTGGCAGACAGAACGCTGACTGTCAATGGCGTATCAAAATCCTATGCAATGACCGGATGGCGCGTGGGGTATGGCGCGGGTCCCCAGGATTTGATCGATCTGATGATCAAAGTTCAAACTCAGGAAACTACTAATACCTGTACCATTTCTCAATACGCCGCGTTGGAAGCACTTACAGGCCCTCAAGACTGTGTCGAAGTGATGCGGCGAGCTTATGTTAAACGACGCAATCAAATCGTTTCTCGCCTCAATCAGATGCCGGGTGTGTCTTGCAATATGCCCCAGGGCGCGTTTTATGTTTTTCCCGATATCTCTGAATATATTGGCAAGTCGTCATCTTGCGGGCGTGTTGACAGCGATGTTGCGCTTTGCAATTTTCTGCTCGAAGAAGCGCGCGTCGCCTGTGTTCCCGGCACGGGTTTTGGGGCGCCGGGATATTTGCGGTTTTCCTATGCCGCATCGCCCGAGCAAATTGCCCGGGGCATGGACCGCATTGAAGCGGCGTTGACCGCACTTTTATGAAGGTCAGCGAATCAACGAATCAACGAATCAACGATAGCAGTTGGGTGGTCGGGTGAGGTTCGTCTATTCGTCTATTCGTCTATTCGTCTATTCGTCTATTTCGAAAGGACGATCATTTATGAGCGACCGATCTTATCTGGACTTTGAACAGCCACTGGCCGAGTTAGAAAAGAAAATCGCCGCGCTTCGGGAACGAGCCAAAGCAGAAGGTCTGGATGTGACTGACGCAATCAAAGTTCTCGAGAAACGCAGCGAGAAACTCGAACGCGATATTTTTCGCAATCTCACGCGGTGGCAAAAATACCAGCTATCGCGCCACCCTCAGCGACCGTATTCACTGGACTATATCGACCGTATAACTTCTGATTTTATCGAATTGCACGGCGATCGCTGTAGTGGGAATGATCGGGCGATTATCGGGGGGGTGGCGTATTTTGAAGACCAACCCATCGTCGTTATCGGGCAACAAAAAGGGCGCAATACAAGCGAGAATCTCAAGCGCAATTTTGGCCTTCCACATCCGGAAGGATATCGCAAAGCCCTGAGGTTGATGCAATTGGCTGCCAAATTTGGTCGGCCCGTGCTTTGTATGGTCGATACGCCGGGCGCGTTTCCAGGTCTGGCTTCGGAACAGCGAAGCATATCAGAAGCCATTGCTCGCAACCTTTTTGAGATGGCACGACTACCCGTTCCCATTGTCGTTGCAATTATCGGTGAAGGCGCGAGCGGAGGGGCACTTGGCATAGGGGTAGGCGACCAAATTCTCATGCTCGAAAATGCCTGGTATTCCGTAATTAATCCCGAATCCTGTTCGCTCATTCTCTGGCGCAACCGCGACAAACGCACAGAAGCCGCAGAAGCTATGAAAATTTCGGCCGATGATCTCCTGGATCTCGGTGTTATTGACTGCATTGTGCCAGAGCCTTATGGGGGGGCACATCGCAACTTTGATCTGGCCGCGCAAAATCTCAAAAAAGCCGTTTCAGACGCTCTTGCAGAGATTGTTAAAATACCCGCTGAAAATCTTTCAAAATTACGGGTTGAAAAATTCAATCGAATGGGGATTTGGGAAGAATCTCATAAATAGCGGGATCGTACATCCAGCCTGCATATCCACATCTGAAAACGTATGTGTTTTTCAAGAGCTATTTTTCCGTTACAATGTCGTACTCCAGCCTGCATATCCGCGTCTGAGAGCTTCTAATTTTTTTTATATATAGCGATGTTCTTAAGTTTCAAGACCTTATTTAAATCACCCCAAAAAAACCGACAATAAAGGTCAATTTAGTAGTTGACGCGCGGACTTTCACTGTATATATTCTATCTGTGATTCAAAAAGAAATTTTCTCATATCTCCATATTTTTAATATGGTTATAAGTATTTGTATTTTGGTGGATGGGGGTTGCTCTAATCTTTAAGCCCTGAATTGGTCCAGGAGAAATTTGGGTTGGACTTTAACGGTTAAACTATGGTATTACCGGGGGAGATAATACTATGGTAACAGCCGAAAAATGAAGAAACCACATTCCTGTTTCGATGCATCCCAATATGCGGAGGCTGATGGAAAAGACGCCTTCATCCACCTGAAAAAAAGCGGTCCTATATGGATCGCTTTTTTTATTTTTCTCCAATAATGCCTAAGGTTTATTATTTTTTATCCACGGCACGATATCGATGTGCCCGCGATCTATTCTCACTGCGATTGCACCCGAATGATCGGTTCGCCAAATTTGTATCCCCATATCGCGAAAGCGTTGTACAACTTCTGGCGAAGGATGCCGGAACCTATTGTTTTTTCCGCATGATATGGCCACAATGCTGGGTGTGACACCCGCGAGAAACTCGGGCGTCGAGGAAGTGCGCGAGCCGTGGTGCGCTGCTTTGAGGATGTCTGAGCGCAGGCGATGATTCCAGAGCATCAGATCGCTATCTGTCTCGTGTTCTATATCTCCAGTCAACAATATCGCTATCTCATGATGGACGATTCGAATAACGACCGAACCATTGTTCACGCCATCAGGCGCCGATCCCGAGTTGGAAACATAAGCCGATGTCGGATGTAGCACCAGACCGCCAATCCCCACCAGGCTATCTCCCGCAGCCACAGCCTGATATCTGATGCCTTTTGTCTTTACGACCTCTTGAAGCCGTTTGCCCGTAAAAGAATCGACGTGCTGTCCCGCATCGAGATAATGACCTACCGATATCTGTTCCAAAACGGAAATCAGGCCACCAATATGATCGGCATGCGGATGAGATCCCACCACGACATCTATATGATCAATATTCTGACTTTTGAGAAATGGCAGAATCACGCGCGCTCCCATGTCGGTGTATTGCGTGCGAATACCACCATCGACCAGAAGTGTTCGCCCATTCGGATATTTAAAAAAAATAGCATCGCCCTGACCGACATCGAGGAAATAGATTTCAAGGGCTGACTCTGTTTGCCAGATATTTTTCCAGATTCCGATATTTGCCAGAACAAGGGCGATTATGAGACAATAAGTACCCCAAAGCCGTCTGACAGCAGGGTGAATCAGAGGAATCAGGACCAGATAAATAGCAAAGATAACCCAGGAGGGACGCGCAACTTCAAAGGCAGCCCACTCTGGCTCGGCCATGAATTTTGCACATTTGATTGTCCCGCTCAAAATTAGCCAGTTCGCGGCGTTTAATATCGTCGCCAGAGGTTCCCAACAGGCGAAAGCCAATACAGTCAGAAGTCCCAGTGCAACGCCAACGCCTATGAGTGGTACGACAATTAAATTTGCAATTAAGCCAACAACCGATACCAGACCAAAATATCCCACAATAAAGGGAAGAGTCGTTGCCTGAGCGGCGATAGAAACCGCCAGCGGTCCTGCGATACAGGTATTGTACCATCCCTTTTTTTCAGGTAAGAGAGCACGCAATGGGCGATAAAAAATCAAAATGCCACCTGTGGCTACAAATGACAGTTGAAAGCCCACCTCGAACAAGTCTTGTGGCCGAGCGATCAACAACCCCAAACCCGCTATGCCCAGGATATTTCCACCGTCTATATCGCGTTGCCCCACCATACCCAAAAGTGCCACGCATCCCATTGTCGAAGCGCGCACGACCGAGGGGGGCAACCCGGTTATCAGTGCGTAAAATACCAGCGCACAGATCGTCAATGCAGCAGTGATACCTCGCCCAATCCCCAGCATCTTCAGCATAAAAAATACAGATCCGGCAATCAATCCCACGTGAAGTCCAGACACTGCCAGAACGTGATTGACACCCGTTTGCGCGAATGTGGTTTTAACTTCTTCGGGCACCGCCTGCTTTGCACCCAAAAGCACCCCTTTTAAGAGGCCAGCAGGCCCGCCGGAAAGATTTTGCTCAATTGCCCGGCGAATGAGATTTCTGACGGGTAATACGATCTGCGCCCACCAGTCGTCTTTTTCTTGTTGATGTGCAATAATCTGAGCGCGTTTTTGCACCGTGCCCAAAGCATCAATGCCCCTTCGTTTCAGAAACTCACGGTAATCAAATGCGCCCGGATTTCGCGGGGGATCCGGTTGATAGAGTTGCATTTGCAATTGCATTCGGTCCCTGTAGGCTGGCAATGCGGTACCCGCCTTAAATCTGATCAGCGCCTTGCCGCTTACAGCGCGTGACGTGTCTTTAACGACGAGTTGAAGTACGTCAAAGACGATGCGATAATCGCCGTCGATGCGTTCGGGGTCCGATGAGACCAATCCCTCGACTTCGACAAGTGTGCGGTCTGCGGGTAAGAACTGAGCAAAGTGATCTGCAGGGCGTTCCAGGCTCTGCGCGCCGTTCAATACACCCAGCAAAACGATAAGGACCGGGAAAAGGATGCCCATTTTCCCCTTATTCCAGTGCCACCACAGCCCCACGCCGCAAAGACAAATAAGGGTAAAGGCGCAGAGTATGGTGGGTGCCGGAAATACCCCAATATACCTGTGTAAACCGATTCCCAAAGCGAAGTACAGCGCAGTCCACAATGCGGGTCTTCTCATGATTTATCCTTTCTCGAACCCGTATTGTGGCAATTTTCGTGCCATCTCTCATGGCGCGCTTATTCCGCAATTTGAAGAAAAAACTGTTCAATTGTATGAAAAAAATGTTCACCCTTTTCGTCATTGACTTTCCCCATGTGAGATGGTATATTTGCAAAACTGTATGCTTTTGGTGAAAGTTAGGATCGTTCTCTCTTTGCGTTTGGTGCGGGCCGTTATTATGCAGATTCGCCTGACGCTCGAATACGATGGAACCGACTTTAAGGGCTGGCAAATTCAGCCCGATCAGCGCACGGTCCAGGGCGAGCTTCAGGCACGCCTTGAGCAGCTCTATGGCGCACCGGTCTCGGTTACGGCGTCTGGTCGCACAGATGCAGGCGTTCACGCACTCGGGCAGGTCGTCAATTTTACGCCTACACGCGATATTTCGATCGATCGCTTGCAGCACGCGCTCAATGGCATGTTACCACCCGATGTTGCGGTCAACAGTGCCGATTATGTCGGCCCTGACTTTCACGCGCGTTTCGATGCTCTGCGCCGCCATTATTTTTATCGCATACGATATAACAAGCAGCCCATCGGTCGGCAATATGCGTGGTATATACGTCGCAAACTCGATCTGAATGCGGTAAAACGGGCGAGTAAAATTCTCATTGGTCAGCACGACTTCACGTCCTTTTGTGTGGCGGCCAATGAAAGAGAAAATCGGGTCTGTCAGGTCTATACTTGCGATTGGCTGCGGCAGGGCGACGAACTCACATTTCATATTTCCGGTAATCGCTTTTTGCGCGCCATGGTGCGCAGCATCGTTGGCACCCTCGTAGAAATGGGTCGAGGGGCGCGGTCAGCCGAATCTATGCACGATATTCTCGGTGCTCGCAACCGCCAAAGTGCCGGAGAATCCGCTCCTGCTCAGGGCTTATTTCTCGAAAGGGTGATTTACGACGATGAACTCCCGTGAGGATGAGTGCCGTGAAGCACCCTCTGCTGATTTTGCTATTGGGCCTGTGCATTGGTCTGGCACTTTTTCCTCTGCTCAATCGGTCTTCGTCTAACACGAGCGCGGTAAGTACAAGTATTGAGACTTCGCGCCGAAATGCCATTGTTCGAGCAATTGAAAATGTGGCGCCAGCTGTCGTTAGCATCAATACGGTTTACGATCGGGATTATCCCCGATATCCCGATCGCTTTTTTGAACCCCTTGAACACTTTTCTGACAGGCAGCGCATTCCCGGAATCGGCTCGGGGTTCGTGATCCAGACCGATGGTTATGTCCTGACCAGCAGCCATGTTGTCGATGGTGCTAAAGAAATTTTTGTAATTTTTCCCGACGGTCGTGGTTTTGATGTTCTCGACGTTTTTATAGATCGTCAATGGGATCTCGCAGTTGTGCAGATTGATGCCGATAGTCTCTATGTTCCCGAGATTGGGACATCCGAAAGCGTTATTATTGGCGAATGGGCAATCGCGCTTGGAAATCCTTTTGGCTTGCACTTTGAAGATCTCAATCCAACCGTTACGGTTGGTGTTATTAGTGCAGTAGATCGCATTGTTCGCCCAGAGCAAAACGAACGCGCGTACAAAGGCATGATTCAAACGGATGCTTCAATTAATCCGGGCAACAGCGGCGGTCCTCTGGTGAACAGCCTCGGTCGCGTTATTGGCGTTAATTCGTTTATTTTTTCCCAGGGTGGATCGTTGGGCATCGGTTTTGCAGTGCCCATTGATCGCGCAATCCAGGTGGCCTGCCAGCTCATTGACCAGGGTAGCCGCGAGTTCTGGACCGGTCTGGATATTCACAATCTCAACTCGCACATTGCCCGCACCCTTGGGGTTTGGACACTTAAAGGTGCTTTGATCACCGTCGTTGATCCCCTCAGTCCGGGCGAAAGTGCTGGATTGTTGCCCGGCGATGTGATTGTGATGGTCAATGACAAAAATACCAGCAGTGCCGATGAGGTCGTAGATGCTTTTCGGTACGCGGCTGTTGGCGATATATTTGCTCTCAAGATTTTGCGCGGTCAAGGTCGCGTATTTGATGCTCAACTCGTCTTAGAAGCCGACCCGCGCAATGAGTAATCCCCAATTGGAGCTATGTTAATGAATGCCAAAGCAGCCCTGCCCAGCCTGTTTACCATTAGCAGTTTGTTTTGTGGCTTTTTATCTATGTACTATGCTGTGAATGGGCGTTTTATCGGTGCGGCCCTTCTCATCGTTATTGCGGGATTTCTCGATGCGTGTGATGGAAAAATTGCGCGATACTTTCATACGTCCAGCAACTTTGGCGTCCAATTTGACTCCATTGTCGATGTCTGCTCTTTTGGCGTGGCTCCGGCGCTACTCATGTTGTACTATCTCAAGCCGTACTATCTCAATGCCTTGCCGGCCATTCCCTGGTTGCATTTTGTCGTTTGTTTTTTATTTCTCTTGTGTGGTGCGCTCAGGCTGGCGCGTTTCAATACACAATTAAAGGGATTTGAAAAAGAAAATTTTTCTGGCCTCCCGATTCCAACGGCAGCGGGTACCCTGGCCGCATATATTCTTTTTACAGAACGTGTGTGGCAAAGTAGCACACACGCACCTCATCTTGCTATCGGCCTGTGTGTTATACTCTCACTTCTCATGATCAGCACAATCGAATACAGCGCGTTTTCGAGGTTATCAATCGAAACCAGACGCGGTCGCGTCCGCTTGATTTTTTTGCTATGTGTTATTGTGCTCATGGTTTTTTATACTTATGAAGTATTCTTTCCCATAGCACTCGCCATTTCCCTATCTGGCTTGTTCAGATGGTTGTATTATGCCATCACAGATCGTGAAGTGGCAGATGTACGGGACTAAGAGTTTACCTGTTTTATTTTGAAAGTGCGGTTATGGGGCGAAGAAGTCTGGGAATTCTCATTGTTGCGATTTTTGTCGGCATTCTTGCTGGCAACGTGGTTGGTCAGGTTCTGGCTGTTATTTTTGATGGTCTTGATCTGGAAAATAATGTAGCACAAAAAGTGCTTATTGAATCTTATATCTATAAGCTCAATCCCATTGAGATCAACTTGATCATTATGACCCTTACATTTGGTTTTTCGCTCAACTTCAATGTGTTGAGCTTTCTCGGTATTGGCATAGCCTGGTACTATGTCAAGTATTCCTATTGAGTTATTTCAGGAGGTGTGACATGTTCGGCATGGGACCATGGGAAATCGTGTTGATTTTGATCGTTGTCCTGCTGGTGTTTGGTGCAAAACGCATTCCCGAAATTGCCCAGTCCCTCGGCAAGGGCATTACCGAATTTAAGCGCGGGGTAAAGGACGTTCAGACTGAAATAGAAAATAACGTCAATACTGCTCCGCCCCCCGAACCACAACCCACTCAGACAACACAGACAACATCGGGTACAGAAACAAAATCGTGATCTGGAGGTAGGGTGGCTGACGATTCTGTTTTTTCCGCCCAAACAGCGCGGGGGCTTGTACACGGCATTCGCGGGGAAAAGTACACGGCCCGCGAAATAACGGAAGAGATCCTCGCGCATATCCAAAATACAAATTCCGATATCAATGCCTTCATCACCATTGATGAAGCAGGTGCACTCGAAGCAGCGGATGCCGTCGATAAAAAGGTCGCGGCGGGCCAGGTCCTCGGCCCTCTTGCAGGCATCCCGATTGCCCTGAAAGATGTGTTGTGTACCAAAGGGCTGCGCACGACCTGCGCTTCAAAGATTCTCGACAATTTTATCCCGCCTTATGATGCAACCGTTGTTACCCGCCTGCGTCAAGCCGATGCAATTATCCTGGGCAAACTCAATATGGATGAGTTTGCCATGGGCTCTTCCAGCGAAAATTCCCATTTTGGTGCGGTCAAAAATCCACGCGATCAAACCCGCGTGACAGGCGGATCCAGCGGTGGTTCTGCTGCGGCTATTGCTGCCGGTCAGGCCCTTATGACCCTGGGATCTGACACAGGGGGTTCTGTTCGTTTGCCCGCATCTTTCTGCGGTGTGGTGGGCCTTAAACCCACTTATGGTCGCGTTTCTCGTTATGGCTTGATTGCCTATGCCTCTTCGCTCGACCAAATTGGCCCATTTGCGCGTAATGTCGAAGATACGGCTACTCTACTCGGTGTTATTGCCGGGCACGATCCCCGCGATTCTACTTCTGCCCATGTACCGGTGCCCGATTATCTTTTGGCTTGTCAAAGAGGTGTTGATGGTCTCACCATTGGCTTGCCGACAGAGTTTTTTGGCGAAGGTCTGCAATCAGATGTCCGCGATGCTGTTATGCAAGGGATTGAGGTTTTGGAAAAAAATGGCGCGTCTATTCGCGAAGTTTCGCTGCCAACTGCTGGACATCCCGCTTTTGCAATTGCCGCATATTATATTATCGCCACGGCTGAGGCATCGTCAAATCTGTCGCGTTACGATGGGGTGAAATACGGCTTTCGCGATGAGGCGGAAAGCCTGATTGATATGTATGTTCAAACACGCAGCAAGGGTTTTGGCGCGGAAGTCAAGCGTCGTATTATGCTGGGGACTTACGCGCTGAGCGCGGGTTATTACGATGCGTATTACCGCAAAGCGCAACAGGTGCGTACGCTTATTCGTCGGGATTTTGACCGCGCGTTTGAATCCTGCGATATCCTCGCTTCGCCCGTATCGCCTACCCCGGCGTTTAAGCTGGGTGAAAAACTCGACGATCCGCTTCAGATGTATCTCTCCGATATTTATACTGTTTCTGTGAATCTCGCGGGTATTCCCGGTATTTCAGTGCCGTGTGGCACATCGACTGAAGGCTTGCCCATAGGCTTGCAGTTGCTCGGCAATGCTTTTGCCGAAGAAACCATTTTGAGCGCGTCTGCTTACGAATCTGTCATCGGTCTGGAAGTACACGCCCAACTTGCAACCACTACCAAAATTTTTTGCGGATGCAGTGCCGAATTTGGCGCCGATCCCAATACCCATGTCTGTCCGGTGTGTTTGGGCTTGCCGGGTGCGCTTCCCGTGCTGAATCAAAATGTTGTTGAAATGGCGATGTGTATTGCGCTGGCCGCAGGTTGTACGATTCAACCGCGCAGTCGTTTTTTGCGGAAGAATTATTTTTATCCCGATCTGCCCAAGGGGTATCAGATCTCGCAGTTTCAATCCAATGAAGAAATGCCTCTGGCTACTGGCGGGGGTGTTGATGTGCCCACGGCTGATGGCGGTAGAAAGACCGTTCGCCTTACGCGTATCCACATGGAAGAAGATGCTGGTAAGAGCATCCACCAGGAAGCCTTTGTGGCTGCAGGGGAGTCTCTCGTCGATGTCAATCGCTGTGGCGTGCCGCTTATCGAAATTGTGAGTGAGCCAGATCTTTCGACGTCCGAGGAAGTTTTTCACTATCTGACGAGTTTGCATCAACTGCTGGTGTACACGGGTGTTTCTGAAGGCGATATGGAAAAAGGACATATGCGGATTGATGCCAATGTGTCGATTCGGCCCGTTGGAGAAATCCGGCTCGGTACGAAGGTTGAGATCAAAAATGTCAATTCTTTTCGCAATTG
>JAGWBW010000053.1:16998-18099 GCA_021295695.1 Candidatus Latescibacterota bacterium
GATTATCGCTATTTCCCCGATCCGGATCTGGTTCCGCTTGTTGTAGATAATGCCTGGGTCGAGCGCGTTCAGAGCCAGATTCCAGAGTTGCCCGAGGCTAAACGCGCGCGTTTTGCAGAAGATTACGATATTTCCAGCGATCAGATCGATGTGCTTACCGCAGATCGAGATATTGCCGATTATTTTGAAGCTGCGGTTGCGGCAGGGGTGCAGAGCAGACTCGCGGCCAATTGGATACAGGGCGATGTGATGCGCGTTCTCAATGATCGGAAGATTGCGATTGGCGATTTGCGTGTTTCAGCCGAAGATCTCGCGGAATTGATTGGTTTGGTCGATAAGGGCGATATTAGCACCAGTATCGCCAGAACGGTTTTCGACGATATGGTCGAGACAGGGGATAGCCCTGCGGCTATTGTAGAGAAAAAGGGGCTTGTGCAGATCAGCGATGCGGGTGAACTCGATGGTGTGATTGATCAGATTATTGCGGATAATCCCGACGAGGTTGAACGGTTCAAAGGCGGGGACCAGAAGCTTATGGGTTTCTTTATGGGCCAGCTTATGAGAGCTACAAAGGGTCAGGCCAATCCCCAAAAAGCCAGTCAGTTGTTACGGGAGAAATTGGGATAAACGGCAAAAATTAGCATAGTTATAAACTTTACGATGAATCGACATCAAAAGCTCTTGCTTCAAATTTTGCGTGGTACATCAGACGCCAATATTCATTTTCAATCTCTGTGTCGCTTGTTGCGACATTTGAAATTTGAAGTGCGGATTCGCGGGGATCATCATATTTTTACCAAAGAAGGTATAATCGAAATCTTGAATATCCAGCCAAAGGGTAAACAAGCCAAACCTTATCAAGTAAGACAGATTCGCAATGTAATTCTCAAATACCGATTGGGAGATTTAGGCGATGACTAATAATCACAAGTACGAAATCATCATTTATTGGAGTGAGGAAGACGAGGCATTTATCGCTGAGGTCCCGGAACTTGCGGGCTGTGCAGCAGATGGTTCGACTTATTATGAGGCATTGCAAAATGTTGATGTTATTATCGAAGAATGGATTGAAACGGCGAAAAATTTAGGTCGTCCCATTCC
>JAGWBW010000280.1 GCA_021295695.1 Candidatus Latescibacterota bacterium
CCTCGACATCTCAAAGAGGCGGAGGAACGCGCAAGAAAGCACCCTCTGGAAAGCATCCAGAAGGGCGATGCTCGCAGCTTGAAATGGTCAGACGAAACCATGGACATCGTCTTGCTCATGGGGCCACTATATCACCTTACGAAAGCCGAAGATCGAAAAAAGGCACTTCGCGAAGCCAGGAGAGTTCTGAAACCCGGAGGACTCCTATTTGCAGCCGCAATCACGCGATTTGCATCTCTACTTGACGGCATAAGATCCGGGGCGAGCCTCGATCCAGCCTTCCGAGCAATTGTAGAGCGTGACTTAAAGGACGGACAACATCGCAATCCCGACGAAAACAAAGACTACTTTACCACTGCCTACTTCCATCGCCCAGAGGAACTAACTGCCGAAATCACTGAATGCGGATTCACCCAATGCCAGACATTGGCTATAGAAGGTACCGCCTGGTTGCTCGGAGATATAAAAGATCAACTGGAAGATCCTGAACGCCGCGAGATACTTCTCGATGCAATACAGAAACTTGAGGCAGAGCCATCTCTACTTGGCGCCTCTCCACACATTATGGCAGTGGCCAGGAAACCTTGAGTACTTTCACCCTATTGAGACTGCCAACTGGCATGGGATCATTCTCGTAGATGTTCCACAATCTAATGTGGCGGTACTACAACAAGTACCTATTGATATTCTGAAATTTCCTGTGCCAGATATTTGCAAATAGGTTATTTATCATTACGTGATGTGTGACTTTAAATAGCGCAAAAGAGGTTCCTCGGCTATCTTGGATTGTCCAAAAAACAAGAAGCCATTCAACGAAAGGAACCTCCGATGTATAATTTAGACCTTTTTGTCATTGCAATCTACTGTTTTATTGAAGATGACCTGTATCCAGCTTTCTGTCAGGCCAATGGGAAGCCCCGGACAGCGGGCTTTGACCCCAGCTTAAGTGATGCCGAATGTCTCACCATAGAAATCGTGGGTCACTTTTTGGGGTATTCAAGCCAGAAGAAACTCTATGAGCAGATGCGAGAACACTTCATAGATTGGTTTCCCACTTTGAAAGACCGTCCTGCCTTTGTGCGTCAATGTGCCAATTTGTGGGTTGTCAAGATGTGGATGCAACAGCGGATTGTTGCCAGCCTCGAAGGGCATCAGGCATCCTGTCAGATCATAGATACGCTGCCCTTACCTATCTGTAAACTGGCAAGGCGACATTATCGCAAGATATTTACAAGAGAGCCAGTCTTTGAGTTCCCTCCCCCTTCAAAAGGCTTTTGTGCTGCCAAAAGCGAAGCGTATTTTGGCTTTAAGGGTGGCCTGAGGATCACGGATTATGGCCTTATTGTCCACGCGCCCATCTTGAAAGCGTATGGACACGACAAGAACTGCCGAGAGGCACTCATAGACGGCACAATGGGAGATACAACCATCTTGGCCGATGCGGCTTTTATGGACTTGGACTGGCAAAAAAGATGTTTTGATACCTACCGCATATGCATAAAGACACCCTTAAAGTCCAATATGAAAGAAAATCCTGAACGCACCCCTTTCATTTTGCCCAAAGCAAAGAAAGCCACAAGGCGATTAGTTGAAACCGT
This sequence comes from Candidatus Latescibacterota bacterium, assembly GCA_021295695.1. GTDB lineage: Bacteria > Latescibacterota > UBA2968 > UBA2968 > UBA2968 > VXRD01. Next base: position 1,599 of record JAGWBW010000280.1, read on the forward strand.
TTACGCGCAATTGACAGAACGTTTACATATTGCCCGCATGAAAGTGCGAGATGCTTGGCATTTGTTGAACCTATGGCATACCAAAATCTTAACCCATACCTTGTGTGTCTTTCTCAACATCATCAATTATCGAGACCCTCTTGACTTTGATGGCCTCGTTCAATTTTGAAGTCACACATCGCGTTTATCATTATATTCAAAAAACCGGAGACGACCTCCAACAGGACATAGACAGTGCTCGTCGTCATCTGTAATACTTCTCCGATTCAAACCTGTACCAAGTGATTGTGCTTCGTAATAGTAAACTTTGATCAGATTCTACACATTCAAGAAAAAGAATGGCAATGGAGTACGCTATGGAAACAAAAATGATTCAAATTCGCGTTAGTTCCGAAGCCGCTCAAGCCTATGAAATAGCTTCCGAAGCAGAACAGCGCAAGTTAGATGCCCTACTTAGTCTCAAACTCAGTGAAGTAGGGCGAGCGAAAAGGCCTCTTGAAGTAATTATGAGTGAGATTAGTCGCAAAGCACAAGAACGAGGCATGACGCCGGAAATTTTGGAGTCCATCCTCAATGAACGGTAATGCCCGTTATGTTTTTGACACCAATGTGCTTGTCAGTGCACTCATATTTGAGAATTCAAAGCCTGGCCGTGCTTTTCGGTACGCGCTTCAAAACGGCCAAATCTTGTTATCCTTGACAACATTAGGAGAAATAGACGAGGTGATGCGCCGGGAGAAGTTTGAGCGATATGTAACTGCTGAAGAGCGGGAAGAGTTTCTTGAGGCGTTAATTGGACGTGCAAGATTCGTTGAAATTATTGAACATATTAAGATTTGCCGAGATCCCAAAGATGATAAGTTTCTGGAATTGGCTGTGAATGGAGGGGCATATCATATTATCAGCGGGGACGATGATCTGCTGGCTTTGAGTCCCTTTCGAGGAATAGAGATTCTCAGTGTGGATGATTTTCTGAAACGATTGGAAGGTGGCGAATCTGAAGAGGAAAAGTAGCTTTATTTTTTATTTCAATAAAGATATGAACGAGTTCCCGCTGAATAGGCTATTTAGCGGGAATCTTTTATGCCAGTGATGCATCGAGACCATAATGATGAACTTGGATTTGGCGCTGCGGCAATCGATGTCGCGTGGGGGCTAACCTATCTATTTGATCTGAACATCGAATTGGGGCAGATCTTCCTGAGTGAGTACAGAAAGCACATCCCCGAATTCGCCGAAAGCGATCTTGTAGCTGTTAAGGACTACTTGCTCGCTTTAAACATACAAGATTACAATGTGTCAGAATTGTTAGATATTCTGCATACACTACTCTCTAT
>JAGWBW010000054.1:0-14977 GCA_021295695.1 Candidatus Latescibacterota bacterium
AGGTGATTACGAGTGCTTATACGTTTATTGGTACGTGTTCGGGGATTCTAAAAGCAGGTGCTACGGTTATTTTTTGCGATATAGACCCGGATACCAATAATCTCGATGTGGCGGAGGTCGAAAATCTCATCACAGATCGCACGAAGGGGATTATGCCGGTGCATTTTGGTGGGTTGGCGTGTGATCTCCAGCGGTTGTTGGATATTGCCGAGCGACACAATCTCGCGATTTTAGAAGATGCGGCGCACGGGTGGGGGTCGGCCTATAGGGATCGCGGGCTGGGCAGTTGGGGACTGGCTTCGGGGTTTTCTTTTCAGCAGAGCAAAAATATGACGGGTGGAGATGGGGGCATTGCCTTGACCAATGACGAGGCAGTTGCCGATGCGATTGGCTGTGCGGTCAATGTTGGGCGGTCGCGGTATGGTCATACGGAGGAGTCTCGACAATGGGGAGGGAACCACCGGATGACGGAATTTGTCGCTGCGGTCTTATTGTGCCAGTTAAAACGCATTCCCGAGCATACGGAGATCCGCGAACAAAATGGGGCGATGTTGGCGCGCACGTTGTCGGAGATTGAGGGTATTGAGCCGGTTCACCGCCTGGAAGATGCAACCCGCGTCAATTGGCATGTGTATGGCGCGAGGTATTTGTCCGAGGCGTTTGATGGCGTTTCCCGCGATGCATTTGTCAGGGCGATACGCGCCGAAGGGGTGCCGGTGAGTACGGGATACGAGACGCCGGTTTACAAACATCCGGTTTTTCAAGAGGATTGGAATGCGCGTGATTACACGCCTTTTGCGTGGACAGATACGGCGCAGGATTATCGCTCGTTGCACTTGCCAAAGGTCGAGCAGTATTGCGTGGAACGGCTGTCGGTAAGCCAGAGGGCTTTGCTGACTTCTGAAACGCGGATGCGGGATATGTCGCGCGCATTTGTCAAGGTGCGCGAAAATGCAGATAAGCTTCGGGAATGGGAAAAGAGCAACCAGGGTTAAAGGAGACGATCATGTTTGAAAATGCAATTGGACTAAAGCAAAAATACCGCAATGGGAAACGCATTATTGGGGTGTCTATGGCACCGAATACGCCGCCGGATCGGTTTGATCAGATTATGGATGGCGATGATTACGATTTCGTGTCTATTGATAGCCAGCATACGCCATTGAGCGAAGAACGCATCGCGGCGTTTTGCGATATGGCTGCCGAGCGCGATGTGTTCGTGCAGTTTCGGATCAAACACACGCGCAATGCCTATTTGATTGGCAATTATCTCGATTTGGGACCGTGTGGGATCGAGATTCCGCAGACTGAGTTGGAAGAGACGGTTGATGATGCGTTGTACTATTTTTATTATCCACCGGCTGGAGGGCGCAGTTTTGGCGGGGGACATCGGCGAGGCGCGGAAGATAAATCTACGGAGGAGTACGCCGATTGGTGGAATAGTTTTGGGGTTTTGTGGTTGCAGATTGAGTCGGTAGAGGCCGCAACACGCGGGCATTTGCTTGCCAAGGCGGGTGTAGATTGTTTGTCGATGGGTCCGACGGATTTGTCTATGAGCATTAAGGCACATCCGCAACACTGGTTGAAATCTGTGGATGATACGATTGCGTATTTGTGCAGGTCTTTGGAAGGGACTGGTGTGGCGGTCTGTCATCGCAATCGCACGCCGGATACGCGCGAGAAATACGCCGATATGGGGGTGACGGTGTTTTTGGAGAGTGCGTAAAGAAGTGTGATCCGCAGAAAAAAACGCGAATAATTTGAGCGTTTTTCGCAGATGAACGCAGATGAAAGGCGAGAGGCAAAAATCGGTAAGAGGGACACCCCAACTCCCTCTGCGTCTTTGTGTCTTTGTGTGAGTACCTCTTGTATTTTAGTCTCACATTTTACCTTTTTCAAGAGAGAGTTTTATCATGCCTGCTATGCCAGCAAGAGAAATTCCATTGCCCGACGCGCCGCGAGATGAGGTGAATGCAGCGGATTTTTTTGATCGGGAGTCGATGACCTGTGGGTTGGAAGACGCTATTGCATCGTTGCCAGAGAGCGGCGGACGGGTGCGTGTTCCGTCGGGGACATATCTTTTGCGCAAGACGCTGTACATACCCAGTCGGGTGAGTCTGGTCGGCGATGGGCCAGCGACGGTGTTGAGGATTCGGCCCTTGCAGGTGGCTTATCTGGCAAAGGATATTCGCAAAGGTGGTCGGGTGTTGAACTGTAAGACCGAGTTCCGCGTGGGTGAGGGGATTGGGGTTTGCGATGATAAGCACAGGGGATGGTGGGGTACGCACGGGGAGGTTGAGCGGGTTGTGGGCAATCGCGTGTGGATGAGTGTGCCGTTTAATCGGCGATTGTTGGCGCGCGACAATGCTCGGGTGGTGAATCTGTTTCCCTGTATATGGGCAGAGGGTGAGACGGATATTGAAATACGGGATTTGACGATTAAGGGACCTGAGGATTACGAGGGTGATTGGTGGGATTTTACGTATTCGGCGGTGCATATTGTGGGTTGTGAGCGCGTGCGCATTCTGAATTGTTCGGTGTTTGGATGGCCCAGCGATGGGTTTGGGATTCAGCGCGGTTGCGATGCCCAGGTGGCGCATTGTCAGGCACACGGGTGTCGCGGGCATGGGTTTCATCCCGGAACGGGGTTGGCGCGAAGTGTGTGGTCGCATAATATCGGGAAGGGAAATGGAGGTGATGGGTATTATTTTTGCGCGCGGGTGCATCATTCGGTGTGTAGCGATAGTGTGTTTTCCGAAAATGGGCAACACGGGATTGGCGGTGTGGCAAATGGCGGGGATCATCACAATATTGTGAGTAATAATGTGTGTTCGTACAATGGGATGTGTGGGATAGATGCAAATAGAGGGGATGAGCAGGTGATTACGGGGAATTTGTTGCTGAGCAATTCTCGGGCAGAGAAAGGGAAATATCCCGGTATCCGCGTGTGTGATTTGACCCATTCGATCATGCAGGGCAATCGGTGTGCAGACGATCAGGAAAAGCCGACGCAGTTGAAGGGTATTGAGGAGAGTGGTGAGAGCGACTATAATTTGATTAGTGGTAATCTTTGTGTGGGGATGGAGAAGGCTGTTGCTGTTGTGGGGAGAAATAGTCGGGCAGAGGGGAATTTGGTTTGATCCGCAGAAAAAAACGCGAGTGAGCGGTGTACAACTGACCGCCTCTCAGGCCAGTTCATTTGAGCGTTTTTCGCAGATGAACGCAGATAAAAAGAGGGACTGGGGACAGATTGTGTAGGGGCGAGGCATGTCTCGCCCGCGTGATGTTTTTTAGGAGACGAATCTATGCTAACAGAAGAACAAGTGGCGGAGTTTCACGAAAATGGGTTTTTGAATGGGGGTTCGGTGCTGGACGGCGCACAGGTTGAGGTGTTGCGCGAGGAATTGTACCGGGTGATTGAAAATAAAGACCGCGATGATGTGTCGCAGCCGGTTTTGTTGCGCAATTTGGGCGGTAATGATTCGGCGCCGGTGTGGCAGATTGTGAATATCTGGGAGGCGAGTGAGGCGTTCAGGGATTTGATGTATTCAGAGAAGATTGTAGGGGAGATGGCGCAGTTGACCGGGGCGACGGTGTTGCGTATCTGGCACGATCAAATTCAGTACAAGCCCGCTGAGATTGGGGGGACGACGGGATGGCACCAGGACGCGCCGCTGTGGCCGATTATTCGACCGATGACAGAGGTGAGCGCGTGGGTGGCATTGGACGACGTGGATGAGGAAAATGGGTGTATGAGTATGGTGCCTGGTTCGCACAAGTGGGGCAATCAGATTGCGTTTGTGCGGGAGGTAAAGGATTTTAACGCCATGCCGTCGGAGTTTGAAGGCCAACCCATATCAGTGGTGCGCCGACCGGTGAAAAAGGGTGAGGTGCATTATCACCACGCTCTGACCTGGCACGGTTCGCATGACAATCGCAGCAAGCGACCCCGGCGCGCAATTGCGATTCACTATATGACACAGGATACGTATTACGATGCGAGTGGCGATCACGTGATGAAGGAATTTGTAACTGTGGAAGATGGCGAGATTTTGCGGGGGGAGCACTTTCCAACGGTGTGGCAGAAGGCAAGTGCGAGATGAGATGGCCTCACACAAAGACACGGGCGGTGTACAACTGGCCGCATCTCAGGCCAGTTCACACACAAAGATACAAGACGTAAAAGGTAAGAGGACCCTACCTCTCTCACGTTTTACGTCTTACGCTTTTACACTTTGCGATCTTTCATTGGCATTGCGTAGTGGATTTGTTGGGCGACTGCGGTAAAGCCCGAGCGCGGATAAAAGTTCTGTCCAACGGGATTCTGGTCGAGGGTTTCGATTTTTGCCACGGCCATGCCCTGTTCCTCAAAGTAATCAAAGGCGGCTGTCATCAATGCTTTGCCGATTCCTTTGCCCTGGTATTCGGGCAAGACGGCGAGGTTGGGTATGCCGCCTATTTTGCTTTCATGGTCAATGCGCGTGGTGATGTAGGCCGCGACTTTGCCGTTGTCTTCCCATACAAAGATGCCATCGGCATTGGCGGCGACGTCTGCGTCTATGTGTTTGGCTTTGCGGGTTTTCCAATCTGTGTCGGCAAATTGTCCAAAGTTTTTTTCGATATTCTGGTCAATCGATACCCCATCAAAACAGATAACGGTGATTTCTTTGAGGGCGTTGAGGTCTTCTGGAAGGTATTTTCGGATCATTGGGGTAGTCCTTTACGTACCGATACGGACGAGGGCCAGTGTGAGAAATATAATGCCGATCACACAGATCCATGTGACGATGAATCCTATGACTGTTTCTTTGGATGGTTTGCGGATTTCAAGGCCAAACATAATAGCCTCCTCGGGAATTATTTGAGCGATAACTCTAAAATGCCAAAACTGTTTTTGGAAATCAAGAGATTAGTGTAAGCACCAGACCATTCGCGGATCGCGACTTCTATGCTGATTTCTATTCCAGAACGACTTTTATGCCCGCTTCGCGCAATTTGTGTTCTTGTCCAACGGGTGTGTGGAGCAAGGTGTAAAAGCGGTCGAGTCGCTCTTTGTCCTGCGGTTTGGTGAGTTTGCTGACGATGATGAGTGCGGCAAAACCACCGGTGATGTAGAGCACGTAGCGATAGGGCAATTCCCAGTCGAGGCCGCCAATGTAGATGCCCAGGCTTTCCCAATTGATGATTGTTTGACCGGATATGGCGAATAATAATGCCGAGACAAGCAGGCCCGCCCAGGCGCCGGGCGCATTGCACCTGCGCCAGAGAATTCCTCCCCAAAATGCAATCCCAAAGAATGCCACGAGTGACCAGGAGAGGCGAATAATCGCGACGACAGAGGTGAAATAGAGCGCGATGATGATGCCGAATACGACCAGGATTAGAGCGACGATGCGACCTGTGGTCAGGTAGTGTTTGTCTTCAGCTTCGGGTTTGAAGAGGGGTTTGTAAAAGTTTTCGACAAAGAGAGCGGCACCATCGACCATGAATGAATCGCAGGTGGACATTACTGCGGCGATCATCGAGGCGAGCATGATGCCGACGAGACCGATGGGTAAGAGGTCGCGCGAGGCCAGCCCAAAAGCGTGTTCGGGGTCGTCGATGTTGGGATAGAGTGCAATGCAGGCCACGCCGGTAAATGCCCAGGCTACGGTGCAGAGGCGTTTGATCATGTTGCCGTATGTGAATCCCACGCGGGCTTCGCGTTCGGTTTTGCCCGCGCCGCCAATTTCCATGTGGTGGGGTTGGGCAATGATGCCGACGAGGGCGTTGATGACGACCATGACAATGAAGAAGGGCGTGATGCGATCGTATCCGGCCGGAGGATCGCCGGGTGCTTCGAGGCTAAATTTTTCAATGGGCACTTGCTGGTGAAGGCCGGTGAAGCCACCGACGCCTTCGATGACAAAGGGGACGAGGAGAAAAGAGAGGACGATGATGAAGATGCCCTGAATAAAGTCGGTGATGATGGCCGCGGGCAGGCCGCCTACGAGACCGTAAGAGAGAAAGAGGAGGGTCATAACACCGATGGCGAGTTCGGGAGAGATCGCGCCGCCGGTCATGGCACTGGCTGTTTTACCGGTGCCCAGGAGCATGATGCCGATTTGTATGGCAAAGTAGAGCAGGCCATAGAGGGCGTAGAAGTAACCGAGTGAGTTGCTGAATCGGTCTTCGAAAAAGTCCGCTATGGTGAGATAGCGCAGTCTTCGCCATATTGGCGCGATGAGCCAGTAGAAGGGGGTGGCGAATAAATAGAGCCATTGATACCATATTCCCGCCATGCCCAATTTGTAGGAGGCTCCTGCAACGGTGACGGCCTGGTCGGTGTGGGTGCCGGTGCCAAAGGCGTGCATGATCATAAATGCTTTGCCAAAGCTGCGCCCACCCATAAAATAGTCGCCCGTATTTTTGATTTTGCGGGCGACCCAGATGCCAGCAATCATAATGCCGATTAAATAGATGGCGAGCGTAGCAAAGTCCAGCAGGTGTAGTCCAAGCATATATCTCCTCTCTTAGAACGTATCTTTTTGCGGTGTTGCGCCATCGGCTACGTCGCGTTTCCAGGCATCGATTGCATGGCACATTTGCCGAACGCGGTCGGGTTGTTGCGATGCGAGGTCGTTGCTTTCCGATATGTCATGGGATAGGTCGAATAGATGCGGTGTGCCTTTGTCGATTACGAGCTTGTAGTTGTCGTCCCGCATGGCAAGGCCATTCCAGAACAGTTGTCGGGCACCGGGTTCGCATTCGCCCAGGAGGGTGGATTTGAGGCTGATGCCGTCAAAGTGATTGTCGGGCGCAGGTGCTCCTGCGAGATCGCACATGGAGGGAAAGAGGTCGATGCTGATGGCGAGTTGGTCGGTGACGCTGTTGGGAGCAATTGTTCCGGGCCACCATGCAATGGCGGGGACGCGGTGACCGCCTTCCCATACTGTGCCCTTGTTCCCGCGCAACGGGGCGTTAGACTCGGGATTTTGACGGGTGCCGCCGTTGTCGGAAAAAAAGAAGACGAGGGTGTTTTTCTCAATGCCGAGTTCCCGCACTGTGCCCATAATTTCGGCCAAGCTGTCGTCCATGGCTTTCATCATCTGGCAGTAGGTTTTTTTCGGGTCGTCGGGATGAAAGTTCGATTTTTCCGGACCGCGAATGGCGGGATCATCGGGTCCCTGCAATGGGATGTGTACTGCTTCGTGTGCAACGTAGAGGCAAAAGGGCGTGTCTTTATGGTCTTTGATGAATTGCACCGAGTGCTGGGTGATGAGGTGTGTGGTATAGCCTTCTTCTGCGATGTGTTCGAGGCCCTCCCACCAGTCGTAAACTTCCATGCGGTCATAGTGCGATATGTAGTCGATGTTGCCGCTGACATATCCGCGAAAGCGGTCAAAATCGTGGTGCATGGGATTGAATTTTTTGTCGTATCCGAGGTGCCATTTGCCAAAGATGGCAGAGGTGTAGCCAGCTTTTTTCAGCAGTTTTGGAAAGGTGATTTCGGAGGGGTACAATCCCACATAGTGGTCGGCACTTTTGGGATTGGCACCGATCACTTTGGGCACGCCTGCGCGCTGTTGATAGCGTCCGGTGAGCAGCCCGGCGCGCGTGGGGCTGCAAACAGCACCGCTGGAGTGGAAGTCGGTGAATTTAAGTCCTTCGCGGGCCATTTGTTCCATCGCGGGCGTGTCGATCCAGCCTCCGTACGCACTGGAATCCCCATAGCCCATGTCGTCGGCGAGTACGATGATGATGTTGGGTTTGTTCATACTTTAATTCACTTCATTTATTCTAAAGCCGGACACAATGGTGCTGTCTTTGCGTTCCAAAATGTTGTTGGGGTCGATGCGGTAGGGATCGTCTTCTGCGCGGCCCACGGGTTGCATCTGGGTGCTATGGTAGCCGAAGCGCACGGATTTTCGCCATTCGTTGGTGCGGTTGCAATCGGACCAGTGAATGATCTGATAGCTAAAGAAGATGACGTCTCCGGCTTTTGCCGGGATTAAGATGGAGTCGATTTTGTCGGGGTGGTAATCATCTGGCGGCAGATGAGGGGAGGTGTCTGGGCCAAGGACGTGAACGAGCGGACCCTTTTTATGGCTGCCGGGCACCACGCGCAAGCACCCGCTTTCTATTGGGGTGTCGTCCAGGTGTAGCAAGCAATCGACAAAATCGGGGCCGTCGTGCGGATAAAAGGGATAGTCCTGGTGCATGGGAAAAGGTGTGCCGAGTTCTGGCGGTTTGGCATGGAGCACGGTGTGGTGCCACTGTACTGTGTCGCGGATCAGGTCTTCTACACAGCCGACGAGTCGTTCGTTAAAGATGGCGCGCCCCCAGGTTGCGGAGTAGAATTGGGGATTGTGCATAAAGACGGCTTTGGTGTTGAGGCGTTCGTCTTCTGGCAAGTATCGATCGCGCCAGGGTCCCCGCCAGCCGATGGTCTCGTTGCCCCAGTTTTCGATGATGCGTACCATTTCCGAGCCGAGTTCGGCGGTTTCTTCAGGGGTAAAGAGTGCTTCGCATTTGAGATATCCGTTTTCGTGGTAGAAGTCGATTTGTTCTCGTGTGAGCATGGTGGCCTCCAAATATAATAACGCAAGAGAACAAGGGATTGGCAAGGATCTCCCCCAGTCCCTACGTCTCCCCGTTCTCTTGCGTGATTTTTTGCAATAATTGCATCGGCCCAATATAGCATGGTAGGCGCGTTAAAAAAAGTAAAATTCTGCGTTTTAGACCCTCATTTTTTGGGAATTTGAATGGCCGCGTTGGGAAAAACGGCGACGCGGCCATTATCGGGCAATTTTACAATGAGTTGGTTGAAGAGCGTGTCCCAGTCGCGGAAGAGGACACCGTCGGGGTTGCGTTTGTAAAATTCGTCAGCCGGAAAGTTTTCAGACCACATCAGGGTCTGGTGCGGTCCTTCGATTTTGGGTTCGGGGAGTTCTTGCTGGGGCTGTTCGGATTTTAGTTTGCAAAATCGCGCGTAGTCTATTTCGTCGTATAGTCCGTGGTGACATATCCCATCGGTGGCTGGATTGATGGCGACTTTGTAGGCGTTTTTGAACAGCCGTAGCGGCCAGAGTGCTTTGCCAGCTTGAACGGGGTCGTAGTCGAGTGGATAGCAGTTGGCAATGACGAGGTCAGGCTCTGTTTCTGGTGCCTGGGTTGCATAGGTTTTGAGAGCGAATCGGGCACCGGTGCGCTGCGCCTGGATGAAGTCGCCCACAAAAACACCGGTGATCTCGCGTTTGCGGTTGAGTGTTACATTGACGACGGCATCGAGGCCCAGGACTTTTGCGACTGCTTCGGCGGCATCTCGATGGTCAGGCTCGTCCCCCTGTCGTTCAATATTGGCGTGTCCTCGGCTTGCGTAAAAGGTGTGAAAGTAGAACATGGTGGCAAAACCCGAGACGCCCGGTACGATGAGCTTGGCACCACCGCCAAATCCCACGTTGCCGTGAGGATAGATGCCGCCTACGCAGAGCTTGAGGTCGGCGTCTGCGACAACTCTGTCGATGTAAATGGGGAGGCCGCTGTCCAGGCTGCCCAGTGCGCGGAGGTCGCCGCTCATGAAGTGGTGGTTCGTGACTTGATAGGTGCGGGCAATATCAGCGCCCACTTTTTTGTCGATTTCCTCTGCGTCGATTGGACGGTGAGAACCTCCACCTACGACAAAGCGGATTTGATTTTTGGGTATGCCTGCGGTGTCGAGTTCTTTGAGGACATAAGGGATGAGTTCGGCAGCGGGTGTGGGGCGGCTCAGGTCATCTACGATGATTGCAGCGCTGTTTTTCCCTTTGGCGAGCTCTGATATCCGCGGTGTGCCGATGGGGTTGTCAAAGGCGGTTTGGATCTGGTCTGCGGTGACTTGAGGACATTCTTGTGGACCAAAGGTTTCGACTGGCCAGCCTTTGGGAAAGGTGAGGGTGATGGCTTCATCACCCGCCCAGGCGCGGGTGTGTATTGTGGCGGTGTTGTTCATCGCGGCCTCTTTTGTTTTTGTGCGGTTTGATTGGGGTTTTGTCAGGTTGAGACACATTATAAAACACTGTTGATGCGTACACAAGGACTTTGCGATAAAAAAAGTTGGATTTGTTGCCAGAGATGGGTCTGGATGAGAAGTACATATTTTTCACCATAACGCTCATCCATCGCTCAAAATTTACACTTTTGTCGCCAATGCTTGAGCCCCGCTTCAACAGGCGATTTTTAAATTCAAGTTGTGAACAAGAGCACAATACAGCATAATAAAGGTGCCTGAACTTCTGACAAGCCCCTTTTATCGCGCAATTTTGCATTGTTGGCCTGATATTTGCTTGGGTTCTGACTGTTGCGTTCGTCCAGAGTACGACCAACTCTCAGACCTGAGGCATCTCTTATGGCAGACATTGAAACCATACCCAGGCCGAAATTGCATTAGAAATCTATTTTCTCTATACTTATATTAGGGAAGTATATCGAAGTGAAAAGGCACAACAGAATGGCGGAGAAAACAGACGAAGAAAGGGTGTCGATTTGGAGCACCGGAGATACAGAAAGAACATGGCTGATAGCTTTAGCAGTGCTGTTCTTTGTATCTTCTCTGGCACTGGTCCTTTGGTACAATTGGTACAAAATTACTAAACCTGATTACGATGCAATTATTGCGGTAATCAGTATTATAGGATCCATAGGTCTCTCTGCTATCACTTTAGCATTCTTCATTATAGAGGGGGTAAATCTCATGATCGTCCCAGTTCAAAAAATCCGTGCTGAGACTGAAAGATATCTTGAAAAACGCTTCCAGGATGGGCAGAGAAAAGGAATTGAACAAGGCATAGAGCAAGGACTCCGGGAAAGTATTCTCGACGTGCTGGAGATTCGATTTGATCTCCTCAAGACAGATCCCCTATCTGCTCGCATTGCCGCTATTGACGATCTACAACGCCTCAAGCAGTTGCACCGCGCGGCGATACAGGTGTCCAGTCTTGAGGCATTTGGGCATCTGTTAGATGCGTGACGCGATTTCCTAATTTGAAGGGTACACAGGACTTTGCCCCTGGTCCGAAAACGTCAGAAGGAGATTGCACCTGAAAATACATCGTGAAATGATTGATGAATGGAAGAAAGATCCAGAATTTGTCGCTGAATACGACGCGCTTGCGGATGAATTTGCGCTTTTTGACGAGATGCTCAGAGCCAGAAAGAATGCAGGTTTAACCCAGGCTGATGTGGCTAAAAAGATGGGCACCAAAACGCCCGCAATTGCACGTCTTGAAGCATCGGGACGCCACAAAAAGCATTCTCCTTCTCTTGCTACCCTTAAAAAATATGCAGAGGCTGTTGGCTGCCGTCTGGATATTCGTCTGATACTTCGTTAGATAAAAGAGCGGTGTTGGAAGTGTTCTTGACAAAACACCTATCGAGATAGACAATTGCGGAAAGTTGTCGCTATTGAGAATGACAATTGTAGGAAATTGTCTCTATTGAAACTGACGATTGCGGAATTATTGATATAGACAACCGTAGGATTATGCCTATAACTTTTGATGCCTGAAATGCCCTATCTCACGCCTCAAGCAGTTGCACCGCGCAGCGTTGGGAAAATCACACCTGGCGTATATATCCCTCGCGGCTCAGGTGAACGCATACGCATACGACGCGTACCTATTGGACTGCGCTTTGTGGCATGCAGCGCCCTTATTAACACTGGACCGAACACTTAGACGGGCTGCAGACGCGTTCGGTATCAACCTCGTTAATTTGGAGGGATAAGATGGAAGTATATACGTACTCGGAAGCCAGACAAAGACTCTCCAGCGTGCTGGACAAAGCCGAGTCAGCAGGTAAGGTTCTTATACGCAGAAAAGATGGCAGGACTTATGCCCTGGTGCCAGAACGTCCTCCCGTGTCACCACTGGATGTTCCTTCAATCGAGGCAGATATCTCTACACAGGAAGTCGTCACACTTGTCAGGCAAGAGAGGGGTAAAATAAGAGGGTGGCGTCAACGCGGCCAATAACGCACGTTTGAATTTAGCCGCGATTCAGAACCAAAACGGGAGAACACCATCATTTCTCAAAAGACGCCTTATTGATATACCCATACTTGTCACCAATTTGCACAGCAGCTAGCCCTTCTGAAAAAGACCGAGCATAGTCAAATTGGGGTTTGATGACAACTTGTCCTTCCTTGTTGATATACCCCCACTTGTCACCAATTTTCGCATGAACCAGGCCTTCTGAAAAACTAATCCCAGTATTGTCAAATTGGGGCTTGATAACAACTTGTCCTTCCTTGTTGATATACCCATACTTGTCACCAATTTGCACAGCAGCTAAGCCTTCTACAAAAGACCCAGCATGGTCAAATTGGGGATTAGCAACATATTGTCCTTCCTTGTTGATATACCTAAACCTGTCACCAATTTTCACACGAGCCAGACCTTCTGAAAAAGGCCCAGCATGGTCAAATTGCGGCTTGATAACATATTCTACCTTGTCCTGTTCCGCATTGGAGCCTGAAAATGGCAGTATTGAGAAAATCAGGATATATAATATCTTGTTCATTGCTGTCCCTCCTTTTAGATACTTGTTTTCCAACTCAAGTGCGATTCTGATGGCATTAAAACGGAGATATAATGCAACGCCATGTGTGACTTTATCATGGTGTTCAGCAAAACAAGGGGATTAGAGCCGTCATTGCGGCGTGATGTTAGACACAATCCAGTGGATGGCAATTTTGAAGCCACACATCACATCTTCCATATTACAAAAATAGGCGATATATAGCCTATAAGACTATGTATCGCCCTAATATATTGCCTTTGCCAAAACAAGACCCATTTTTACAACGACTTACGTGGATGTGTGACTTTAAATAGCCATATATGGCTATTGCCAAAACTTTGATACACAATTTTTTTTAAGGGATTTTACTCAGGTTTGAATATGACAGCAGCGAGTGGGGGGAGGGTGATTTGCAGGGATTGTGGATGACCGTGACTTGCGATGGATTCGGTATGGACAGTGCCGAGATTGCCTATGTTGCTGCCGCCATAGCGTTTGGCGTCGCTGTTGATGAGTTCGCGGTAGGTGCCCGGGATGGGTACGCCTATGCGGTAGTTTTCTCTTGGGACAGGGGTAAAGTTGCAGACAAAGATTAAAGGGGCATCGTGTGAGCGCGCGCGGCGCAGGAAGGATAGGACGCTGTTGGAGGCGTCGTGGAGCGAGATCCATTCAAAGCCTTCGGGTTCAAAATCCTGTTCGTAGAGTGCGGGTTCTCCTCGATAGAGGGTGTTGAGGTCTCTTACAAAGCGCTTCAGGCCCGCGTGGTCGGGTTCTGCGAGCAGGTGCCAGTGTACGCTTTTCTGTGAGTCCCACTCTTGCCATTGGCCGAGTTCACTGCCCATAAAGAGCAACTTTTTGCCGGGATGGGCGTATTGAAAAGCGTAAAAGGCGCGCAAATTGGCAAATTTTTGCCAGCGGTCGCCGGGCATTTTGTCGATGAGGGCGCGTTTGCCGTGAACGACTTCGTCGTGGGAGAGTACGAGGATAAAGTTTTCGTGAAAGGCATAGACGAGGCCAAAGGTGAGGTTGTCGTGGTGGTATTTGCGGTGGATGGGTTCTTTAGAGATATAGGAGAGGGTGTCGTTCATCCAGCCCATGTTCCATTTGAATCCAAAGCCGAGACCGCCTAGATAGACGGGGCGGGAGACGCCGGGCCACGAGGTCGATTCTTCGGCGATCATCAAGACGCCCGGGAACTTTTCGTGGATCAGGGTGTTGAGCTGGTGCATAAAGGCTATGGCGTCTAAATTTTCTCTGCCGCCATATTGGTTGGGGATCCATTCGCCTTCTTCGCGGGAATAATCGAGGTAGAGCATGGAGGCAACCGCATCGACGCGCAGTCCGTCGATGTGATATTTTTCGATCCAGAAGAGGGCATTGGCAATGAGGAAATTGCGAACTTCATTGCGCCCGTAGTTGAAAATTAAGGTGCCCCAATCGGGGTGTGTTCCTTGCCGGGGATCGGCGTGTTCGTACAGTGCGGAGCCGTCGAATTGCGCGAGTCCATGCGCGTCTGTTGGGAAGTGTGCGGGTACCCAATCGAGGATGACGCCGATGCCATGGGTGTGGCAGTGGTTGACGAAATATTTGAAATCGTCTGGCGTGCCAAAACGGCTGGTTGGCGCGTAGTAGCCCGTGACCTGATATCCCCAGGATTCATCCAGGGGGTGTTCCATGATGGGGAGGAGTTCGATGTGGGTATAGCCCATTTCGAGGACGTATTCGACGAGTTCATGCGCGAGTTCGCGATAGGTAAGCGATCGGTTGTTTTCGTGTGGGTTGCGCCGCCATGATCCGAGGTGTACTTCGTATATGGCGATGGGTTCTGTGTAAGGGTCTCTTTGCTGGCGGTTTTGCAGCCAATCGGCATCGGACCACAGGGCGTCGTCGGGCTGGTACACGACAGAGGCTGTGCGCGGGCGGTGTTCCATACAGAAGGCATAGGGGTCGCTTTTGGTAAAGATATCGCCGTTTTGAGCTTTGATTTCGTACTTGTAGAGGGTGCCGGGCTGCAGGTCGGGGATGAATAGTTCCCATACACCCGTGCTGCCCTTGTTTTGCAGGGGGTGTTGGTATCCATTCCAGGCGTTGAAGTCGCCAACCACGCTGACGCGCTGAGCATTGGGCGCCCACACGGCAAAATGCACGCCTTTTTTTGTGGGGTGTGCGCCAAGGCAATCGTATATGCGATGGTGATTGCCTTCGCTGTGCAGGTGCAGGTCAAAATCGCTTAGAATAAGGGGCATTTATCCCTCGGGGATTTCCTGGGCGCAGGAAAGTGGGGGTATGTCGATCATGGTGCGTAGTCCGGGCGCGGCAGAGGCGACTATTGGGATGGCATTGGCGATGACGGCACAGGTGGCGATGTCGCCGTTGATGCCACCGGGTATGATGAGGTCATAAGCGGGCGTGCCATTGATCTGGATGCGCTCCTGAGATTC
>JAGWBW010000054.1:15096-23295 GCA_021295695.1 Candidatus Latescibacterota bacterium
GGTCGAGTTGCCATCCCAAGCGCGCGGCGATCATGTGCATGGATTCGGTGAGGCCGACGTGGCGAATTTTTTTTTGTGCTACGAGGTTCTGGAATTCTTCAACGGTGAGGCCAGCACCTATTTTTTGCTGAAAGGGGAGACGGCGCGCAGAGGCATCCTGGATGCGTTCTATGCGTATGGATTGCACGGTGTGACATACGCCCGTGGCCGCTGTGGGCAAGAAGTCCATGAGAAAGCCGGGGTTGATGCCGGTGCCGAGGACTGAGACTTCGCGTTCTTTTGCCCAAGTGTCGATGGTTGCGGATAATTCGGGTTGTGTTGTCCAGGGATAAGACAGTTCTTCACAGGTTGAGACGATGTTGACGCCCTGGTCGATAATTTCTTTTAATGTAGGGGCGATGCGTTGGAGTTCTGATACGGTTGTCACTACGGCGAGGTCTGCGTCGGTCAAGCCCCTGTCGAGATCATCGGTGATGGCTATGCCGAGGGGTTGGTCGCATTGGCTCACTTCGCCCAGGTCGCGACCCGTTTTGGACGGATCAATGTCAACGGCACTGACGATTTCAATGCCCGAGCGTTTTGCCAGATAAGGGGTGAGCATCTGGCCGAGTGGCCCAAGGCCGATTTGTGCGATGCGTATTGGAGAGCGCATGGTAGTTTCCAGTGAACAATGGATAGTGCGTGCGGAATGGGGATAAGATAAAGTGCAGAGTGCAAAGGGTAAAGTGTAAAGTTAAAGTAGGGTCTTTTGCTTGCGTCAAAAGGTGTTTCGCGTTAATTTGATTGCCCTTTTAAACTTCTATTGATGGCGAATTAAAGCGTTGCAATAAATGTCCCTGAATCAGGGTTAAAACGAGAATTGGGGGACGAGGACAATTTTTAATTCATAAGGTGGATTATGAGTGCTGAGTTGATTGATGCATTTGTCGAAAAGTACGCGTCTCTGTCCGGTATCGCGCATGTGGCTGAGAATGCTGATGCAGTTGCGCCCATTGTGGTCAGTGTGCTCAGGGAGGTCGGGTGTAAGCGGGTTGTGTTTGCCGAGTTGCCCGATGGGTTAGACGATGCTATTGAACGCGCGTGTGTGGATGAGGGGGTTGATGTGGGTATGCCCCCCTTTAATAGTTCCGAGTTGCCCCATGTGATTGATGCTGCCGAGGTGGGGGTGTCCTGGGCGGTTTTTGCGGTGGCAGAGTCGGGCAGTCTCGTCGAGTTTGCTCTGGATGATGCCGTGCGTCTTGTTTCGACATTGCCCCGCGTACATATCGGTATTTTTAAGGCGAGTACGTTGCTGGAGTATTTGAAGGATGCCGCTGAGCCGTTGCGCCAGTTTTATCTGGATCATCCCGAAAATGCAACGGCAACTTTTATTTCTGGACCAAGCCGAACCGCAGATATTGAAATGAAATTGACGCTGGGGGTTCACGGTCCCGAAGTTGCACACGCAATTGTTATCAAGTAAGGCGTAAGGTGAGATAATGAATACTGCGAACCGCATGTCGCTGTTGGGTACGGAGTCTGCGTTTGAGGTGCTGGTGAAGGCGCGTGCGCTGGAAGCTGTGGGGCACGATGTGGTGCATCTGGAGATTGGTGAGCCGGATTTTGATACGCCCGCGCATATTGTGGAGGCGGGGCAAAGAGCACTCTCCGATGGGTTTACGCATTACGGTCCGCCCGTGGGATTGCCCGAGTTGCGGGAGGCAATAGCGGAAGAGATTTCGACTACGCGACAGATTGATGTGCATCCCGACCAGGTGGTGGTGACGCCCGGTGCGAAACCGATTATGTTTTATACCATACTGGCATTAGCAGAGCAGGGCGATGAGGTGATTTATCCAAATCCGGGTTTTCCGATTTACGAGTCGGTGATTCGCTTTGCGGGTGCTAAACCCGTGCCTGTGCCCCTGACGGAGGATCGCGGGTTTAGCCTGAATGCGGATCAATTGCGCGATCTGGTGACGGAACGCACAAAGCTGATTATTTTGAATTCACCACAAAATCCCACGGGTGGCGTGATTCCAGAAGGTGATTTGAAGGCGATTGCCGAGGTGGCGGTCGAGCATCAGATTCCCGTGTTGGCTGATGAAATTTATTCTCGGATGGTCTATGGCGGTGTGTTTCACAGCATTTCGGCGTGTGAGGGTATGGCCGATCTGTTGATTATTCTCGATGGATTTTCCAAGACGTATGCTATGACGGGCTGGCGCATTGGTTATGGTGTGATGCCGATGGATCTCGTCCCGCATTTTGACCGGTTGATGGTCAATAGCAATTCATGTACGGCTGCGTTTACACAAATGGCGGCTTTAGCTGCATTGAAGGGGCCGCAGGATGCAGTTGGGGACATGATGAATGCATTTCGCAAACGGCGTGCGATTATTGTAGAGGGTTTGAATGCGATTGAGGGGATTGCATGCCCGATGCCCGAGGGCGCTTTTTACGCATTTCCAAATATTATGGGGTTGGGCAAGTCGTCTGCGGAAGTCGCGGATGTGATTTTGAATGAGGGACATGTAGCGTGTTTGGCGGGATCGGATTTTGGCGAATACGGCGAGGGGTATTTGCGATTTTCCTACGCGAATTCTGTGGAAAATATCGAAAAGGCGTTGGTGCGTATCCGAATTTGCGCAGAAAAGCTGAAAGCTTCTAAAGCCGATCCAGGAGCGGTATGATCGCGTTTAATGACGCGACCTGAAGATCGTGCGAGAGGTCGGATGCGCCGCCGGTGAAGTGAATACAGCGCACGCGGGCGGCGGCACAGGCCATGAGATCGTAACGGCTATCGCCGATGCTTATGGCTTCGTTTGGGGAACTGCCGAGGGCCCGGAGTGTTTTATGGATGAGGTAGGGATTGGGCTTTATGGGGCCGTCGTCGCGGCTAAAGGCGACATCAAAGGCGCGATTGAGTCGGTTGATCACACGGTGCATGGCAGTGCCGTGGTTGTTGGTGACCAGGCCGAGTTTGTAGCCGCGCGCTCGTAGTGCGTCGATGAGTTCTGTTGCTCCAGTGCGAATGGCGGCGTGTTGTGCTGCTTCCCACTCTTTTTGGAGAAGGATCTCATTGGCCTGTTTGCGTTGTTTTGCCGGCAAACTGTCGATGTGTTCAATGATGGTTTTTTCGGGCGGGCAATTGATTTTTGATCGCAACTCCGGCCAGTTGATGTACGATTCTGTGAGCGTACCGTCCATGTCGAAGATGATGGCCCGAATAGTCATTGTGTGCCTACTCGAGAAATACGGTTTGACGGTCACCCGATGAAAAGGAGATGATTGCGCGCAGTGGTTCGTCGCCGTTGTTAATCGCGTGGTGGATCACGCCAGCGGGAACCCGAATGCTATCGCCCGGTTCGAGTTGATAGCTGTCGTCGCCGTACGTGTGTTCGCATGTTCCGGAGACGACGTAGAGGATTTCTTCGCAATTGGGGTGGTAATGCGGTGGGTTCTGATGGCCGGGTTGAATGACGGCCATGCCAAAGGTCTGTTTGGCATCGGGATCAATGGCCTGGCCCATGAGCCAGTTGAGGGTGCCCCAGGGAAATTCTTCGGCTGTGGTTTTCGATAGTCTGGTAACAGGCATAGCGGTTCCTTTTTTGCGTATTGGTGGTGATTTTGAATGGGCACAGGATAGAGATTTTTTTATTCAGTGTCAACATTGCGTTTGGGAGGTTGTAATGAAAAAAATTGAGGCGTTTATCAAGCCGTTTAAGCTGGATGAAGTAAAGGAAGCACTTACCGAATTGGGATTGGTGGGGATGTCAGTTGGCGAATACCGGGGGTTTGGTCGCCAGCGAGGGCATCGGGAGTTTTACAGAGGTAGCGAATATCATGTGGATTTTTTGCCGAAACTCAAACTTGAACTGGTGGTCGCTGACGACGAGTTGGATAACGCGATTGAAGCTATCCTGGAAACTGCCAGCACGGGTGAAGTCGGTGATGGAAAAATTTTTGTGAGTACCGTTGAGCAAGCGATCCGCATTCGCACGCGGGAGACAGGAGACGCGGCGTTGTAGTCCGAGGTTCATCATGAACATTTTTGATCTTAATACATCTGACGCAAAAGACGCGCTTGTACAGGCGGGATTTCGGGATGTTGAACGCGTGTTACACAATCTCGAAGAATTGGCTGGATTAGAGGTTAATGGGCAATTTTCCGATGATTTTTTTCAGGCGTTAATTGATGCGCCCGACCCCGATATGGCACTGAATAATTTTGCGCGTATCGCGCAGGCTGGTCGCGCGTCGTTTTTGCACACGCTCAAAGAGCATCCCGAGTTGTGTCGCATGTTGTTGTACGTTTTGGGCGGTAGCCCTTTTATGGCTGATATGCTGGTGCGCGACCCCGATATTTTTGACTGGTTGTCAGATGCCCCCGACCACTTCGAGCAATCGTGTGATAAAGAACAATTGCTGGCGTCTTTTGAGCGGGCTGTCGAGGCTGTGGATACGCGCGAAGACAAACTCAATGCTATTCGGCGAAGTGCGCGACGCGAGTTGTTGCATATTGGCGTGGGCGATCTGGCCGGCGGGCGCGCCATTCAATATGTTGCGGCTGATTTATCTATTTTGGCCGATGTGTGTTTGCAAAAGCTGATTGATATTTTGTTGCCCGACCTGCAAGCGCGTTATGGTATGCCGCGAAATGCCGATGGACAGTCCGTGGAATTTGCGATTTTTGGGCTGGGCAAGTTGGGTGGCATGGAGCTTAATTTTAGTTCGGATATCGATTTGATGTTTGTCTATAGTGCCGAGGGCAATACAGATGGTGCAAAGCCTGTGACCAATCAGGAGTTTTTCACCCGATTGTGTGAGCAAATTGTGCGTGCGGCAACAGAGGTGACGCCAGAGGGGTTTTTGTATCGCATGGATATGCGCCTGCGTCCTGATGGCGCGGCTGGCGCGCTCGTGATGCCCCTTGCCGGATATGAGGGCTATTATATGCGGCGGGGCGAATTGTGGGAGCGGCAGATGCTGATCAAGGCCCGTTGTTGTGCCGGGTCTGAACGTCTGGGGCAGCGATTTTTGAAGATGGTACAACCCTTTGTTTATCCGCGCTATTTTGACACCAGTCCGACAACGGAGATCAACCGCATTAAGGCGCGTATAGAAGATCAGATTGGAAGCAAGGGGCAGCGCGAAACGCATTTGAAGTTGCGTTCTGGTGGCATCCGAGATATCGAATTTATTGTGCAGTGTTTGCAATTGCTGGTGGGGCGCATACACGAGAATGCGCGGTCAGACAATACGCTTGAGGCTATCCGGCAGTTGCAACGGGTATCCGCGCTTTCGGGTAAGGAAGCCGATCAGCTAAAGGCGGCTTACATATTTTTCAGGCGTTTGGAACACCGCTTGCAGATGATGCACAATCGCAGTGATTATGCGCTGCCCGAAGGGGTGGATGAACAGGGCATATTGGCGCGTGCGATGAATATGGGATCGGCTGAGGCGTATCGCAAAACATTGGATGTCCATTTGAAGGCTGTGCAGGAGGTTTATGCCCAGGTCTTTACCGAAGCGCGAGAAAGCGAGGGCCGTTCTATAGGCGCGCTGGTAAATATGGAAATAGGCGATGCAGAGGCCAGCGGGTTGTTAGAAGAGATTGGGTTTGATCGACCAGGCGAGGCGCATCGCAATCTCATTTATCTGGCTTTTGGGCATGTGCCGCGGATTCGGGGCACGCGGGCGCGTCAGAGCTTTACAGAACTGGCACCGGCATTGATGCAAGCACTTCAGGAGTCAGCCGATCCCGATCAGGGGTTGAGCAATCTGGAAAGTCTGGTGTCTGCTTATGGCGCGGGCGATATGTTTTTTCGCATTTTGGCATCTAACCAGGGGTTTCGCGAGCTGATGTTGTCACTGTGTGTTGGTAGCCAATTTCTGGTGCAGGTGATAAGGCGCAACCCCGGATTGCTCGATTGGCTGGTTCGCCCAGAGGTTTTGTATTTGGATCCAGAGGCAGAAGTGCTGCATCTCAGCCCGGGTGTAGATGCTTTGCAAGAACAATTTCGAGCAGAGATTGAGCGGTATGGCGATACACCTGAATTGGCGGGGGGAATGAATGCCGTAAAAAATCGGGAGTTGCTGCGCTTTGGCACGCGCGATCTCGTGGGATTGACCGATACGTTTGAAACATTTGAGGCGCTGACGATGTTGGCCGATGGGGTTTTGCAGGCGGTTTATGAGGTGGTTTATGCGCGTCTGATTGAAAAGCGCGGGGTGCCGCGCAATCGCAGTGGTGAGGAGGTTGGGTTTGTGGTGCTGGGTCTGGGTAAGATGGGTGGGGGCGAGTTGAGTTTTGGTTCGGATCTGGATATCGTATTTGTATATGGCGAAGATGGCGAGACAGATGGCGCAAGGCCGCAGGGAAATCTGCAATTTTTTATTGATCTGGCACAGCAGATGATCGCGGTGCTGGAGCAGAATACGCCACAGGGAAAGCTTTATCCGGTGGATCCGAGGTTGCGTCCCGAGGGGGCAAGCGGGCTTTTGGCACTGTCTTTGGAATCTTATAGTCGCTATTTGGAGACGCGCGCGTCAACGTGGGAGCGCATGGCATTGTCTCGCAGCCGGGTTGTTGCTGGCGATGCGGTTCTGGGAGAAAAATTGCTGAATTTATTTGAGCCTTTTATTGTGGGTAGCGGGTTTTCGGATGAAGAAGTTGCCACAATGCTGGATATTCGCAAGAAGATGGAGCGCAAAGATGGGCAAAAATCCCGTAAGGTGGTGAGTATTAAAACAGATGCGGGGGGGATTGTAGATATTGAGTTTATTGCACAAATTTTGCAGTTGAAATTCGCCAAAGAGCATTCGGAGTTGCGCAGTGCCAATACGCTTGAGGCTCTGAGAAGATTGGTAGAAGGCGGGTTTTTGGGGGCAGAAGATGCACAACGGCTTCAGCAAGCATTTGTTTTTTTGCGTACTGTAGAAAAAGTGATCAGACGCCAGGATGAACAGGCACGCACCCATTTGCCTACCGAAGACCGCGCGTTGACGGCAGTAGCCCGGGCTATGGGGTTTGATACGGCTGAGGTGTTTGAAGATGTTTTGAAGAACGATATGGCGCAGACGCGGGAGATTTTTGAGCGGGTGGTTGGGAATTAAAATTAAGAATTAAGAATTAGGAATTGATGTTACGCACCTGCATAATATCATGGGCCTGTCATTTTGAGCGGAGCGCAGCGGAGTCGAAAAATCTACTACCAACGCAGGTGGAACAGATGCTTCGGCTCCGTAACCACAGATCTGCGTAACGTCAGTTAGGAATTAAAAGTTGTGGCGATCTCCATAAAACGGGTCGCCTTTATTTTTTTCAAAATACGCGCGGAATTTGTTCATCAGGGGGTGGTCGGATAGGGGCTGGGATAGCTGGCTTTTGTGTTGTGCTATACGGGCTTTGATATTTTGCCAGTGTGGCGTTGTCAGGCATATATGGGCTGCGAAGACATGATAGATGAGGTGGTGTGCATCGAGGCGCAGGAGGATGGTCTCGATCGGGATCGAGTACAATTTTGATGCAAAGTGTGCGTAGTGTCGCGCAAGCGATGGTGTGAGGAGGCCAATGATGCGACTGTGGGGATTGTGCGCGCCGAGCGATGTCGTGTATTGTACCAGGCGGCGTTCGGGCCAATCATAGCCAATTTTGGCGAGTTCGAGAATTGTTGCTGTTTCTGGATTTGGGCACGCGATGTTGCGGGCGTTGTAGTCGGTGGGACCGATTACTGGCGGTGCGTGGATGAGTTCGTTTACGAGGGTTTCCCAGGTGGATAGCAGATCTGAGGATTTGGGATCGCGTACGAGTGCGGGAAGCGTTTCAGATAGTGATTGGGTGGTGTTGTGCCACTGTTCTCGCAAGTCATCCGCGCTACATCCGGGCGCGATGTGCGGGATGAATTTGGCGCTGTGTTTGTAAAACGCTTTTTCAAGCGTGCAAAGGGTGTTGATGACGCTGTGCGCGAATGGTCTGGGGTCAGTGGTCTGGCAAATGTCGTCGAGGGTGTGATCTCCGCACCATTCGTAGATGACTATGTCGTGGTCGGTTGTGATGATGCGGGGGACCGGGACGCCGTTGGCGAGGAGGTGATTTGTGACTTTTTGTTCAACGGTGAGCAAGTGGTATGGTTTGCCGCGTGTGAGCGATGCAAAAAGGTGGTGTTTAACGGCAAATACCGAGCGGTCAGTCGTGACTTTCCAGACTGTGTGCGC
>JAGWBW010000055.1 GCA_021295695.1 Candidatus Latescibacterota bacterium
CAAGCTTTCGCGTTTTTATTTTCGCTGTTGGATTCAGACTATTATAAAAAATATAGGGAGACCTCAAAAGGTCTCCCCTATCTCGCCTGGTCGCATCTGGTCTGCCACGCCACGAAGCAAACCAGAAATGCCGACCTGGATCGAGAATTAAATAACTGAGGGTTGTGTATAAAACACAATTGACATAGTCGGTAAAAAGTCGCCACTTTTAGAAATAACCCTATTTCATAAGGAGGCGACGGATGGCAAAAGCAACCACCGATTAACACCGATTAACACTGATGAAAAACACCCCTCCCGACCCAATGAGTATCTAAAAATCACAGTCAAACACAGGCCTGATGGCTACCGGATTAAGGCACTCCACAGGTTTTGCGGGTGTAAGCAGGGATGAACGCAGAGAAACGCAGAGAAAGGCGAAAACAGTCTGAATCAGGATTTGCAGAGTTTGCATTGGAGGGGTTCTATTCAGTGATGAAAAGGCGAACTGTATCAATCACTTGATAGAACCCAAGTCTTAAATACCCCACCAAAGCGATGCTGTTGCCGAATTGGTCGATAGGGAGTCTGCGGTTGGAACAACGGCTGTTTGTGGCCTGAATTCAGACTCTGTAAGCTCTGTGTTTATTTGCATCGGAGCAGAATTTGGAATTCGGCAACAGCATCCAAAGCGGGGCAACTCCAAATTGGCTTCTACGCTTATCGCGGTCGAAATGTGCCAGTCCCGTCATTCTCCCAGATCAAGTTTCTGGCGGCATCATCAACCACGATATCTACATGTCCGTCGCCATTGCAATCGCACATACGGATCCAGTCGAACCAATCGGCATCGGCATCTTCGTTTTTGAAAATTAACTGTGTGGTCTTATCAACGTAGTAGCTGTTTTCCTCTCGTATCTCGCGAAAGGTCTGAATACCAATAGGCAATCTGCGTTTGGTCATGTTATGCACCTTTGTCTTGCGATCTCATCTGCGATGCAGGCAGAAGCTATCACATGCCCCATACGTCAATCTCTACCCCGCTGATAGATGCCCGGCGGAAATGGAACACTTTGTCGTCCCAACGCTTGTCTTCTCGGCGGTCAAAAATCACCAGATGCCCCGCCTCCGCATCGCAGCTATCCATGTACTCCGCTGTCTGTTCCAAACCCTCGGCAATGGTCTGTTCCAGACTCTTGTGGAGCAACTTGCACTCAATCACGATTTTGCGTGTCTGATCGCCCTGCGGCCAGATGATCAGTAAATCGGTGCGTCCACGTCCCAAACCATACTCCCGTTCAATACGCCCGCCACTGTTCACAATACGCTGCAAAAACGCCTGCAACAGCAACTGCGGACCCGCCTCCTGGTATTGGAACCGCGTCACCCAATGCTCTGAGTGCTCGCGGAAAAAGGTCTGAAACTCGGTCATCAGCTTAATCACGTCCAGGCCGCCATCAGCAGTGACAACATACCAGGCCGTATCCTCATTGAGTCCCACCTGGGCTGCGTAGGTCAATTCGCGTGGGACGATTTCCGCGTAGATCGGATTGGCTATGCGGAGTGGGTCGTTTGGGGCGATTAAACCCAGGTCGCGGACGTACTCGATATCGCGAGTGGAGAAGTCGCTGTCCTCACCACCACTCAGCAGCGGTTCAATCACGCGCTGTACGCGTTCTTCCTGCAACTTATCGGCCAACTGATCCAGATGTGTCTCTCGGCGCAGGATGAGTTGCTCTTGCGCTTCGAGGATGTCGCCTGTGGTGATTGGACGATGCTGGTTAGATGTGTCCCCATCATGGAAACAGGTCTCATCTGCCAGCGCGTTCACCAGATAGGGTTGTCCTTGTGTCTGCGTCCAGACCGTCTCCAGTGCGTCGGCGGTGAACACCTGTCCAGTCTCCTCCGTATGCTGCCCGAGCAGGGCAATCACCTCATCTTGCGAGAAGTCACCCAGGCGCAGGGATCGCGCTTTGATATTGAACGCACTGCCGCCGGCGATAAGTGCGTTCTCTGCGGTGGAATGGATGCGATAATCTCGCACATCGCGCACCCCGCACAGCACCACACTCTGCGGAAAACCCGCTGGACGGCGGACATAACCAGCCCGCAACTGCCGCAGCACAGACAGCAGCGAATCGCCAATTAGAGCATCGATCTCATCAATAAGCAGTACCAGGGGTTTTGAGTTCGCCTCGGTCCAGCGCGTCAACGCCTCGCGCAGGGCACCGTGGGGTCCGTATTTTGATAGGATGTCGGGCCAAATATCATCCAGAAATTCGTCGCCCAATGTCGAACGCGCCCAGGAGGCCAGTTCGCCCAGAATGGTACGCATCACCTGTTCCACGTCTTCTCGTGCGGCCTGCCCACCTTCGATATTAACGTACACACACCGGTAGGCGTCTTCGGCATTGAGCAGATCGCGCAGTGCCAACAATGCCGTAGTCTTGCCCGTCTGCCGGGGCGCGTGCAAAACAAAGTAGCGTTTATCGCGGATAAGCCGGCGCACATCGGCAAGGTTCAGCCGTTCCAGAGGCGGGATGCAGTAATGGTCTGCTGCCACCACCGGACCGCTCGTATTGAAGAAGCGCATGGATCACACCCTCTCTTGATAAAAACAGAGGTAGATGTCAAAAGATATATCTGCCCAAAGACATTGTCAAATGCCAACCCCTGACTTTCTTTTCTACACAGAAGATGTATATTTTTTCAGGAATAGGAATTTCACGGCGACCTGGACTCAAGTCGTTCTCGTGAAGGGCGTTGTTCGCGGTAGAGACGCTGTCCTCGGTAGGGATCGGGCGCCATATCCTCGACGCGCTCGAAGCCACCAAATATCGGATAAAGGGACCCAGGGGCGCGGCGAAGAGGCTTGGGGTACCGCCTTCTACGCTGTATGGGAAAATAAACAGACTGGGCATCAAACTAAGCTGACCACCTATTTGCCTCAATACGTCGCCCTGCCACCGCTGACATCATAACACTGCCCGGTCACAAAAGAAGCATCGTCGGATGCGAGAAAGTGGACAACAGCGGCGACTTCTTCGGGCTGGCCGAGGCGACCGAGGGGAATTTTGGAAGTCATGTAATCGAGTTGCTCTGGCTCCACATCTGCCAAAAGTGGGGTTTCGATCAGAGCTGGCGAGACGCAGTTGACGCGGATATTGTCCTGGAGATGCTCCTTGGCCAAGGCTTTGGTAAAACATATAATACCCGCTTTAGAGACCGAATAGGGTGCCATGCTGGGATTGCCTTCTTTGCCGGATATGGAGGCAACCGAGACAATGACGCCCTTTTTTTCTTTCAGCATAGGCGCAAGTACAGCGCGCGAACACAGAAAAGTCCCTTTGAGATTGATATCGAGAACCTGATCCCAGTCCCCTTCCGTGAGATCTTTGACTGGTACATCGCGCCCCACAATGCCCGCGTTATTGACGAGGATGTCGATGTGCCCCCATATATCGAGACATTCATCAACAGTATTTTGTACACGCTCGGCATTTGCAACATCGAGCGATAGAGCCAATGCACCTGCCCCGATTTCTCGAGCCGTTTCGCGCGCGCTGTCCAAATTGAGATCGGCAATCGCCACAGTTGCTCCGGCCTGAGCAAGGCGTATGGCAATGGCCTTTCCAATACCCTGTGCGGCACCGGTGATAATAGCCGTTCGATTGGTGAGATTTTTTGGAATCATATTATTTTGAATCCGGATCATCTGGCGGCACGGGATGATCTTGTGATTTTAGCTCCGTCGGTGTGCTGTCAGACAAATAACCACCATCGACATAGATAATTTGGCCCGTGATATAGCCCGCGTCTTCCGAAGCGAGAAAGGCGGCGACAGTTCCAATATCACGGGTATATCCGCGAGCACCCCAGGGAATGCGTTTGCGGTAGGCTTCGATAACTTCAGGACCAAGTGACGCGCCCATGCCTTCGGATGCGATGGCTCCCGGACCAATGGCATTGACATTGATTTTGTAAGGAGCGAGTTCCACGGCAAGGGTTCGCGTGAGCATGACCACAGCAGCTTTAGAGGGCTGATAGGCAGAAGCGTCAAAATGCGCGACTTCGGCCTGTACAGACGAAATGTTGATAATTTTACCGCCTTGCTTGCGCGCTATCATGTCTTTGACAACGGCGCGACTAGAATAAAAAGGCCCATTGAGATTGACATCGAGAATGCGCTGCCACGCTTCGTCTGTAATGGCTGTAACGCCGCCATCTTGAGGAATGTACACACCGGCATTATTGACCAGAATATCAATGCGCCCAAAGCAATTGAGCGTCTGCTGAACCATATTCTCGACCTGCTCCGAGTCGGCCACATCTGCTGGAATGACGAGGGCCTCGCGTCCGAGGTCTTCGATCTGATGTGCAGTGGTTTCGGCTGTTTCAGCAGTGAGATCATTAACCGCGATATGCGCGCCTGCGCTGCCCATTTCGAGGGCAATGGCTTTTCCAATGCCCGATCCTGCACCCGTGATGAGCGCGATTTTGTTTTCGAGTTTCATGAAACCTCCCTGAGATTGCGTTCAAATCAAAAAAGGCCGGGTTGAACATCTTGTTGTAGATAGTCAATGAGTCTGCGGCTCGTGCGAGAAAAGGCATAAGCGTTGAAATCAGCACGCACAACCCATGCGAGATTATCACATAGGAGTGGACGTGCTCGACCTTTAATATAATGACATTGGAAAGTGTGCAGGGTAATGCTGAAGTGCGTAAAAGCGTGCTTGACGGTGCGGTAGCGATCGTTGATTTCGACATCGATACCCGCGGTTTCTCTGATCCCGCGCCTGCATGTGTCTTGCAGAGATTCCCCGCTCTGTTGCGTTCCTGAGGGAAATTCCCAAAGCCCACCCAGCAAGCCATTTTGCGGACGTTGGGTAATGAGCACTTTGTCATTGTGCCACACAATACCCGCGCACTGCGTGTGATGGGGGCGCGGTTTCTTTTTTGCTTTGACGGGCAGACGCTGCGGATTGCCTGCACTGTACGCCGCACAGTATTTTTGCACAGGGCACTGATCGCACGCCGGGTTTTTAGTGGTACAGACCAGTGCGCCGAGTTCCATAATCGCCTGATTGTAGGTGCCGGCTTCACCTTTTGGCAACAGGGCCTGGGCGAGATTCCAAAGTTGGTTTTTGACGCGGGTTTGCGTGACGTCGTCACCAATATCAAAGAGCCGCGTGATAACGCGAATGACATTGCCATCGAGCACGGCATGGTCGCGATCATAAGCAATGCTCAAAACTGCGGCTGTGGTATAAGGCCCAAAGCCGGGCAGAGATTTGAGTTCGTCGTAAGTATTGGGCACCGTGCCGCCAAAGTCCGTAGCAATAGAATGCGCGGCTTTGTGCAAATTGCGGGCACGGGCGTAATAGCCCAATCCCTCCCAGGCTTTGAGGACATCATCCTGTGAGGCATTCGCGAGGTCACAAACCGTGGGAAAGCGATCGAGAAAGCGATGATAATAGGGAATAACAGTATCGACCTGCGTTTGCTGGAGCATAAACTCAGACAGCAGGATGCGATAGGGATCGTCTGTCTGTCGCCAGGGCAAATCGCGTTTGTATTTGCGATACCACGTAAGGAGATCAGCGGCGATCTGTGTTTTGAAATCCATGCGGGACATAAATCACGATTTCTCTGCAATCTTACGAGCGTGTTCCTGAACGATATTCTGCGGACTGGCCGCGATCAAATTGCGAATAGACAGGATAACAAACACAATGTCATCTCCAAATCCGATATGAGGGAGAATCACTTCCGGGATAATATCAAAGGGAGAAAGGCCGTATAAAACGGTTAAAACAACAAACACTTTGGGCAATACAGGTATGCGGGAATCCCATAACAGTCGCCAGGCAAGGCGCAAGTATTTTGGGAGTCGAGAGATGATTGACAAGACACCGCGTACGCGCAAGAGACGAAAGAGAAGGAGAAAAATACGCAACATGACAATCACCAGAAAGTGGTCAGTGGCCAGTTCCTATATAATACACCAGACAAATTGTGTCAATCGCAGCAGATAGTTCAGATGATGTCAATTTGATTCTGGATAATCTCTTGCAGGGCGCTGCGCTGAACTTTACCCGTAGAGGTCAATGGGCGATCTTCAGGTGTAATTGGGATAATGTGCGAAGGGGCTTCGTAGGCACTCAAGCCTGGGATTTGACCGCTTTGTCCGCGTCTGAGAATATCCTGGACTCCTTCGGCCACGTTGATCCCAGATTTAAAAATAGCTGCTGCACAAACGTCTTCTCCCCATCGGTCATGACGAAGACCAATCACATAAACAGCGTCGAGCTCTGGACAGGCGGCGCGCAGGGCATTTTCAACGGCGATGGGTGAGATGTTGACACCGCCTTTGATAATGATTTCTTTTTTCCGACCATGCATAAAATAGAAACGATGGTTATACATGTCGCGGAAATAACCCATGTCGCCACTGTGGAACCAGCCATTGCAAAAAACCTCGGCAGTATCTTTGGGCTGATTGAGGTAGCCATTGGCAACCACGGGACCGCGCACGAGGATTTCACCAATATCGCCTTCGTTTCTCCCACCATCAATTCTTATATTGTTATTGGCAAGCTCAACACCAATGGCATTTTTTTCGAGTACATCGCGGTACTGCTCATCGGGCAAATCGGGTGGTACGCCGGTAACGCGCAAACTAACTTCGGTCGAGCCATATCCTTGAACGAGACGAACGCCAAAGCGATCGACAAATTGGCAGGCAATATTGGGTGGAACAGGTGCCGAGCCGATCATAACTTTTTTTAGCGAAGATATATCGTAGCCCTCGCGCTCAAAGTCATCGGCGCGGGCGAGCAGGTCGGCCATAATCGTCGGTACAATACTCGCAGATGTCGCCCGCTCCCGCGATATGATACGCCAGAACGCCGAAACACTATAGCGCGAATTGAGCACAAGGCTCCCCCCCACCATAAAACTGCTAATCGAAAACGTGGTAGAATTGATGTGATGAAGTGGTAAAACGAGATTGAGCCGTTCACGCGCATCAAATCCGAGCCAGCGAATAATGCCATCCGCATTGGCTGTGAGGCTTTGCCGGGTAATACACGCGCCTTTGGGATGGCCTGTTGTACCCGATGTGTACAGCACAATGCTGGTGTGTTGTTCGCCTTCTGGATCCCCAGACCATTCAGGTTCGATATCCGCTGCGTCATATCCATCGGCGGCGAGCAACTGCTCTGTTGTCGCAATCTGTACATCGGGTAATGCGCGGCGTTGATCTTCTGCATGTTCGGGCAAAACAACGAGCAACCTGGCCCCGGCATTTTCAATTTTGTAGCGCTTACGCTCTGCAACATCTTTGGCAATATCGAGAGGAACAGAAGTCGCGCCAAGGCGAAAAAGAGCAAAGGTAAGCAGGGGGATTTCTGCACAATTGGGCAAGGCAAGACTGACACAATCGCCGCATTGGATACCGTATTCGCGGTGCATCAGACCCGCAATCGCGGCGGTGAGACGTTCAAACTCAGAATAGGTAATAACCGTGCGAGCATCCGTATCGCAATCGCAAAAGATCAACGCGGGTTTATCTGGCTGATGCTCTGCGCGATCTTTTAAGAGATGCGTAAAGTTCCGCCACGGAAAGCGATAGGTGTGAGAGTTGGCGTTTTTAATACAGGTGAAAATTTGGGAATCGATCATTTTTCACCCTTTTTGCCCGCGCTGGCGCAAATAGTGATCCGCCAGAACGAGTGTCATCATCGCTTCGACAATGGGAACAGCGCGGGGTAAGACGCAAGGGTCGTGCCTACCGCGCCCTTTGAGCGTGGTGGAATTGCCGTGAATATCGACGGTTTCTTGCTCGGCTAAAATCGTAGCAGTCGGCTTGAAAGCTGCACGAATGATAATGGGTTCACCATTCGAGATACCGCCCTGAATCCCGCCGGAATAATTTGTGCGCGTGTGAATGCCGCTGCCATCGTTGTAAAAGGGATCGTTGTGTGCAGTGCCGGTCATCGCAATACCGCCAAAACCAGAGCCGGATTCAAAGCCTTTGCAGGCGGGCAGTGAAAGCATAGATTTGGCGAGGTCGGCTTCGAGTTTGTCAAAGATGGGTTCGCCCCAGCCGGGTGGAACGCGATGGGCAACGGCCTCGACCACGCCACCGAGAGAATCACCATCTTTGCGGGCAGCATCAATGCGCCGAATGATTCGCTCGGCAATCTCAAAGTCGGGCACACGGGCAATATTCGACTCGACCTGCTCGCGAGTAACCGCGACGGGATCGACATTGGCAACAAGGGTGTGAACCTGCCGAACATAAGCGATAATATCGATATTGCAATCGCGTTTGAGCAATTTGCGCGCAACCGCACCTGCAGCAACGCGGCCAATTGTCTCGCGCGCACTGGCTCTGCCTCCCCCCTTCCAGTTGCGAATACCGTATTTTTGTTCATACGTATAATCGGCGTGCGACGGGCGGTATTTGGTGCGTATTTCTTCGTAATCTTTGGAACGCGCATCCTGGTTCCAAACCATCATCGAGATGGGTGTACCAAGGGTCTGACCCTCAAAAAGACCCGAGTGGATTTCTATCTGGTCTTCTTCTTTGCGCTGCGTGGTGATTTTACTCTGGCCCGGTTTGCGGCGGTCGAGTTCAATTTGAATATCTTCTTCGCTGATCTCCAGACCGGGCGGGCACCCATCCAGAACAACGCCAACGCCGCCACCATGCGACTCTCCCCATGTGGTAATGCGAAACGCGCGGCCAAATGTGCTGCTCATAACAGGCTCCTTTGGATCGTGACATAAATGGCATTGCAAATGTACCCAATGGATAGTGGGGAGTCAAGCAACGCGCGATACTCAGTGGTGTTGCTCAGGCAAACACAACCGCCGCGAGTTGTTGCGCAATAGATTTTACAGGGGTGGGATCCACATTGCTCAATACAATAATACAGACCTCGTCATCTAAAAAACGCAACAAAACCGTGTTGAATCCCGATACGCCACCGCCGTGCATAACAGATCCATTGTCCTCTACGCGCCAACCGTAGCCGTAATTGTTCAACACCGGCGTAAACATCTGCTCGTAAGAAGCCTGTGAAATCAGTTTGCCATCGCTGAGTGCGGCATCCCACTTCGCCAGATCTTCCGCTGTGG
Source organism: Candidatus Latescibacterota bacterium (assembly GCA_021295695.1). Taxonomy (GTDB): domain Bacteria; phylum Latescibacterota; class UBA2968; order UBA2968; family UBA2968; genus VXRD01. Next base: position 9,124 of record JAGWBW010000055.1, read on the forward strand.
AATACAAATTTCCCCCACCGGTCAGAATCGGCATATAGATCATCGGCGAATTGATCACGCCATTCCCCGCAGGGGCATACCCGCGTGCGCGATGTGGCAAAATTGGATCGGGATGATCGCATCCCGTATCGGCCATTTTAAGAGGGTCAAATATGCGCTCTTTCAAAAAAACCTGATATGATTGACCCGACACTTTTTCGATCACTCGCGACAAGACAAAAAATCCCGTTCCGCTATAGTGGTATTTTGTGCCTGGCGGCGCTACGAGGGGCCGATCTACAACTTTTTGAATTGTCTCAGCAGGGGTTGCTTTCAGCGACATGGTATGAGAAAAACCGGGCAGTTCCCACACGTGTATAATCCCCGACGTATTGCTCAGCAGATGGTGTAATGCGATCCCGGTCCAGTGATCGGGAATGTCCGGTAAATACTCAGAGAGCAAATTGTCTATTTGGAGTTTGCCCTGCTCGGCCAATATCATCACCGCCATTGCAGTGAATGTCTTGGTTATGGAGCCAATGCGAAATTTGGTATGCAGGGCATTTGACACATTGTTTTCCAGGTCAGCCATCCCATATCCTTGAGCCAATAATCGCTCCCCTGATCGCACGACGAGAACCACACCCAAAAAATTGTGTGCTTGAACAACCGCATTTAGTTTGTCTCTCATGGATATCCTCATAAAAGTGAACCTGATTTCAATTGGTTAAATGATAACGCGACTTGACGAAAAAGCCATTTGGTGCGTAGTTAATGGCATCAGCGACTTCTATTATCACCGAGAAATGACGCATGAGAATGCCAAAATATAAATTGATCTATCCCGTTCTCTTTTTGATGTTGTTTGCCTGTATGCCCGAACTCGAGTTACCCGAAGCGCCTGGCCGCGTGACTGAAATGCCCGAATTTGAACAGCACGAGATTCCCCCATACCAAATTTACAAAGACAAACCGCGTCCTGTCAATCTCGTAAGCCATCCGCGCGCGATCCGATTTAAAGACCGCTTGATTCAAGGAGCCAAAATAGGACCCAATTTTGCGGGCGATCAAACCATTGTGCGGTGGTTTTGCGGTGAAGAATGCCAGCAACTCGCCGTTATTGACGCGCGAACAGGCAGTGTGATCTTCGCGCCTTTTGTCACGCATCTGGGCTTTCGTTTTCGTCTCAACAGCAACCTCTTAATCGTCAACCCACCCGAAGCCGTTGAACGCGCCGCACGAACAGGCAGATCCAAATCGCACTATCGCACGGCGTATTACGTCTGGCACTACGGCGAATTTGTCGAGATCTATACGATCAGATACTAAAAAGGACTATGCCAATATTCAGATTCAAAAATCAAAAGGCCACCTCGTAATGGAGATGGCCTTTTCAATTCAGCAGATCTTGTTCTGCATCAAACTTCCATAATTTCTCGTTCTTTTTCTGATAACACATCATCAATTTTTGCCACAAACTCATCGGTCAAAGCCTGCACGCGCTCTGTTGTGCGCCTGGCATCGTCTTCGGGAATCTCGCCTTCTTTTTGTGCATCGCGGATGAGTTCATTGGCGTCGCGACGGGTATTGCGAACCGAAATGCGACTTTCCTCAGCATATTGTCTCACCACTCGAACCAGTTCTCGCCTGCGGTCTTCTGTCAATTGCGGAATGGGCAACCGGATAATCGTACCGTCATTGGCTGGCGTCAATCCCAAATTCGATTCCAGAATCGCCTTTTCAATCAGTGGAATCGCCGACTTATCCCAGGGCTGAATCGCGATCAAACGCGGTTCTGGCACCCCCACTGTAGCGACCTGATTAATCGGCACCTGCGAGCCGTAATACTCAATCCGAATTTGATCCAGCAAATGCGCGTTGGCACGCCCGGTGCGTACTGTAGCCATCTCATTTTGCAAGGCTGTCACAGACTTTTGCATGGCCGTTCGCGCTTCAGCCATAATCTCATCAATCACGGCGCACCTCCTCTGGGCATTATAGATGCTTAACTCTCTTCTCCCAGGACAAAACGGGCAAATCGGCGAATGGTGATATTTTCGCCGCACTTGGCCACCAAATCTGAGTGCAGGTCTTGAATGGTTTTGTCCGGATCTTTGACAAAAGCCTGTTCCATTAAGACCACTTCCTGGTAGTACTTTTCCATGCGACCATCTACAATTCGATCCACAATATGCTCTGGTTTGCCTTCGCCGAGTGCCTGATCGCGATAAATACGCTTTTCCTTTTCCAGCATTTCGGCATCTACGTCCTCGCGATTCACCACAAGAGGCGCAGCGGCGGCGATGTGCATAGCTACGTCTTTTGAAAACGTCTGGAACTCGTCAGTCCGCGCTACAAAGTCGGTCTCGCTGTTGATCTCGAGCAAAACTCCCAATTGGCTTCCCGCATGGATATAAGACGCTATTGCCCCCTCTTTGGCCTGACGTCCCGCTCTGCTCTCGGCTTTGGCAATACCCCGTTTACGCAACAACTCAACAGCCTTATCCATAACGCCATCGGCCTCTTCGAGTGCCCGTTTACAATCCATCATGCCCACATTGGTTCTGGCACGCAGCTCCTGAACCATTTTTGCAGAAATAGCCATTTCAGTCTCCGTCTTATCAATTATTGCTGGGATCGATTTCTGTAATCTCAGGGCCTGTATCTGGCACTGAGTCATCTTCCTCATCATCCTCTCGAACAGTTGTGCCCTCAATCACGGCCTCGGCCATCAAATTTGTAATCAGTGCAATGGACCGCATCGCATCATCATTGCCAGGAATGGGATGGTCAACTTCATCCGGATCGCAGTTGGTATCGACAATTGCCACAAGTGGAATTTCCAGGCGCCGCGCTTCGGCGACTGCGATTTTTTCCTTTTTGGTATCCACGACAAATACGAGTGCTGGCAAACGCCCCATGCTGCGAATCCCGCCCAGGGATTTTTGCAACTTATCGCGCTCGCGTTCCAAACGCAGCACTTCCTTTTTGGTCAACTGCTCGTATGTGCCATCGCCAGCCATTTTATCCAATGTGTCCAGACGACGAATGCTCTGCCGAATCGTTTGAAAATTCGTCAGCATGCCCCCCAGCCAGCGGTTGTTGACAAAAAACATATCGCAGCGTTCAGCGGCATTTACAATGATGCCTTTGGCCTGCTTCTTCGTGCCGACAAAAAGAATCGGCTGGCCTGTTTCGGCAGCCTTGCGTACAGCTTGATATGCCGCTTCGATTTGTGCCTGCGTCTTTTGCAAATCGACAATGTAAATACCATTGCGTTCTGTAAAGATGTACTTCTGCATCTTTGGATTCCAACGCCGGGTCTGGTGCCCGAAGTGAACCCCAGATTCGAGCAGTTGCCTCATTGAAACAACAGCCATGTTACCTCCTGCACTTTGGGTTTGTCCTCTGCATCCCTCATATTGCCGCACTGCCGAATTTGGCACCCGTGAAGCAATCAGGATACATGTGATATCCAGAGAAGATACTCTGGTCTAACGCTTGGAAAACTGGAATTTTTTGCGTGCTCCGGGCTGCCCGGGTTTTTTCCGTTCCACTTTGCGCGGGTCGCGCGTGAGCAAGCCCGCCTGTCGCAGGGGTTTGTGATTGCCCGTATTCACGCGCTGCAAACTGCGCGCAATACCCAATCGCACGGCACCGGCCTGACCGGTTAAACCGCCACCCTTTGCCTTGGCAACAATATCATAAGTCCCTCGGGCCTCGGTCACATCTAAGGGCTGTTCGATAATCATCACCAATGTCTCCCGTTTGAGATAATCGAGCGCGGAAAGCCCATTGATAATAATCGACCCTGTTCCGGGAAAGAGTTTCACATGCGCTGTCGATGTTTTGCGACGCCCCGTAGCAGAACTCAGTGGTTCAACTGCCAAACAATCACCTCCTCTATAAATCAATAGGCTCAGGTGACTGAGCCTGGTGTGGGTGCTCTGATCCGGCGTAAATGCGGACCTTTTTGATCATCTGTCGCCCCAACTTGTTGTGAGGCAACATGCCCCGAATTGCGTGCTCGAGTACAAACGTGGGGCGCTTTTCCAGCGCGTCTTCCAGCGTTTGCTTCTTAAGCCCGCCGGGATATCCACTATAGCTCGTATAAACCTTTTGCTGGGCTTTGTTATTGCCCTTCACCTGAATCTTTTCGGCATTTACAATAACCACATGATCTCCCGTATCAACATGGGGAGTATAAAAAGGCTTGTGTTTTCCACGCAAAATTCTGGCAACGCCACTGGCAAATCGCCCCAGCACCTTGCCTTCTGCATCGGCGACATACCAGGTTTGTTCAACATCACCTTTTTTGGCACTCTGTGTCATCATCGTCTCAATCGCGCCGCATGGTTACGGCGCAATTCGCTCACCTCCTCTCCTAATTTTGGAATCTTTGAAGGTACAGTATAATCTAATTTTGTCAAGTTAGAAAGCCCACAAAAAAGCGCCACACGTCGGGTGTCGGAAAACCGACCCATCTCCGTGCGGCGCATTGTCTGACGGAAGTCTCTGTCTCGCGACTATCAAAAATCGCCAATGTGACAGATAACAAACCGCTCGATGGCTGTCTTGGATTGCCAGGTGCGCTACCATTCGAGATGCTATACCCCGCTCCTGGCAGAGGCGCACCTAACGACAGCCACCTCCACTGGTCATTTCACTCATTCGACCACCTCCTTTCTTGTGTGGTTCCAATATAGCGCATGCAAAGGCGAAAGTCAACCCTTGAAAAGATGAGATATTAGAAGCAGCATTTGACATCTGAACCGTCTGTATTTGCACACTGAATTTTAGAAGTTTTCAGGTCTGTCCAAAAGTGCAAACGTATAATATGTATAAATACATATTTTTAATTGCAATATATGCCCATGAACATATATAAACCCATAAAATTTTCCTTATTTTTCATTTATGATCGTAACCGGACGAAAAATAAGGAAATTACGGCACGCAAAAAACTGGTCTCAACACGACCTCGCCAATGCGGCCAATATTGACCAGGCAACAGTATCTCGCATTGAAGCAGAGACAAAGGTGCCTCGAACCGATACCCTGGTCGCTATTGCCATTGCTCTGGGCGTTTCGCCGGATGCTCTTTTGGGTACGAATTCCGAAACGTCTATCGTTTACCGCCGGGAGCATGACTCCGAGTTGAGCAGTATTGTAAGCGACCGGATTAATACACTCACAATAGAACAACTCAGAGAACTGAATATTTTACTCTCTTCCGAAGACGGAAAAGCCGTGCTTTCTGCACTACTACGCTTGCAAACAAAGGAGTCACTGGAAAAAGTTCGCAGACTTCTCGAAGTCTTAGGAGAGGAGTAACCACATATTACACAGGCTCCATCGCCCTGTACGACGCCAGTACATCCTCCACATCCCGCGCCCCGGAAAAAAAACACAACACGCGCAACAGTACACCATCTACCACCGCATCGGGACACGACGCACCACAGGTCAGTGCGATATCCACAGGTCTCTTATCGGGCAACCAATTCTCCGCAATCTCCACCCCGTGCGACTTCAGGCAATAATGCCGAATTGTGCGTTCTGAAATCAACTCCTCGGCATCCTTCACAAAAAACGTCGGCATGGCTTCCTCGCACAATTCTACAATATGCGACGTATTCGAAGAATTGTACCCACCCACAACCAGAGCGAGGTCTGCGTCTTGCTCAATAAGCGTGTATGTCGCATTCTGATTTTCATTGGTGGCATAACAAAGTGTATCTGATGTATCTGCAAAATGGTCTCCGATGTTCTTCTCGCCATACCGGTCGATGAGTGCCTGCCGAATGATCCCGGCGATTTCACGCGTTTCAGTAGCCAACATCGTTGTCTGATTCACCACGCCGATGCGCGACAAATGGATGCCAGGATCAAATCCCTGTGAGCACTTGTGTCTAAAATACTGTTCAAAAGCATTGAGATCGCGTTTGCCTCGAATAATATCTGCTAAAATACGCGCCTCTTTCAAATTCAGTATGGCCACGACCTGTGCATTTTGAACCGCGTGTGAAAAAGTCGCCCGCGTCTCTTCGTGTATGGTCTTCCCGTGAATGACGACGGTATAATCCCCATCTCCCAATTGGGCACTGCGCTTCCACACCTTTTCGACAAATGGACATGTGGTATTGTACTGATATGGATCAATTCCCCGCCGGGACAATTCCTCTTGCGTTCCCACAGTTGTACCAAAAGCAGGCACGACCACGATATCTTCGGGTACCAGTTCGTCCCACGGAATGAGCTGTTGGCCAGACGGCGTAAACATAAACTGCACACCGCGATCCTGCAAATCTGCATTCACATTGGGATTGTGAATCATCTCACTCAGGAAAAACACGCGCCGGTCCGAATGGGCTTCCAGGGTCTTATACGCAATTTCAATGGCATTCTCCACGCCAAAACAAAACCCAAAATGCCGTGCTAAAAAAAATCGTACAGGTCCAAAATCCAGCACCGAGGGCTGCAAATCGCGCTTTTTGGGATCCGATAGTTGCCGTGATCTTTTAACCTGCGAAATAATCGGACTTTTGTAAAATTCTGGAATCTCAAATTTTCGCGCCATGATGTCTTATTCCTCAAATGGAAACGCAATTGTTTCGCCCGTTTCAATGGACTGATACGCAGCCAACGCAATCTCCACAGCTGCCCGCCCATCTACACCAGACACCGGCGGCTCGTCGCCATTGAGCACCGCTTCGCAAAACGCGCGAATCTCCTGGCTCACCGGGCTTTCGTCTTGCGATAAATCAGACGCGCCAATTGCCGTTTCACTACCATCGTATCTCTTGTAGCGCAAACCACCTTCACCGCCCCAAAACGACGGAAAGACCACTGAGCCTTTGGCACAATCCAACCGCCCGCCATAACCGCCAATAGCACTTGCCTGGCTGGAATGCAATACGCCTACCCCACCGTTTCTGAATCGGATCGACACGAGTGCCACATCTGGAAAATCCGTCTCCATCTGCACGAACTGCCCCCCCACCGCAGAAACCGATTCCGCATCGCCCATCACAAAACGCATAAAATCGATTTCATGCGCATTCACCTCCATCAGTGTACCGCCGCTTTTGGCTCTTGACTCTCGCCATGTTGCCGTCCACACGCCGCCCCAGCCACCGCCAAGGCGATGCACCATCAAACACAAAGGCGAACCCAAATCGCCCCCGCGAGCCAAATCGCGCACCTTGCGATGCACCGGGTGAAAGCGACACACCAGCCCAATACCCAACGCAACACCGCCTTGCTCACACGCGGCGATCATCGCATCACACCCAGCCAGCGTCGGCGACATGGGTTTTTCGCAAAACACATGCACGCCCGCCTGGGCTGCTGCTATCGTGGGATCAATGTGCAAAAACGGCGGCGTGGCGATCAAGACTGCCTGCACATCCTCACGCGCCAGCATGGTGTGATAATCCGCCTCGTAATCACAATCCATTTTCTCAGATAGAACCCGCCCTTTTTCACTATCCACATCGCTGACACAAACCACTTCCGCGCAGTCCAAACCCCGAGCACCATTTGCCAAACTTGCGCCCATATTGCCGCATCCAATTACACCCAATCCGAGTTTTGTCATCCATGTCCTCCAAACAGTGTTGAATACAAAAACAGGTTATACCATATTTTAGCAAAAAAGTCAATCCCCTTTCAACCCGTTTCAAAAATCGCTTTGAAATTATCCAAAACGAAAATACCATGTTTTAAACAAAGAAAGGAGCATCCCAATGCCTGACGCCACCATGTGGACTTATCCCTGGGATTTACGCGACGAAGGTTATGACGCCGTTCTTCGCAAACTCCGCGAAGAAGTTAAACTCGACGCCATCAATCTGGCATCGGCTTACCATACCTTCGACATGTTGCGTCCCCATTTACCTGCCAATAACACACTCGCGGTCTCACAATCAGCGATTTATTTCGAGCCACAGAAATCGCTTTACGGCGCGATCAAACCACATGTCAGCCCTTTGATGCAAAATGAAAACTGGTGGGGCGAAGCAGCAAAAGCGGCATCATCCGCTGGTATAAATCTCAATTCCTGGACCGTCTTTTTTCACAACTCCTATCAGGCGCAATCCCATCCCGAATGTGCCGAAGTCCGCTGCACAGGTGACCCCAGCACATCGGCCCTCTGCCCTGCAAACCCAGACGTGCGCGCCTTTGCCATCGCGCTTTCCCGCGATCTCGTTCTCAACTACGGCATCTCCCTCCTCGAATGCGAATCCCTCGCCTATTCCGGCTGGGGCCATCTGCACTACCACGCCAAACACGGTATTGACCTCTTTTCACTCTGTTTCTGCGACAGTTGCAAAAAACAAGCAATGGAAGCCAATATCGATATTGCACAGCTACAAAGCGCTGTCACCGCAAAAATCCGCATGGCCTTTGATACCGGTCAGCCCGTTCGGGAAACAATCACAGAACTCAAACGCACAATACCCGATCTCGCAGCATTTGACGCCATGCGCGAAGAAATTGTCACATCTCTCGTGCGCGAACTCAAAGCATCCGTTGATGTTCCGCTCTCCTATATCTTGATGGGCGATTCAACAATCACGGGATCTAATCCCAAAGCCATTGCACAAATTGCTGACAGTGTAGAAATTCTTTCTTATACTGCTGATCCCCAACGCACCAGAACTCGCGTTTCAGAACTTTTACCTATTATCCAGAGTCCAGACCAACTCGTTGTCGGACTTCAAGCCTATCCCCCAGCCTCCCCCGATGCAAAAACCCTCTGTGCCAATCTTCAGGCGGCCCGAGAACAAGGCGTGACCAAATTCGCCTTTTACAACTACGGGATCATGCCGCTATCCGCACTTGACTGGGTTCGCCAGGCGATCCAATAGTTGAACTCTGGCACACACGCTTATTCTTTTCGAAAGGACATAACTATATGCCCATTATTGACGCAGCGCACCTTCGAACCCTGCAACGCGAACTCTACAGCGCTGCGGGATTTCCAGAAGATCAGGCTCATATCGTAGCCGACCACCTCGTGGATGCCAACCTCTACGGGCACGATTCGCACGGTGTTATTCGCACGCCGGGCTATATTCGCGCCATCATAAGCGGCAATATCAAACCCGTGCGCGAACTCAAAATTATTCGAGAAACCCCGGTCTCAGCCGTCGTTGATGCCGAGCGCACCATCGGCATTGTCGTCGCCCACAAAGCCATGCAAATGGCTACCGACCGCGCCCTCGAACACACCATCGGCGCCATAGCCGTTCACCGATCCAGCCACATCGGTCGCCTGGGCGATTACCCGCCCAAAGCGGCTGAACGCAACTGCATTGGCCTGCTTATGCTCAATGGCGGTGGGCGATTTACCGCCCCCTTTGGCGGCACAAATCGGCGTCTGCCTCCCAATCCCATAGCCTTCAGCGCCCCCACACCCAACGGTCCGCCCCTCATGCTCGACATAACCACCAGTATGTCTGCCGGGGGCAAAGTTGATGTGTATCGCGCGCGCGGGCAACAAACACCCGATGGCTGGCTCGTAGATGCAGACGGCAATCCCGTGAATGACCCCAATCGCTTCAAAGGTAGCGATGTGGCGATGCTGCCTCTGGGCGGGCCTCAAGGCCACAAGGGATATGGCCTGGGCATGATGATCGACGCCATCGCGGGTGGCCTCTCATGGGCGGGATGCAGTTCAGAACAACCCACGCGAGGCGGCAGTGGCTATATCGCCATTGCCATCAAAATCGACAGCTTTATCGACCTCTCCGATTATCTCAACGAAATTGGTCGTCTCTGCGACTGGATCAAGTCCTCTCGCACTCAGCCCGGTGTCGATAAAATCTATCTCCCAGGGGAAATCGAACACGATACTCGCGCCAAACGCGAAGCCGAAGGTGTCTTTATCGAAGACGAAACCTGGGACAACACAGTCGAAACAGCAAATGGACTGGATGTGTCAATACCTGAAGTGAGATGAGGTGTAAAAATCATTCTCTCTTCCCGCTAATTTCTTGACAACATATAGTGATTATCGTACACTGTTTTTGAGCTTATTTTCCTCAATCAATTTATCAATGGAGGATACACACTGATGAGTAAAGATATTCAGCCTCTTCTCGATGACTGGCCTTGTGAACCCGGTCAATTGTGTGCTCGCAAAATCAGAGGAAATGATGGTCGCGCCAAAGTTCAACTCCGCATCGAAATGGGCATCTTACAAATGGATGTCGCAGGTCGTCCCGACGGCCAAGAGCCCGAAGGGTATGAGTCGCTCCTGCACTATTACAAAGCGCAGGCGCAAAAACCAGGCTCAGAAGACTTTGTGCTCGATTCTGAAAGTTGCATGGCCCTCCAAATGGAAGCCCTCCAATATTATCATCGCCGTATTAGCTTTCTCGAAATAGGCGAATATCTCAACGCCAAAAAAGACGCCGAACGCAACCTTGAACTTTTCGATTTTATCAAAGAATACGCAGAAGATGAGGAAGACCGTATGGCGTTTGAGCACAATCGTCCCTTTGTCATTGGACACCGCGTACGGGCTGAAGTCCTGATGTATCTCGAACGCGAGGCCTATGATATGGCGCTGTCAAAAATTGACAAGGGCATTGACGAACTCCGATCCTTCTTCAGGGAATTTGATCGGCACGATCTCATAGAAGAAAGCGAAGAGATCGCCTTCCTCCAGGAGTGGGCCGACGAGATTCGTCGCGACCGCCCCAAATCCCTATCCCAGGACCTGCGCGACCAGATCCGCGAAGCCGTGGGCCTCGAAGACTTCGAACGCGCCGCAGAACTGCGCGACCGGCTTCTCTCC
>JAGWBW010000281.1 GCA_021295695.1 Candidatus Latescibacterota bacterium
GCCTACTGATAGGCCCATCACGCTCATCACACTGGCATTTCGGTCGCGTTTTAGCCGCCGCGAGGCGATTTTTATGTATTTAATTTTTTATCTCCAGTAAGTCAACCAGAACAGGCATTATTCTCTACTCATCTCGCAGTGCATCAATCGGATTGGATCGCGCTGCGCGAATGGCCTGCATGCTCACGGTCCCAAAGGCAATAATCAGTGCCATTATCGCGCTCACGATAAATGGCAAGACATTCAGACCTGTTTGGTAGGCAAACCCGGAGAGCCAGTCGCGCATCAGATAGTAGGCGATTGGCCAGGCGATGAGATTGGCGAGCAGGATGAGCAATATAAATTCGCGGGAGAGTAGCATGACCAGATGCGATGTGGATGCACCCAGGACCTTCCGCACACCAATTTCTTTGGTGCGAGATTGAACCATGAATGCGGCCAGTCCGAACAGTCCCAAACACGCTACAAAAATTGCGAGCAACGAAAATACCCCGAGCATTTTGCCGGTAAGCCGTTCGTTGAAATAGTACCACTGTATGATCTCGTCCAAAAACATATATCGAAAGGATGCCTCTGGCACAAAGTGTTTCCACTGGGTTTCGAGAAAAGACAGGGTTTGCGCGGTGTTTTCTGGGCGGATGCGCAGGGCCAGCCAAACAAACAGCTCCCATCTGCCTACAAATCCCATGGGTGCGATTTCTTCTCGGAGCGTCAAGCTGTGGTAATCTTTTACGACCCCAATTACTGTCAGGGATCGGTTTCCAGATGATGATACAATCTGCTTGCCAATCGGGTCATCCTCCCAGCCGAGCAGGCGCACGGCTGTTTCGTTCAAAATAATTGCCTGTGATGTATCGCTGGCAACATCTGCTGAAAAGGCGCGACCGCGAAGTACGGGAATGTCAAATGTTTCAAAGAATGAATTATCTACTTCGTTTATGCGAATTGTCTGTTCTTTTGTTCGGTCTCCATCGGGCCAGATTAGTCGTGGTCGTCCGCCGTATCCCGAGATGTCGTATCGCAGTGCCGACGCACTGAGGATATTGGGGTGTTCGAGAAAGACTTGTTTGACCATCTGGTGGCGTGCCGAAAGGCGTTTTAGGGGGACGGCTTCGTGCTCACGGTCGTGAGCAAAGATCGGTACACTTACAATATGATCGCGTGCAAAACCCATATCTTTGGTTTCTGTAAATCGCAGTTGCTGATAAACCACGAGGGTGCAGATCACCAGTAAGATGGACATGCCAAATTGAAAAACTACGAGTCCTTTTCGCAGCCCTGTAGAACCAGGGGAGGAAGACGCACTGCTTTTTAACGCGGTCACCGGGCGAAAGGATGAGAGGAAAAATGCCGGATACCATCCTGCCAGTAATCCTACTAACAATGTTAGTGCCAGTACCGCTGGCGCACCTGCCATTACCATAATTGCGTCGAGGTGCAAATCGCCGCGCACAAATTGGTTGAATAAGGGCAGGCATAACTCGACCAGTGCAAGGGCAATCAGCAGGGCGGCGCAGGTTAAAAGCAGAGATTCAGTTAAAAACTGAACCATCAATTGTGGGCGATGCGCGCCAACCACTTTTCGCACGCCGACTTCGCGCTTACGGGTGACAGCCCGTGCAGTTGCCAGATTTGTAAAGTTCACGCACGCAATGACCACTACGATCAGTCCGATAGCCGCCAGCATGTAAATTTGTTGTATGGGACTGTTGGCAGTTGGGTTAAAATCGGTGTAGAGGCTGCAAATAGTAGGTGTTTTTTGCTGCAACTTCATCTCCCATATACTGCGTGATCAACGGTTGCATTTTTGCTTGGAGAGTTTCTGTGGTTTGTCCTGCTTTTAATAGCAAAAAGGTTTTTACAGGCCGCCACGATTGCGTGGGGCGCCACATAGTCCACGTTTCTTGCGTTTCTTCTACGGAGGGTATTGTGGTTGTGAGCAAATGAAATTGAAGGTCTGATAGAAGGTGTGGCGCCTTGACTATGCCAGTAACTGTGTATTCGCCTGGAAAATTGCGGTTTTCGATTGAAATTGTTTGGCCCATTGGGTCTGTGTCGCCAAATAAGTGTTGTGCCATGTCGTCGGTAATAACCGCAGAGTAGGGTAGGCGAAAAACGGTCTCTAAGTCGCCTTTTATGAGGGGAAAATCGAATACATCCAAAAAGTTATCATCTACCAGTGCCAGGGTATATAGATTCTTGTGGTCGCCATATTTTGCAGATACACCCCATCGCCAGATACGCACAGTTGTTTCTACTTCGGGAAATGTTTCTTCCAACACGGGACCGAGTGCGCCTGATGTGCCTTCGTCGTATGTTGTTTGCGTACTGCTGCGTTCTTCTCGAATTACTTTGTAAATGCGGTCACCCAGAGCGTGATCGCGATCTATTGAAATCTCTTGTTGGATGTACAACAGGATCAAGATGCCACACGCCAGGCCAATGGCCAGTCCCAATACATTGATGGATGTGTACAATTTGTGCCGCATCAGATTGCGGATCGCAACGGTCAGATAATTTTTGATCATGATCCTATCTCCTGTTCCGTCCAGCTATTTCGCAGCCAGAAGTTAGCCATTCATCTTTCAGGTAGTGTGAATGTATAAAAATAACAAGCAATTTTTGTGCCAAAAACTTCTTTTCTATGTTTTACAAGTAGTTATGAAAATTTGTGTCATGAGCACAGTTCAATAAGTGTCCGATTTTGATACAGTGGTGTCCGAAAATGAACACTTAGACAATGAAAACAGGCACATTGTTTGATTTCAATGTGCCTGTTTTAGCAACCGTAGGAGCAGTGTTTATATAATGGGATTACCCGGTTTAGTGGATATGACTGACGCGCGCAAGTAATTCAGGTAGTTCCTCAATTTCAGTAATAGATAACCCACGCCAGCCAGTTATGTCTGGTCTTGGATCATATACATCTTCTAAATCGACTTGCTTTAGCACAGGCAAGAAACCTATTTCTTCAGCACCGGTCATTTCCTGGCTGCTACCATCGCCCACATAAACACAGACATTTGACGGAAGTCCCAACTGTTCATGTGCCCGTTTATATATTTCAATGGCGGGCTTTTGTATTTTTTCTGTACAAGAAAAGAGCGGTAAATCGATATGCTCTGCTAAAGGGGATGTGTGCCAGAGTAGCGGGACATCTGGACCACAGTTTGTTATGAGTCCAATTTTATAGCCATCATTTTTTAGATTTTGAAGCGTAAGCAGGACCTCAGCCTTTGGTTTGAGTGTTCTCATTGTGAAGTCGTAACGATATTGTGCGGCAGTGTTGATTTTGCAATCGCCTGGGGAGAGACCAATTTGAGCGCAACATACCGCTATATTCTCTTCTATTGACCTGAATTTCCCAATACATCGGTCAGAAAAAGAAAGATCGGATGCGTGTCTAAACGCTTCGTATGGCGCCGACAAAGTTTCGGCCATCAATGCAAGTACTTTGTCGTACTTTTTTTTGCTAAAATTATCAACCAGAGTCCCAAACAAGTCGAAAATTATCGCCTTAAATTTCATTATACCAAACTCTCTGTCGATGTATTCTATACCTCTATCAGTAGATCCGCTGGAATGCCCAGATGCGCTCGCAATACACCAATTTGTTCAATAGAGAGCGGGCGAGTTCCTTCAAAAAATTCTGCTGTCTGGCGACTATTGCCCAGCCACTTTGCCAGATCCGCCCGGGAAAGCTCCTTCTGCTCCAGCATAAAATCAACCACTTCCTGGGGTGTCGATTGTTCATAGACAGGCAAATGAATGTCTTCATAAGCCTGCACCAGTACAGACAGAAACTCCAGTCGCTCATACGCTTCTGTTCCGGGCTGGGAATCTGTGTCGAGAAGGGTATCGATTTCAGCGATAGCACAATCGTATTCTGCTTCGTTTCTCAATACATGAGGTTTGGTGAAATCAAGTATGTCAGCCATCAGGTATTCCTTTTTATAAAGTGCCTTCCCGCGTACGACGAGTATATTCTGCGTGTGTGAGGACATGGCGAACATAGACTCTTCCCAAATCATATCGCATATCCACAATGAGTCGATATTTGTTGCCGCCGATATTGAAAACGGTACGCCATTGCCCAAGGAAACTGACAGAAGGAAAATCCCGGCGTATTTCATGTGGATTAGAATAGTGCTTTAATCGCATGATGGAGAACCAGACCCTGAGAGAGTTCTCTGACTCAGGATGATTCTGCCAAAATTCCTGGAGTCTCTTCCGAGTAATTATATGCATTATTGGCGATTACCAGTTTCAGGAGGCCCTTCACGCAACATTTACAAATATCTGCAATTTAAGCAAAAAAACAAGGGTTTATATAGCTCACTCATCTCTCAACGAATCAGCCGGGTTTGCGCGTGCGGCTTTGAGAGTTTGAGCGGTGATGGTTGTAAGTACGATGAGGAACAAGACAAGGCTACCGAGTAAGAAGGCGCCAATACCCAATTCGGTGCGGTAGGCGAAGGTTTGTAACCATTGATTGGTCGCGTAATAA
>JAGWBW010000056.1:0-4156 GCA_021295695.1 Candidatus Latescibacterota bacterium
AACTCCTTCTTACCAGCCATCCATGCGCAAGAAATGTCCCTTGTAGTTCCTACACGTAGAGGAGATTAGAAGATGGACAATGCAATGCGTGACGCGTTCGCACGACAAGGCTATATCGTCGTGCCCAACGTGCTCAATCAACAGCAGTTGGACGAGCTCAATCAAGTCTATGATCAGCATATCTTTGAGCGGGAGGAGACGCTGTCCACGGCTCGCACCGACAAACAGAACCGCAAAAGCATCCGGAGGCGCGACACACGCCAGACAACGGATCGGCACGGCAACACCTACATCGGGAGAAGGCTCTGGAGCAAGGCCTACAGGGACCTGATCGACAACGAGACCATGCTGCCCATCCTTGAAGAGCTTCTCGGCGACCCGTCGTGGGGCCATGCCCTGCCGGCAGAGCTTCGCCCCTTGTTCCGGTTAGATCACGACAACATACATTACAAACCTGGCCGGAAACCGACAGACGGCGCGGACAAAGGCGGGACACTCCACGGCGGCCCGAGCAGCTTTCATATCACATGTGTGTATGAACTCAAGACAGTCGGACCAGATGACGGGGGCTTCGGGTGTGTTGCTGGTACACACAAGCCGGTCAATGAGCAGAAACTGACGGGCATCGCCGGCGACTGGCGGCGGAACTGGTGCGACACGAAATGGACGTCACAGCTACCGAACTGGGATGACGATGTGCCGGTGCATCGCATCGAGGCCAGGGCTGGGGACTGCATTTTGTTCAGTGAGAAGCTCAAACATGGTACGATTCCGTGGGCGGGGAGCGGCGAGCGCCGTACCCTCTTCTACAAGTATGTTCCTTTCGGCATGCACCACGGCGACGCCGGGTACGACACCAACGACCCCGAACTCACTGAGCGACAGAAACGGATCCTGGAATTTTCACCGTGCTGGTTTAACGAGCCTCGAGAGGACAAAGACTACTCTGCAAATCCAGCGCTCACAGAGCTCCATCCGCGGGCGTGTGTGAAGAGCGACCCGAGTGTGTTGCTGCCGGGCATGTCGCCGCCGCACATCCGGCTGACGGACGAGACCAGGGCAATGCTGAGTGCCGGCTAGAGGTTGATGAACGGCCATATTTACGGTGACAAACATCGTTAGAAATAGTTTCCGTAAAAACATATTAAAAAGCCCAGTTTTTGTGACAAAAACCGGGCTTTTTTGTGCCTTGACCAGAGGCTAAAATTTTCCAGGGAAAAAGAACGGACGGTATTCATTGATTCACTGTAGAGAAAGGAGCTGTGTCGATGAAGAGGCAAACCCCGGAAGCCATCCTGGCTGGATTTGAGAAACGGGTGGATGCAATGTTTCGCGCCGAAGCAGGGAAGCCGTTGGTACGCGCAAAGAAAAGGCCACCACTGGCCCCAGAACGTGGGAAATTCGTCAGGAGCTACTCCTATTCCATTGTGGCGTTTGCCGCACGGTGTCTCTACCTGGGTGAGATGCTCGATGAGGCCAATGCCGCACTGATCGAAAACGCCCAATATTATTTGGACAACCCCAAAAGCATTTCTGACCGCGACAGCTTTCACTGGCACACAGAAATCGTCCTGCGGCTCATTGAAATGTATGGAACCTGTGGAAGCAAACAAGCGGGGTGGATCACAAAAGAGACGGAAGACATTGTGCTCAAACCGATCTGGCTTTATGCGAAGTCGTGCTCCTGGCTGAGTAAAGCGGAGGTCAGGCAGTCAAAGACGTGGCACATATACAGTTCAGAGAATCATCATGTCATGGATTTCACGATCCACTGGCACTTTTCCAAACTCGCAAATGATCTGCCCACATACAGAAATTTGATGTATGACGATGGTGCTATCGCAGAGGCGCATTACCAGGCCTGGGACGAATACTTTGTGGCGTATTGTCTGGAACGGGCACGGAAAAGTCCGTGCGTCGAGATGATGAACGAGGGGTATAACGGTACGCTTATCAGGGGCTTCTATAACTTCTACGACTTCGGCGATCCACAGGTGCAAAAAGCTTCCGGACAATTGCTCGATCTCTACTTTGCTTACTGGGCACAGGAACAGATTCACGGTGTTCAGGGTGGTGGACGTTCTCGAATCTACTTTGATTGGGCGTTTCGGCATAAACCTGAGGGGGCTATGGCACCACTGGCATGGCTCTACTTTGGTATGGGTAAGCAACCTGAAGTAAGGGGCCATGACGTGAACGCAGCCCTGAGCAACTATCGCCCTCCTGCTGTCGTGGCCGATATTGCACTGGACGTGGCTGGGAGGGGGCGTTACGAGGTGCAACAACGTTCACAAGGCCTCGGCAAACAAGGACATAGCTTTCCCAATATGGCGGTACCTAACAAGCCGCCGAACAAGCTGCGAACCGATGGTGGGGGCATTCTGCGTTATAGTTACTGCGATCCGGCCTTTATCATTGGCACGCCTATGACAGAAGCAAGACCGTCGGAAGATTGGGTAAAAATCAGTACACAAAACCGCTGGCAGGGCGTGATCTTTGCCGGTAAACACGATGCCCGCATCGTTCCCATCCCTCGCCCTGAAAATCACCGGGTAGCATCCAATCAGTTTTGGTCAGTACAATGCAAAGGCAGTCTGATTACTCAGAAGCTCAAGTTTCACGAAAGCGCTGCCGAGATGATTGTCTGGATGTCAAATGAAGGACTGAGCGAGCCGGTTGAGGAAAATGGTATCGTCTTTGTGGAGGCCGAGGGTGCGTATGCAGCGGTTCGGGTTGTTCGAGGAGGTTTCGAGTTTAAAGAAGAAACCTTTGGCGTGACACAGCCAACGGGCGATATCGTAACAGCACGTGTCGGAAGAACACTGTTTCTCGACAATGAATACGCTCCAGTGATTCTTGAGGTCATGGCAAAGAGCGATATGAATGGTTTCGATACCTTCAAAAAGAAGGTCAAGTCATGTGAGTTCAGCATGGTTGAATATGTTTTAAAATATAGAACGGTCTATGAAGACGAACTGACCTTTGATACCAGTTACAATAAGACACCTACCATCAATGGCACGCCAGTCAACTATGCTCCGAAGAAGGTCTTTGAGAGTCCTTTCCTCAATGCCGACTACAATAGTGGTATCGTCACCATTAGTAAGGGTAAGCGGAAGAAGGTGTTGGAATTCTGAACTACAGAGACCGCAGTGGTAGATGTGGCGTGCTGGGCATGAGTATGGGGCTACATACTCAGGCGGGGTTAATCGCCATGAAGCCCACCATCTTCAGACGTGTGAGTAGTCACATCCAACTCTGTTCTAACCCAGATCGGGTATCCGCCAGTTGGCATACCAGCGGGAGTCTTCTGGGGGTGCTTCATCCCCACTCTGCATAGAAGCAAAGTCTTTCATCCTGGGGCGGATCTCCTCTTCCCAGATACGCTCAATCTGCCCGTAGGTCAGCGGGGTGTGATTGGGTTTTAACCGATCGTATTCCGTCAAGAGTTCTTTTGCTTTTTCCGAGATATGTTCCACTGTATCAGCCACCATTTTTTCCCCCGCTCGCCGGCTGGATGTATCCACATAATCGCCCTGGGCGAAATGAGGTCCTGGCTCGTCCGGTCCGGGAAGGCGGGATAGATCTACGCAGTCTGGAGCCACGGCCCACAGCAGCGATGTTTCTCCTCTTCCCGCGTGGCCTCCCATGCCCCGGTCATCTTTGAACCGGGATTCCCCTGTGCCCATACTCATAAGAGAATAGAGTCGGACGGAAACGTGCTGCTGGAGGATTTCCAGTACAACGGGTACGTCCAGGCGGTGCGGTCCCGAGTGTCCTGAGAAGAGCACGGCTACGTGAAATCCCAGGGCATCGACGGCACGGATGTGATAGCAGAGGTTTTTCAAAAAGATCCACGGTGGCACCGCTGTAAGCCAGGGGCGGGCGTCACCCACCCGTTCGTGTGCCCAGGTCCCGTAGCCTCCGGATTCGTGGCAGTGCCAGTATTCGGGAGGGGCTACAATGCCGCCGAAGGACCGAGCGGTCTGGCACACCACCCCATGGGCACGCAACGCGTCCAGGCCCAGGGCGTTTACCGGGCCGTGGGGTTCACACAGGCCATAAGGCAGATACACTACTGGACAATTCTCAAAAGCGGCTTCCAATTCATCGGGAAACATGCGTTCCCAGCGGACTTCTCTGCGTTCCATGGTTC
>JAGWBW010000056.1:4196-4531 GCA_021295695.1 Candidatus Latescibacterota bacterium
AAAAAGGCTATGATTAATCTCATAGCCTTAAAACTACAGATTGTTGAGGGCTTGCCGAAGTTGGGAATTCCTGAAAAAGAATCCGTTGAGCATGAATCTTAATTAACTGATGTTACGCAGTGTCTTGTATATCGTCCTGCATTGGAAAATCACTTTACGCATCTAACACGCGCTGAAATGCCTCGATATTGGGCACCTGTATTGCCGTACGGAGCAACTGCTTGAGGTGTTGCAAATCGTCAATGGCGGTAATACGTGTGGATAGAGGGTGCGCTTCGCTCAGGTCAAATCGAATCTCCAACACATCAAGGATAGCTTCGATCGTGCTTCTTTTT
>JAGWBW010000056.1:4801-26415 GCA_021295695.1 Candidatus Latescibacterota bacterium
ACTCGAACCTACGACCCAGTGGTTAACAGCCACTTGCTCTGCCAGCTGAGCTACGCCGGAACGTCATATTTCCAATAGCGATGAAATCTACTGGAAGTGAATAGTAGTGTCAAGCGCAATTTTTAATCCATTGATTTTGCAGCGTCTGAATATCAGGGCAATCTCCTTGACATCTCTTTGTTGAACATCTATGTTTCCAGAGGTTAGCCCAACCACCCAACCTACCAGCCACCAGCCTCTTGCCTATGCCAGATGAAAAACTGATACAGCGGATTGTTGCCGAAGTTGTGCGGCGGTTGCAGGCGTTGGAGGGACTTGCGGTATCTGCGCCGATTGATCCGCCGGTGAGTCTGGTGACGGAAGATCTGGTCAAATCTGCGATTAATCGCGGTGGCGATGCGGTTTATGTGACGCCCAATGCGATTGTGACGCCGTTGGCACGGGATCTGATACGGCAGCAGAAGGTGCGTCTGGTTGTGGCTGATGATGAGGCGGTGGTCCAAGATCCGCAGAAGTCGAGTGTATTAGCTATTGGTGCAGATCACAAGGGATTTGAGCTGAAGAAACAGATTGTGCTTATGTTGCAAGATGCCGGGCGAGAGGTGATGGATTGTGGCGTACATAGCCCGCAGGAAACATCTTATGTCGGCGTGGCAAAAGCGGTGGCTGACGTTGTTCTGGAAAAAAATTTGATGACGGGTATTGTGATCGATGGGGGAGGTACGGAGGCTGCTCTCGTTGCCAATAAAGTAAAGGGGATTCGCGCTGTTTCGTGTCACGATGTGACATCAGCCAAATTTGCCCGCGCCCATGTGGATGCGAATATTTTGTGTCTCGGTGTCGGTGTGGTGGGGGATACCGTGGCGAAAGAGATTGTTGCGACGTGGCTGAGCACCCCGTTCGAAGGCGGGCAATATGCCGCGCGGGTTCGAGAAATTGGTGAGGTGGAGGATGAGAATCGGGATTGATCTGAATGTCCTTTTAATCAGGGGATGTCTATGCTTTCACAAGAGCAACTGGCACAGTATGACCGAGATGGATATGTGCTGGTGTCGGGGTTAATTCCTGAAGAGACAATTGTCAATGCGGAAGCTGCGATGTGGTCTGTGCTCGGGATGGATCGGGATGATCCGGCTTCATGGTCTCCTTTGCCAGACAAACGCCCGCCAGGGGGTGATTGAACATTTTGGGGTTCAAGATCCCGCGTTGCTGGCTTGTTGTACGCCCGCATTTTACGAGGTGCAGAGCCAACTGGTTCGGGAGAATGCAGGTGCATTTCACTGTCAGAAACCACAGCCTGAGGCAGTGTGGGCACGCAGTGTATTTCCGGTTTCGAGAGGCTGGGATTATCTCAGTGGGCACGTCGATGGCGGACATCGACCTTTCAATGTTTTTCCCGGTTCATTCCGGGTTTCCTCTTTAACTTATCTCGATTCTGGTGTTGCGCAAGGTGGTGGGACCGCGGTCTGGCCAGGGTCGCATCGGAAGTTCAGCGAGATGGCAGTTCAGGATCCTGACCGGTTTCGAATGCTGTCGGATTTTGCGAAACCTCAACAAAGGTTCGGTCTGGGAGAGCCGATTGAGTTGAGGCCAGCCCGAGGAGATGTAATGTTTTTTCATTATCTGTTAGTACACTGTGGATCTCTCAATACGAGTAACAAACCGCGTTTTGCCCTCCGCTGGATGTGTACCTGTGACGCCTGTCGCATCTGGGAAAAACACGGCAAGTGGAATATCTGGATGCCCTGATGTTGATGGTTGACTCTGTGTGGGGAAACCCGTATATTTTTTTCTCTGTAACCAGTGTTGTTTTCGCGGGGTATCCGTGCTGGATGATGACCTGACAGGTATGCAATTTGCGCTCGAAGAAGCCCGCGTGGCGGCAAGCGAGCATGAAGTGCCTATTGGTGCTGTTGTGATGCACAATGGCGAGGTAATCGCACGAGATCACAATCGCATTGTCCAGCGAAATGATCCCACCGCGCATGCCGAAATGCTTGTTATTGGGCAGGCAACAAAAAAGTTGGGCGTCCGGTGGCTAAATAATTGCACACTTTACGCAACACTGGAACCCTGTGCGATGTGTGCAGGTGCTATGGTGCTCGCCCGATTGTCCCGGTTGGTTTTTGGCGCGTGCGATCCCAAAACCGGAGCCTGCGGATCTCTGAGGAATATTGTGGAAGATACCCGCCTGAATCATCGCGTGGATGTGCGCCGAGGCGTTTTAGAAGATGCGTGTGGTCAGGTGTTGCGGGCGTTTTTTCAAACTTTGCGAGAAAAATAAATATTGGAGAGGTGCTGGAGTGGTCGAACAGGTCGGTCTCGAAAACCGGTGTACCCTCACGGGTACCGTGGGTTCGAATCCCACCCTCTCCGCCAAAAAACAAGTGCTCAGTCTTTGGCGCACAAGTGTGTGAGAAAGCCGATAGCTGATCGCTTACAGCTATATTGGAGAGGTGCTGGAGTGGCCGAACAGGCATGACTGGAAATCATGTGTATCCTTACGGATACCGAGGGTTCGAATCCCTCCCTCTCCGCCAAAAATATCACGAGGTTGTTATGCCGCATCCCATTCGCATCACAGTTGGCGATATTGAACTCGACGCCGAGTTAAACGATTCTCAAACAGCAGGCAAAATTCGCGAAGTTTTGCCGCTGGATTGTTCGTTTAATACATGGGGCGATGAGATTTACTTTTCAACTCCCGTTGAAGCAGGCCCCGAAGATGCATGCGAGACAGTGGCGTTAAACGACCTCGGATACTGGCCGCCGGGTCATGCGTTTTGCATTTTTTACGGTCAGACCCCAGCCAGTCATGGAGATGAAATTCGTCCGGCAAGTCCCGTCAATATTATTGGACGGGTGCTGGGCGATGCCACGGTGCTCAAGTCTGTTTCGGGGGTACGCAACATCGTGGTTGAAGCCGTTTAGGTGGGGCTGTAGCTCAGTTGGGAGAGCGCTAGAATCGCACTCTAGAGGTCGTGGGTTCGACTCCCATCAGCTCCACCAAAATATTATTAAGAGGTAAGAGGCGAGAGTAAGATCCCTCTTGTATCTCACTGTTTTCAGGTCGTGCTAGACGGGGAGATAGCGGTGCCCTGTAGCCCGCAATCCGCTATAGCGGGGTCGAATTCCACGTCTGAGAATCGGTATTTTGGATCGCGGTCAATGAGTGTGCAGCGTTGATCGTCAGGTCCTGCGCAACGTGCCTATGCTGAACCCCGTCAGGACCGGAAGGTAGCAGCGGTAAGCAAATAGGTGCGTGTGCCGCAGGGGCACCTGGCAGGAGCCAGCGCTCGTTGAACGTCCCGGGGTAGCGGTTCGAAGCGCGGTGCACGGCCTTTTTTCAGGCTGGGGTTGGAATGGCCCCCTTTGGAGTTTTTATGTCTTACACGGTAATGGCCCGAAAGCGGAGGCCACAGGCATTTGAAACAGTGGTTGCTCAAAACCATGTGACCACCACATTGCAAAACGCCATTCGGCTGGGGCGCGTGGCGCAATCGTATCTGTTTTCTGGGCCGCGAGGAACAGGTAAGACCACGACGGCGCGATTGCTCGCCATGGCACTCAATTGCGAGCAGGGACCAACGGCTGAACCGTGTGGGGAATGTGCTTCGTGTGTTGCCATTCGCCAGGGTAACAGCATGGATGTGCTGGAGATTGACGGGGCTTCGAACCGCGGGATTGATGAAATCAGGCAATTGCGCGAAGAGGTGGGATATGCGGCTTCGCAAGGCAAGCGCAGGGTTTATATCATCGACGAAGTACACATGCTCACTACCGAGGCTTTTAATGCCTTGCTCAAAACACTCGAAGAACCACCAGCGCATGTTGTTTTTGTATTTGCGACGACCGAGGCTCACAAAGTACCTGAAACCATTTTATCTCGGTGTCAGCGCTACAATTTTCGGCGCATTCCACCTGTGGCAATTGTGGAAGAACTCAAAATGGCTGTGGATGAAGAAGGCGTAATAGCGGAAGAATCCGCACTGTTTTTGATTGCTCGAAAAGCCGATGGAGGCATGCGCGATGCGCTGAGTTTGTTGGATCAGGTCATTGCATTTTCAGATGCTGGTATTACGGAAGATGCCGTACAAAATTTACTGGGTTTGATTCCCCGAGATGTGTATTTTGGCCTGACTCAGGCCATTGTGGAACGGGATGGTGCCCGCGCACTGGAAATTGTTGATGAATTGGCACGCGAAGGCAGTGATCTGGGTGAATTTGTGGCGGGGCTGATGGCGCATTTTCGGCATTTGCTCATTGCCTGTGCCGCGGGAGATTTAACAGATGAAAATTTGCCAGAAGCTGACCGCGCGCAGTATGCAGAGGGCGCAGCCCAATTCGAAGAGGCCGATCTCGTGCGCATGTTCAATGCTGTAGGTGAACTGGAAACGCAGGTTAGTCGGGTAAGCGAGCCTCGATTCTGGATTGAATTGACGGTTATGAAGCTGGTACAGATGACGTCAAGTGTAGATTTGCAGGTTTTGATTAGTCGCTTAGAACAACTCGAGCGAGGGCTAAAAAGCCAGGGAAAGGTATCTGGTCGCGTACCTGCTGAGCGGCCATTGCCCCCCAGGCCCAAACCTGTATCACAGCAGAAAACGACTTCATCCAGATCAGATACGCGCGCCAGGGAAGACAGTGCCAAATTATCCCCGCCAACAACTGCTTCCAAAACTTCACCACCGCAACAGCAGGGCAATGGTCGTCCCGTGGCAGAACAGCCACAAGAAGAAATACCTCCGGTGCCAGAGGTATCTTCAGGAGATCCACCAGATTTTTCTGTTATAAAAAATAAGTGGGAGCAACTCGTACAGAAAGTAAAGGAAAAGAAGATGTCGTTGGGCACATTTTTGGCCGAAGGTCATCCACAATCAATGGATGGGCGACATCTGGTGGTGGCGTTTCAAAAGCACCGCGAATTTCACGCCAGTCATGTGCGGCGCAGCCGCGCTCTGGTTGAAGAAGTTGCCTGCAATGTTTTTGAAGGTACAGTCACCATTTCGTGTGAGGTTATTTACGATGATAATAAAGAGCAAATAGTTGAGGAGAAGAGAGCAGAAGAAGATGAGCGCGTGCAGATGGTGATGCAGGTTTTTAGTGGAGAAGTGATCCGGTAGGGATGTGCGTCAATATGCACAGAACAGAGATAAGGAGATAGAGTATGGCAAAAGGTATGGGCGCGATGATGAAGCAGGCTCAAAAATTGCAAGCCAAGCTGGCCAGGGTGCAAGAAGAACTGGGAGCAAAAGAGGTAGAGGCGACTTCGGGTGGGGGTATGGTGATAGTAAGGGCCAGTGGTCATCAAGATATTTTGTCGATAAAAATT
Organism: Candidatus Latescibacterota bacterium; assembly: GCA_021295695.1. Taxonomy (GTDB): domain Bacteria; phylum Latescibacterota; class UBA2968; order UBA2968; family UBA2968; genus VXRD01. The sequence continues at coordinate 10,134 of JAGWBW010000056.1, forward strand.
AATCCCGAGGTCGTTGATCCCGAAGATGTGGAAATGCTGGAAGATCTCGTGCTGGCGGCGGTTCAGCAGGCGCGAGAAAAAGCTGCGGATATGGCCGAGGCAGAAATGCAGAAAGCCACGGCGGGCCTTGTTCCCCCCGGTATGAGTATGCCGGGTTTTTGAGGTTGGAACCGCGAAGCCTTCGCGCTATAGTTTTTGGAGTTTTCCATGGCATCAGAAGCCATTGAAAAATTAATTGTCGCTTTAAATCGGTTGCCCGGAATCGGCGCCAAATCAGCACGGCGTCTCACGCTGGAGATGCTGACATGGGATACGGATGAGGTGCGCGAACTCGCCGATTTGATGGTGGATGTCAAGACCCGGGTGCGGCGGTGCTCCATTTGTTTTAATTTGACTGAGATTGAACCGTGTTCTGTGTGCAGCGATACGCGTCGAGATCGTTCCAGTGTGATGGTGATTGATTTTATCGGCGATCTTTTGGCATTTGAGCGCACCGGGCTTTATCGGGGGCTTTATCACGTACTGGACGGGCGGATTTCGCCTCTGGATGGTATTGGTCCAGAGGACTTGAATATTTCCCAATTGCTCCACCGCTTGCGCCAGGGGGAAATTCGAGAGGTGATTCTCGCCAACGGCCCAACCGTAGAGGGCGATGCCACGGCACAATATCTGTCTCAATGTTTGACTCCGTTTGAAGTATCTGTCACACAAATTGCGCGCGGGTTGCCAGTAGGCAGTGATCTCGCCCTGGCCGATCAAGTGACATTATCGCGTGCGCTGGAAGGCCGTCGGGAGTATTAAATGCCCCAGGTAAATACCATAGAGTCGAATCGCATGACAATGCCTGAGCCGCATACCCCAAATCGGTTGTGGACAGTGCCCAATATCTTAACGGTGTCGCGTCTGTTGCTTACGCCCGTGTTTTTGCTGTTGATTTTTGCTGCCAACTGGTATTTCAAAATCCTTGCGCTGCTTGTATTTACGGTAGCTTCGCTGACGGATTTCTACGATGGGCGCATTGCGCGGCGTGACGGTACAGTGACTAACTTTGGTCGCTTTATGGATCCACTGGCCGATAAGTTGCTGGTATCTGCGGCGTTGATTGCTTTTGTGCATTTGGGCATGGTTGAAGCATGGCTTATCGGGGCGATGCTCGTGCGCGATGTCGTGATCACGGGATTGCGAATTTTTGCAATTCGCCGAGGCAAGCCCGTGGTGACCTCACAACTTGCAAAGTGGAAAACCATGCTGCAATTAGTACTTGTTTTTGGCATTTTGATCTTTATTAATGTGCGCGTGGTCGAAGCCGAATTGGCCGCCCAACCAATTGTGCTCGTGGGCGATATTTCTTATTGGGTTTTGAATGTTCTGGTAGCTGTCGTGACCCTCGTTGCCGTGGTTTCAGGCGTCCGGTATTTAATTGAAAATCGCAAGACGTTTTGAGGCGAGCGAATAGCTAACTGCTATGACAGATTTTCGGCCTCCTGGGCCACCATTTTTTGTCCGGTTGATTGCGACCGGCTTTTTTTCTGGCTATTCGGGTTTTGCGCCGGGAACAGCCGGGTCAGGCGTGGCATTGGCGATTTATTGTCTGTTGCCACCACTGAACTCATGGGCGTGGGGGCTGCTGCTGGTCGGGCTGTTTTTTCTGGGTGTTTATACATCTGGGGCATGTGAAAAAGCCTGGGGTAAAGATCCAGTTTGCGGGTTTTTTTATTACGGTAAGTCTGCTTCCGCAGTCGGTATTGATGGGTATTGTTGGCTTTGTAGTGTTTCGCATATTGGATATTATTAAGCCACCGCCCGCCCGACAGGTCGAGGCATTGCCCGGTGGGTGGGGTATCGTGGGTGACGATGTGATTGCGGGAATTTATGGACATCTGATACTGAGATTATGGCTGGCATTTGCACCTTTATCGCTTTAGAAATGCCCGTTGCTGTTAAACGGCAAATCATTTCCTTGAGCCATTATCTTGCGGGAACGAGTATCCAGTTTCAGATCGCTAAATTGTTTCTTGACCTATACACAAATGTTCACTATACTGTGTTATACTTTGTGCGGTGCAGGAGACGAGAGGGGCTGCGCCGTGATCCCAAACCTTTTGTGAGGAGAGATGCAGATGACCAAGCGCAAAATTAAAGGCACGCAACAAACCGATGGCAAGCAGCAAGCAATTGACAACGCAATTGCCCAAATCGAAAAGCAATTTGGACAGGGAGCAATTATGCGCCTGGGGGGTGAGGATGGCAAAGCCCGTATCACAGAAATTATTCCGACGGGTTCTTTGAGTCTGGATGTCGCATTGGGTGCAGGAGGCGTTCCCCAGGGAAGGGTAGTTGAAATATATGGCCCTGAAGGGTCGGGCAAGACGACCTTGATTTTGCACATTATTGCCGAGGCGCAAAAGCGCGGTGGGGTAGCGGCTTTTGTCGATGCAGAACACGCATTGAATGTAGAATTGGCGGAGCGTCTGGGGGTAGATCTTGAAAACTTATTGATCGCTCAGCCCGATACGGGTGAAGAAGCACTCGAAATTACGGATACCCTCGTGCGCAGCGGTGCCTTTGAGGTGGTGGCTTTAGACTCTGTGGCTGCGCTGGTGCCGCGTGCCGAACTCGAAGGTGATATGGGTGATTCTCACATGGGCTTGCACGCCCGTTTGATGTCTCAGGCTCTGCGCAAACTCGTCGGATCAATCAGCCAGTCTAAAACCTGTGTGATCTTTGCCAATCAGATACGCATGAAGATCGGCGTGATGTTTGGCAGTCCCGAAACGACCACCGGTGGCCGTGCGCTTCCGTTTTACGCATCGGTGCGTATGGATATTCGGCGCATTGGTTCCATTAAAGACGGGCAAGAGATCGTTGGCAATCGCGTCCGGATTCGCGTGGTGAAAAACAAGATGGCACCACCTTTTAAGGAATGTGAAGTCGATCTGATGTTCGGAGAGGGCATTTCCAAAGAGGGCAGTCTGATCGATATGGCCGAATTGCACGGGATTGTCAAGAAGAGTGGTACCTGGTTCTCCTATGGGGATGACCGGCTTGGTCAGGGGCGCGAAAATGTCAAGCGTCATCTGAAAGAGAACGCGGATTTGTCTGCAAAAATTGAGCGCGAGGTGCGCGAGGTCGTGGGCCTTCCCGTCGATAAGGCGTTTGAACTCGAGGAAGAACCCACCTAAGTATGTTGTTGACATCTCAATATTCTCTAATTTAATTTATCAAATGATTTTACGTATGCTCAAAGAAACGGGGAATCTTTGTTGGTGATCATTCCATTTTTTTATTTTCCCAGGCCTTCAGAGAAATGAGAAAAGGATGTTGCGAATATTTTTGAACAAAGGAATAGCGTTTATCGCTGCTCTTGCGTTGCTGCTATGCGTGGGGCAAGCCTCTGCTGTATCCAATGCCAATAATGCTGCGGCTACTGTTACGCAGTCTGCAGATGCGGATCTCAACGGCGATGGGATGGTTGGTTTTGCAGATTTCTTGATCTTTGCTGGCATGTTTGGGGCAAGTCAAGGCGATGACAGGTATGACGCCCGGGCCGATCTGGACGGAGATGGTGCGATAGGTTTTGGCGATTTTCTGATTTTTGCCAATGCCTTTGGTGGTGGCGGTGGCGGTGGTGGCGGTGGCAGCCCGGATCTCATTGTTATAGCGCCTTCGGTAAGCGACACCCTGCTGACGCCTGAGCAGATGTTCACGCTGAATGCGACGGTGCGCAACCATGGGAGTGGACAAGCCGCTGAGACGACGCTGACGTATTACAGCTCGACCGACGCGACGATCTCGACGGATGATACAGAGGTTGGTACAGACGCTGTGGCTGGCCTTGCCGCTTCGGGAACCAGTGATAAATCAATCAGTTTGAATGCGCCATCAAGTGCAGGCACGTACTATTACGGTGCTTGCGTGGCGAGCGTCAGTGGTGAGAGCAGTACGGATAACAACTGCTCGGATGGCGTGCTTGTCACGGTCAGCGATGGTGGGGATGGTGGTCAAAGCGGTGATGAGACGTCCTTTGATCTGGATAACAACAGCAATCCGCAGGATATTCTCTATGCCAACAACCGATTCTATGTGCTTGATCGGGAGGATGCAAGGGTCTATGGGTATGAAAGTGACGGTCAGCGCGATTCGGCAGTAAGCTTCCGTCTGGCTGGCAGTGATCCGAGGAGTATCACCTTTGCCAATGATCGATTCTATGTGGTTGATGACGAGGATGATAAGGTCTATGGTTACGGGAGTGATGGTCAGCGCGATTCGGCGGCAGACTTCGATTTGGGTATCAGTGAGCCGAGAGGTATCACCTTTGCCAACGACCGATTCTATGTAGCTAATGACGGGGATGATAAGGTCTATGGGTATGGGAGCGACGGTCAGCGCGATTCGGCGGCAGACTTTGATTTGGGTATCAGTGATCCGAAGGGTATCACCTATGCCAACGACCGATTCTATGTGGTTAATGACGGGGATAATAGGATCTATGTGTACACGAGTTCTGGTCAGCGCGTTGCGGATGCAGACTTCCGTTTGTTTACCGGTGATCCGAGAGGTATCACCCATGCCAACGACCGATTCTATGTGGTTGATTTCTGGAATGACAAGGTCTATGGGCACGGGAGTGACGGGCGGCGTGATACGGGTGCAGACTTCGATCTGCATAGCAACAACTCTCCACAGGCTATCACCTATGTCAACAACCGCTTCTATGTACTCGATGTTGATGATGGAAAGGTCTATGGGTATGGGAGCGATGGTCAGCGCGATGCGGATGCAGACTTCGATCTGGCTAATAGTGATCCGTTTAGTATCACCTATGCCAATGACCGATTCTATGTGCTTGATCCCTCGGACGTAAAGGTCTATGGTTACACGAGTTCAGGTCAGCGCGTTGAGGATGCAGACTTTGACCTGGCGGGCAACAACGATGATCCGTCTGGTATCACCTTTGCCAACGACCGATTCTATGTGATTGATGCCTTAGATGAAAAGGTTTATGTGTACACGAGTGCTGGTCAGCGCGATGCGACAGCAGACTTTGATCTGGCTAACAGTTCTCCGTCGGGTATCGCCTATATCGACAACCTGTTCTATGTGGTTGATGCCGCAGATGAAAAGGTTTATGTGTACACGAGTGCTGGTCAGCGTGTTGGGGCTGCGGACTTCGATCTGGCTATCAGTGATCCGAGAGGTATCGCCTTTGCCAACAATCAATTCTATGTGCTTGAAGTGGAAGGTGCAAAGGTCTATTGGTACACGATTGCCGACCCAATTCCCGATCTAATTGTTGTATCGCCATCGGCGAGCAATAACAGCCCGAATGCCGACGAGTCCTTCAGTTTGAGCGTTGCGGTTCGCAATCAGGGCGCGGGTTCTTCGGCGGCGACGTCCTTGCGCTACTATCTCTCGACCGATGATACGATCACAACGAGTGATACAGGGGTTGGCACGGGTGCCATAGGCGGTCTCAATGCGGGAGATACGAGTAACCAGTCAATTGACTTGAATGCGCCATCGAGTGTGGGGATATACTACTACGGCGCGTGTGTCCAAAGTGTCAGTGGTGAGAGCAATACCGATAACAACTGCTCGAATGGGGTGCGTGTCTCGACTGCAAACTTCGCTCTGGATAGCGAAAATACTGATCCGGAAGGTATCGTCTATGCCAACAACCGATTCTATGTGGTTGATGCCAGGGATCTAAAGGTCTATGCGTACACGGGTTCTGGTCAGCGCGATGCGGCAGCAGACTTTGCTCTGGATAGCAACAACACCGCGCCGGAAGGTATCACCTATGCCGACAACCGATTCTATGTGATTGATCGGGGAGCTGTGTCTGATCGGGGAGATGAAAAGGTCTATGCGTACACGAGTTCTGGTCAGCGCGATGCGGCAGCAGACTTCAATCCGGATAGCGACAACAGTGCTCCAGCGAGTATTACCTATGCCAACGACCGGTTCTATATGGCTGATTTTTCGAATGTAAAGGTCTATGCGTACACGAGTTCTGGTCAGCGTATTGCGGATGCAGACTTCGATCTGGCTGAAGACAACATTGATCCGTTTGGTATTGCCTATGCCAATGACCGATTCTATGTGGCTAATAACTCTGATAGCGAGACTAATAAGGTCTATGCGTACACGAGTGCTGGTCAGCGTGATCCGGATGCGGACTTCGATCTGACCAGCAGTGATCCGTTTGGTATCATCTATGCCAGCGACCGATTCTATGTGGTTGATGGCGGGGATAATGCGGTCTATGCGTACACGAGTTCCGGACAATAACGCACGGGGAACCTGAGAAAGAAATCGCATTTTAGGCTTTGACAACAGAGTGGGTTTGCCTATTTTAATACCTGCTCTGTTGTTCTTTTTTAGCGAGAATTTGTCGTGAAATTAGAGTCTGCTAAGTCCACATTGTTTGAGACCGATGGAGCGGTTGAAAAGGCCAAAGCGTATGTTTTGCGCTTGCTGGGCAGGCGGGCTTATACTCAAAAAGAGATTTGCGACAAACTCGCTGGACGAGGCTATGGGCAAGGCGCGATTGAACAGACTCTCTCGATGCTCAAGCGTCTCGATTTAATTGATGATGTGTTGTTTGCGCGTCAATTTGTCGAGCAACGGTTGCGGTTGCGGCCTTCTGGTCGGGTAGCACTTGTGCGCGATCTTGTGCATCGGGGTGTTCCGGCTGAGATAATTGATCGCGTTTTGGACGATGTTTTGGCTGATATTGACATTGAAGATGTCGCACTCGATTTGATGATGAGCAGGGCAAATCGCTACCGGGGATTATCTCGTGAGAAAGCTCTCGGACGGATGTACGGTTTTTTAGGGCGCAGGGGATTTGAGGCTCCGGTTGCGCGAGATGTCGCTCATAAAGTTTGGTCTAAAATAGAGAATGAAGAAGGTTAAAAAAAGATGAAGACTGCTGTACAAATTCGCGAAGAGTTTCAGGCTTTTTTTGAATCTAAAGGCCACACACGGGTTCAAAGTGCGCCCCTATTGCCGCAAGACGATCCCACGCTGTTGTTTACCAATGCGGGTATGAATCAGTTTAAGGATGTGTTTTTGGGCACGGGACGCCGGCCCTATTCACGGGCGGTTGATACGCAGAAGTGTTTGCGGGTTTCAGGCAAACACAACGATCTGGAAGAAGTGGGATTCAGCCCCAACCATCACACATTTTTTGAGATGTTGGGCAACTGGTCTTTTGGTGACTACTTTAAAGAAGAAGCCATAGCATGGGCCTGGGAGTTACTCACAGATGTGTGGCAGTTGCCAAAAGATCGCATGTGGGCAACGGTGTTTGGCGGCGACGAGAAGGATGGTCTGGAGGCCGATGTAGAGGCTGAAAAACTCTGGACACGCGTGACGGATTTGCCCGCCAATCGCGTGCTGCGCCTGGGCAAGGAAGATAATTTTTGGGAGATGGGGAGTACAGGTCCTTGTGGCCCGTGTTCCGAAATACACTTTTATCTCGGCGATGACCCAACGAAACAAGATGCCGTGCCGGATTTAGATTCTGCGGATTATGTCGAAATCTGGAATCTGGTTTTTATTCAGTACAATCGCGACGCCGATGGCGTATTGCACCCTTTGCCAGATCAGCATGTGGATACGGGGATGGGGTTTGAGCGGATTTGTTCAATTTTGCAGGGTGTACAAACGACTTATGATACGGATGTGTTTTTGCCAATTATTGGGGCAATCAGTGAGATTACTCGAAAGCCCTATAACAAAGACCATCAGGTGCCCATACGCGTGATTGCCGATCATGTGCGCACACTCGCTTTTGCTATCGCAGATGGGGTATTGCCATCCAATGAAGGGCGAGGTTATGTTTTGCGGCGGATTTTGCGCCGTGCCGCGCGGTTTGGGCGCTCGCTGGGGATGCATGAGCCATTTATTTTTCGACTGGTCGAGACAGTTGTCCGTGAAATGCGTGTTGCTTTTCCCGAGGTGAAAGAAAAAAGCGATCATATTACACGGGTGATTCGGTCTGAGGAAGAGGGATTTGGCAAAACACTGGATCGCGGACTGGAAATTTTTGAGGCAATGCAGGCGAAAGGACATATTTCCGGGACAGATGCTTTCCAGTTGTACGATACCTATGGCTTTCCCATTGATTTGACGCGGTTGATGGCAGCCGAAAAAGGTATTGAGGTTGATGAGGAGGGTTTTGAAGCGCAAATGGCAGAGCAGCAGGAGAGGTCTCGTTTGGCGGCTTCTTTTCATTTTCAAGTGAGTGAACCAGAAGTTACACATATTCCTAAATCGAAATTTGTGGGGTACGAAACACTTATATCCGATTCGCGCATTGTCGGTCAATCCGAGCAGGATGGGATGTTGAATCTCTATCTGGATATAACGCCATTTTATGCCGAATCTGGTGGGCAGGTTGGGGATAAGGGAGAAATTGTAGGAGAAGGTGTGCGCTTTGAGGTAGAAACTACATTTAAGGCGGGAGAAGCAATTGTTCATCGCGGTCGCCTGTGCGATGGGCAGGTCGAAGAATTGAAAGGGATGGAGGTGAATGCGCGTGTCGATGCTGAAATCCGTTTGAATACGGCGCGCAATCACACAGCCACGCATCTGATGCATCGCGCTTTGCGGCAGGTATTGGGCGATCATGTACATCAGGCCGGTTCGCTGGTTGCCCCAAATCGCTTGCGGTTTGATTTTACGCATTTTGAAGGTGTAACGCCCACACAATTAGACGATATTGTGGGAATTGTCAATGACGCGGTCAGGCGAGATTGGGCTGTCGATATTTCTTTTGAAAAATTGGATCGCGCTGTGGAAATGGGTGCGATGATGTTGTTTAGCGAAAAATATGGCGATGTGGTGCGTATGGTGCAGGTGGAGGATTTTAGCCTGGAGTTGTGCGGTGGTACGCATGTGCAAAGCACCGGGCAAATCGGGCTGTTTCAGCTCACGCAAGAGACGGGTACCGCAGCCGGCGTACGGCGTATTGAGGCGGTTACCGGGCCGGGGGCAGAAGCCCTTGTGAGAGAACAAAAGAAAATTTTGGTCAATCTCGCGTCGCAATTGAGTGCGCCAACATCAGAATTGTCGGATAAGGTTGCGCACCTGATCGCGCACAATCGCGAACTCGAGCGCGAGTTGCAGAGCTTGCGACGGGAGCAGGCCGGTTCAGAGATGGATATGCTGGTGAGCAGTGCTCTAAATGTAAATGGCTTGCGCGTTGTGGCCGCCGAAGTCTCGCCGCCCGATATGGACGGGTTTCGCACAATGGGCGACGGTTTGCGCGATGCCCTGGGTACAGGGGGCGTTGGCGTGATTGGTGCAAATTTAAATGGCAAGGCATCGCTTCTCGCTGTGGTGACAGACGATCTGATCGGTCGGGGTGTGCAGGCTGGCAATGTTGTCAAAGCCATCGCACAGATCGTAGGCGGTGGCGGCGGTGGTCGCCCCCATCTGGCACAGGCCGGTGGCAAATTCCCGGAAAAGATCGGAGAAGCTCTGGCGCGAGTTCCCGACATCATTCGGGCACAGGTGGAAGGGTAAGTGCCTCAATGTCGATATTCGAACAGTTAATGGCTATTCGCAATCGCCGCGGGGCGGGGTTTTTGCCCTATCTGGATCCCGACAGGCTCGATAAAAAAGATCTGGGACGCACGGCCTCTCTTTGCGAAGCACAAGGGGCAGACGCCATTTTGATTGGCGGCAGTTTTTTGCTATCCACCAATTTTGATCGCATGGTGCGCGAGGTCGTAAGCGCTGTAGATATTCCGGTGATTATATTTCCAGGCGATACCAACCAGATTTCAGCGGCTGCCGATGCGATTATGTTTTTATCGCTTATCAGTGGACGCAATCCCGAATTGTTGATTGGGCAACACGTCAAGGCCGCACCAATTTTGAAAGCACACGGCTTAGAGGCTATTGCAACCGGCTACGCGCTCGTGGATACAGGGCAGCTAACCACAGCCGAATACGTGAGCAACACACGTCCCTTGCCGCGCGACAAACCCGAGATTGCAATGGCGCACGCTCTTGCTGCTGAGTATTTGGGTATGCAATGCGTGTACCTGGATGCCGGCAGCGGGCCAGAGTTGATGGTACCCGAAGAAACAGTACAGGCAGTCTGTGGCTATGTGTCGATTCCAACAATTGTCGGCGGCGGCATTCGCGATCCCAAGGCTGCGGCAAAACGGGTCGCATTGGGCGCAGCTTTTGTGGTGGTTGGGAGTATTTTTGAAGAGACGGGCTGGGATGCTGCGCTGATTGGCGCGTTTGCTTCTGCCATTCACTGTCTCGACTGAGTCCATTTTTGACAATTGAGGGTATCGTTACCGTCTTTGCGGACGGTTTTTTTATGTGAGCGTATTGTTATGTCTATTTCGTCTGGTACAGTGTTGTGTTACGGGATACTGGGTATCGACCAAATCGTGCAAGTGGCCTGGTTTCCCGAGCGCAATGGGCACACGCGCGCGTTTCGCGACGAAGAATTTGTTGGTGGAGAAGCGACCAATACGGCGGTGACGCTGAGTGGGTTGGGGGTTGATGTGCGGTTGATGGGGTGTGCATTGGGAGATGATCGCAGGGGTGCAATCTTCTTGCGCTTGATGCGTCAATTTGACGTGGATATCCGCAGGCTCGATATAGATCCGAGCGTTCGCACCGGGCATGCTGTTATCCTGTCTGATGTCAACGGTGGACGAACAATTTGTGGACATTTTCCCGATGTGCGTAGTAGGCCACTAACTGAGGCGGATCTCGATGGTGTTGCCCTGTTGTCTGTCGATCCCTTTTTAGGAGAAAATGCGATCCGGGCAGCTAAACTTGCGCGAGAGCAGGATATAACTGTGTTTGCAATTGAACTGACGCCAGATCACCCACTTGCAAAATTCTGTGATGTGGTGATCAATTCTGACGATTTTATGCGCCGGCACAGAATGGGCCTCCCCTCAGATGTGGCGGTTGGGCTTTTGAAGGCCGGTATAGAAACCGTGGTGATTACCAAAGGAAAACAGGGATGTCAGATTTTCCAGGAAAATGGCAATAGTTTTGAACAGCCCGCATACCAGGTCACTGTGCGCGATACAACCGGAGCGGGAGATGCGTTTCGAGCTGGCCTTATTTACGGGTATTTGCAGGGATGGACGCTGACGCGCAGTGTGCAATTTGCCAGCGGAAGTGCTGCACTAACATGTGCCAGGGCCGGTGGAGCAGGCCATATTCACGGGGAAGAACAGGTCTTGCAACTGATCGTCGAAGATTGAATTTCAAAACTTTTCTGATTATGGATGATATACACAATGCTGGAACAACAGGCTACAGTAAAAAATAAACTGGGCATTCACGCGAGACCCGCGGCTTTGCTGGTACAGGCGGCGGCTAAATTTACTTCTGAAATTACACTGGAAAAAGATGGTCTGGCAATCAATGGCAAGAGTATTATGGGTGTGATGATGTTGGCTGCGGAAGTGGATTCTGTGATCACGGTGCGAGTCGAAGGTGAAGATGCCTGCATTGCACTGGATCATATCGTCGAAATGATTGAATCAAAATTTGACTGAGCTATGAAATATCTCAAAGGCATACAGGCGTCTCCGGGCATTGCAATTGCACCGGTGTATTTATACGATCCAGAAGAGTTTCCCGTGGATCAACGCCGGATAGATCCCAGCGATATTCCCGCAGAGAAAGCGAGGCTGCAAGAGGCAATCAGAGCAGTGTCTGAGGATTTCGCAGCCACGCGGGCGCATGTCGAGGATATACTGGGCAAAGAGCACGCGCAGATATTCGACGCACATTTGCTCATATTGCAAGATCCCATGCTTCTCGAGCTTACATATCCACATATAGAAAAATATAATGCCGAATACGCTTTTTGGACGACCTTCCAGAATTTGCGTCGTCAATTTGAAGCATTCCAAGACGATTATTTGAGAGAACGCGGTGCTGATTTGTTGGGCATTGCAAAACGGGTATTAGCCAAATTGGGGAATTGGGAAAAGGCGGGGTTAGATCGATTGCCCGACAAAGCGATTGTCGTTGCACGCGATTTGATGCCCGACGATATGGCGCACTTGCAACCCGATCGAGTTTTAGGGCTTGTGACAGAGGTCGGTGGCCCCACGTCCCACGCGATTATTTTGGCACGAGGGTTAGAGATTCCCGCTGTTGTCAGCGTTGCCAATGCGCTATCTGATGCGCGTATTGGCGATGTGGCGATAGTAGATGGTCATCGCGGGAATTTTATTCTCAACCCGGATGGTGAAACACTCGCACAGTATCGGGGTCTGGCTGAAAAACTGAGAAAGCGAAAGGCCGGGTTGGTCGATTCCCGAGATTTGCCCGCCCAAACTGAGGACGGCGTTCGGGTCGCGTTACAGGCCAATGTAGAATTGCCCAGTGAGGTGCATTCTGCGATGGATTACGGTGCTGAAGGTGTCGGATTGTACCGCACGGAATATCTCTACCTCTCCAGCGATATTTTGCCCGATGAGGCCTCACAGGTTGCCGCCTATTCGCAAATGGCCAGGCGCATTGCGCCGCATCCCCTCGTGATTCGCACCCTGGATCTGGGGGGCGATAAAATGTCGCATGTACTCAATACACAGACAGAAATGAATCCCTTTTTGGGGTTGCGATCCATTCGGCTGACGCTGAGACACCGCGATCTTTTTAAAGTACAGCTTCGGGCGATCTTAAAAGCGAGTGCTGTTGGCAATGTGAAGTTGATGTTGCCCTTGATTTCAGGAATTGACGAATTGCGCGAAGCACTTGCGGTGCTCGATGATGTGCGCGAAGAATTGACGCGAGAAGGTATGCCTTTTGACCCTCAGTGTCCTGTTGGGGTCATGATCGAAGTCCCTTCTGCTGCGCTGATAGCCGATCAATTGGCGCAGGAAGTCGATTTTTTTAGTATTGGCACCAATGATCTGATCCAATACACGCTTGCAGTTGATCGCGGCAATGATCTCGTCTCGTATTTATTCGATCCGTTTCACCCCGCGGTCTTGCGATTGATCAAGTGCGTGGTCGATGCAGCGCAAGCACAAAATATACAGGTGACTGTTTGCGGCGAGATGGCGGGAGATCCGCGTTCTGGATTGTTGTTGTTGGGCCTGGGGATTGATAAGCTGTCGATGACGCCTTCGGCATTGCCCGAGGTCAAACGCGCAATTCGCAATACATCCTTTAATCAGCTTCAGGCACTTGGTGAAGATGTACTCAATATGCATGAGATCGCAGATATTCGAGCGCGTGTAAACGCCACTTTATCCGATGAGGATGACGAGACGTTCGTTGGCGGGGAAAGTGGTGAGACTACACGACAAATGAGATTGTCGTTGTTTTAATTTTTTATGGGAGCAGGCTTTATGGGTCGTTTGTTTACGTCGGAATCAGTTTCTGAAGGACATCCAGATAAGGTGGCAGATCAAATTTCTGATGCCGTGCTCGATGCTATGTTGGAGAGAGATCCCAAATCAAGGGTAGCTTGCGAAACGCTGGTGACAACCGGGCTTGTGGTGGTCGCTGGCGAAGTGACCAGTAAGGCAGTTGTAGATTTTCAGTCGCTGGTACGCGGCGTGATTAAAGATATTGGCTATACGGATTCGAGCTACGGATTTGATTACAAGAGCTGTGCTGTGTTGGTGGCCTTAGACCAGCAATCGCCCGATATTTCGCAGGGAGTAACAGCAGGGGTAGGGTTGCACGCCGAGCAAGGAGCGGGTGATCAGGGGATGATGTTTGGATATGCGTGTCGAGAAACGCCAGAGCTGATGCCGTTGCCCATTACTCTGTCTCACAAATTGGTGGCAGAACTCGCGCGAATTCGCAAAGACAAAGGGCTTTCGTATTTGCGTCCCGATAGCAAAGCACAGGTGACGGTGGAATACGACGGGGATGAACCGGCGCGCGCGCACACGGTGGTGGTTTCCACGCAGCACGATGAAGATGTATCGCACGAACAGATTGTGCGGGATGTGACGGAGAAAGTGATCCGCGAGGTGGTGCCCACGCATCTTTTGGATGGGGATACGATTTATCACGTCAACCCAACCGGCAAATTTGTGGTGGGCGGACCGCACGGCGATTGCGGATTGACCGGGCGAAAAATTATTGTGGATACGTACGGCGGGATGGGGCGTCACGGCGGTGGGGCGTTTTCCGGCAAGGATCCGAGCAAGGTGGATCGCAGCGGGCATTATGCGGCGCGCTGGGTCGCCAAAAATGTCGTTGCGGCGGGTCTCGCGTCTCGATGCGAGGTACAACTGGCTTACGCGATTGGGGTGGCAAAACCCGTTTCGGTCGCCGTAGATACGTTTGGTACGGGCAAAATTGGGGAATCAAAGATCGTCGCTTTGATTGAAGATTACTTTGATCTGACGCCCTCTGGCATTATTGCGGCGCTGAAGTTGACCCGGCCTGTGTATCGTTCCACAGCCGCTTATGGTCATTTTGGACGCGGAGAATTTACATGGGAACAGGCGAGTAAAGCCGGTGTCTTAAAAGAAGCCGCTGGGCTGTAATATTTTCAATATCATCTTGTCAATTCTTTTTTAGCGCGGAAGCCACTTCCGCGCTTTTTTTATGAGACGTGCTCATCTTTCGAGATCGTATTGTTTTATTTTTTTGTGTAAGTTGGTGCGTTCGATGCCCAGGGCATTGGATGCGCGTGTGACATTTCCACCGTGTCGCTCCAGAGCTTCGGCAATGTAGTGCCGTTCAACGGCCTCGCGCACCTGACGAAGTGTTTTCCCCACACCGAGATCCGGAAAAGAACCGGGTTGTTTTGGAATGGTCATGCCATCTAAAGTGGGTAAATCTTCAGGATATATGGTATCTCCTGAAACCATGATTGAGAGGCGTTCAACCAGGTTTTTCAGTTCGCGGATGTTGCCGGGCCAGTCGTATTGCAAGAGCAGATCCCGCGCTTCTGCCGATAGTGCTTTGGGTAAAAATCCATTTTCCTCGGCATAAGTATTGAGGAAGTGTTCGGCCAACTCGGGGACGTCTTCGCGGCGCTCCCGCAAGGGTGGCGCCGTCAATGGCACCACATTCAGGCGAAAGTAGAGATCTTCTCGAAATTTGCCACACTCGACTTCGGCGTGCAAATTTTTGTTTGTCGCAGCGATGACGCGCACATCTACCTGAAAGGTTTTGGCTCCGCCTACTCGTTCAAATTCACCCTGCTCGAGCGCACGCAAAACTTTGGCCTGTACCGACAGACTCATGTCGCCAATCTCATCGAGAAATAACGTCCCTCCATCGGCCTGGAGGAATTTGCCATCGCGCGTTTTGACCGCGCCGGTAAATGCGCCCCGGTCACTTCCAAACAATTCGCTTTCAATGAGCTCTTCGGGAATAGCAGCACAGTTTACTTTGATAAAGGGATTTTTTGCTCTGTGGCTCATTTTGTGAACAGCACGGGCAATGAGTTCTTTGCCCGTGCCACTTTCGCCGAGGATGAGGACGCGTCCATTGGTGGGGGCAACGCGCGCTATCTGGTCGCGAATTTCTGTCAGGGCAGGACTTTGTCCCAACATTTCGTAGCGTCCTTCAATTTGTTGCTTGAGGTGGCGATTTTCCTCGGTGAGTTCCCGGGTCTGGAGAGCACGAGAAATCGCCAGTAACACTTTGTCGCGATCGAGGGGTTTTTCCAGGAAATCATAAGCTCCCCGTTTGATGGCGAGAACGGCGTTTTGCACGTTGCCGTGCCCCGAAATCATGATGACTGCCAGATCGGGACGCACTTTGAGGAGTTTGGGCAACAAATCGAGGCCGTTGGTTTCTGGCATAACAATGTCGAGCAAGACCAGATGAATGCGTTCTTTTTTGATTACGTCAAGCCCCGCCTGTGCCGAGGCACAGGTGAAGACCTGATAGCCTTCACCCGATAGGATCATGTCTAAGGTTCGACGGATATTTCTTTCGTCGTCAATAATGAGAATATTTTGGCTCATCGCTGTTCCTCCGGTTGTGCTATCGCCTGGTCGGGAATGGGGAGTTGAAGGTCGAATTGCGCGCCTCCTGTAGGGGCATCTGTGACCGAGATGTGCCCCCCGTGATCTTCAATGATGTTGTGTACTACGGCAAGGCCCAGGCCCATACCGCTTTCTTTTGTCGAAACATAAGGTTGGAAGATACGCACGCGATCTTCCAGGGGCACACCCGGCCCGCTGTCAATTACGGAAATTATAGCCGTGTCGCCAGATGTGCGCGTGCGAATCTCGATCTCGCCGTTTTTGCCAGAGGCGTCAAGACCATTTTCTATCAGATTAATCAGCACCCGACGCAT
>JAGWBW010000282.1:0-6160 GCA_021295695.1 Candidatus Latescibacterota bacterium
GAATGCGATCGCTATATCGAGATGATCGATGCCGCGGCTGCTCGCAGTGAAAAATACAATCCTGAGAAGTTTTTTGGTCCAAACAATATTGTGGAGCGGTATCCCGAATTTGCCGAGTTGATTGATCACCCCCGGCATATCGGCTTTATGCACGATGTGTATGGCGAATTGTTAAAGCTCCATATTTCCCAATTTTTCATGCGTCCTCGTGATACGAGCCGCAACAAGTGGCATCCCGATGGTGCTCGCGCTTTGCCCTATAGCGTTTTTTCACCTGTTTTGCCTATACAAATCAAAGTGGCGTATTGGTTAACCGATCTTCCCGATCCCGATATGGGAAATTTTGTCTATATGCCCGGTAGCCACAAGGGACAGTATTTTGATTTTTACGATACCCATGAAGAAATTCCCGGTGAAAAGGTAATTTGCCCGAAGCGCGGCACTATGACATTGATGCATTGCAGCACCTGGCATCGCGTAGCGCCCAATAATACGGATATTGTGAGAAAGAATATCTTTTTGGCCTATTGCCCGTCGTGGGTTTGCGAAGCTGACCGGCACCAGTGTGATCCCGATTGGCTCGCCACGCTCAACCGTGAGCAGCGCATTATTATGCGAAGTTATAATAGCGGATATGCGAGGACCAAGCCCGCTGCCAGTGAATTCCCACTCTTTCTGGATAGGGAAACGGGTTCTGATAGAGACTATGGCGTTTGGCCCGAACATGTTGCGTTGCATCGGCGCAAACGCATGACCACAGTTGAAAAATTTGAGTTGGCATCCTCTTAATGCAGGAGGCTGTTGTGAAAGTTTTGATTAATGATCGCCTGGACGAACACCATCTGGTGCAGATTCAATCGTCGGTTGAGGATATCGATCTGATTATCCCCGATTCAAGTGACGATGCGCTGGATATTATGCCCGAAATTGACATCATTTTTGGGGGGATGAGCCGCGATATGTTCAAACGCGCCGAACGCTTGAAGTGGGTGCAGACCTGGGGCGCGGGCGTCGATGGGGTGATGTATGCCGAGTTTGTTCATAGCGAGGTAATTCTGACGAGTGCAAAGGGCACTGTGGGTGTTCACCTGTCAGAACACGCGATGGCTCTTTTGCTCGGATTGACCCGAGGGATTGCACACGCGGTCAGAACGACTGATTGGAATGAGCGCATGCCCATTCGCCACGCATCGTGGGAATTGATCGATAAAACAATGGGGATTGTGGGATTGGGTGGCACGGGATGTGATGTGGCTATTCGGGCACATGCGTTTGGCATGAAAGTTATAGCTGTTGATCCAGAGGATGTCGATGTGCCAGACTGTGTAACGGCCTGCTGGAAGATGGATCGTTTTTACGATCTTTTATCCGCTTCTGATATTGTGGTAATTTGCTGTCCCTCGACAGAGGAAACGCGCGGGCTTTTCGACCGCCTGGCATTTGAGAAGATGCAAAACCACGCGCTTTTGATCAATGTTACGCGGGGCAAAATTATGGATGAAGTATCTCTGGTCGAGGCATTGGAAACCGGGCAGATTGCCGGGGCGGGATTGGATGTAACGCCACAAGAACCATTGCCTGCCGATCATCCGTTGTGGAATATGCCCAATGTCATTATCACACCACATACCGCGGGGGGGTCTCCCAATAGGCAGGACCGCATTGTGAATTTGTTTTGCGAAAACCTGCGGCGTTTTTTGAAGGGTGAAGATATGTTAAGTGTGATCGATAAAAATAAGGGATATTGAATACGTTTTCTCTTGACACAATGTTACAAATATATTGATATTTACAACGAAGCATGTGCTGAAGTGTATAATTCTAAATTAATGGTCTCGGGCAAGGGTGACCCGAGGTCATGTGCCCTTCTCCTAAGTAGGAATCCCTGTGTTGGGGTCACCGAATCGGGGGAAGGGCGTTTTTTTGTGTGGCAGTGCCAGTATCAGGCGTTATATTAGGCGGTCAGAAAGGTAAGAAGGAGGTTTTTGAGTGGCTTTAGCAAGAGAAGCTGTTGTTCCTGAATCTGCCAGGTCTGCCGTGACATTCCGCGCACTCGTTTTGGGTACTTTTCTCACGGTGATGGCGACGATTGCCGGGTCTTACGCGAGATTTATTCTTCACACCACCAGGTTGGACCAAAACCACCTTTCAGTCGCTGCTGTTTTTCCCATTGTTGTGATCGCGCTCGTGCTTTTGCGCCCGCTCAAGCTGAGTCGAGGCGAGCTTATTGTCATGTTTACTATGGCATTGATTGGCGCGACTATGCCCACGTATTTTGTCGGGAAATTGATCGCCAATTTTACGGTGCCGTACTATCTGGCAACGCCAGAGAATCAGTGGGCGACCTACTATGAACCCTATTTGCCAGAGTGGTCTATTCTGCCTGCGGGTGAACCCTTGCGGTGGTTTTTTGAAGGGTTGCCGCGTGGGGTTTTCGTGCCGTGGGATGTGTGGATTGTGCCCGTGTTCTGGTGGATGACTGTGATTGCGGCTTTTTATGGCTGCTGCCTTTTTTTAATGGTCATTCTGCGAAAGCAGTGGATAGAGCACGAGCGTATTGACTATCCGCTGATGGAAATGCCTTTGGCTGTAATGGAGGAGGATAATCGACAGGGTTTTTTCCCAATTCCCATTATGAATAGCCCGTTGTTCTGGGCTGGCTTCGGTCTCACATTGTGTATTATCCTCTGGAATGTCATTTCCTATTTTAGTCCGACCTTTCCGACGATTCCATGGCGCTTTGCGAGTATTCAGTTTGGGCGCGAATTTCCCCCCATTCCCGTGCGGCTGTATCTGATGGTTGTGGGCTTTGGATATTTTATCAACCTGGATATACCAATCTGGAAAATGGCTTTTTTAATCGTTTTGGCCTGAAGGCTGGTGCAGATGAAGAGTATTCCACCGGGCCGCTGGCGATGGGCGCGCAATCTATGGGGGCGTTTATCGTAGTGGTACTCGTGGGGTTCTGGATGGCGCGTGGGCACTTGCGCGGGGTTTTTCGCAAGGCATTTTACCGCGACGATTCGGTCGATGATTCCGATGAGATCGTTTCGTATCGCACGGCGGTTTTTGGCCTTATAGCCTGCTCTGCTACGGGTATGGCGTTTAAGTATATTCCGATTTTTCTTTTTGGTGCCTTGGTCATGTATCTGGGGATTACGCGGGTTATTGCAGAGACCGGTCTGATTTCTATTCGCGCACCCCTGATGCCACAACCTTTTGCCATGTTTGTGATGGGGTCAGATGTACTTTCGCAGCAGACGCAGGTTTCTATCGCGCTTTCGTATTCATGGTGCAGCGATACCAAAACCACGATCATGCCTGCACTTGCACATTCCGTCAAACTTTACGATACTGTTCGGGTCAACCAGCGACGATTGATCCTGCCGATTGTTCTGGCAATGGGTGCCGGGGTGTTGGCTACATTTGCCTATACGATTTATATGGGCTATTTGAATGGTGCCGCAAATTACGGCGGTATTTTTCACGGGGGTCTCGCGCGGTATCCCTGGGATAATCTGGTCAAGAAGTCGAAAGATCCATTTTCTGTGCAGTGGTTGCCCATTATGTATATGGGTATTGGCGCTGCGGTGACGTTGCTTTTTATGATCTTGCGCTATCGGGTTGCGTGGTGGCCGCTGCATCCGATTGGATTTGCGGCTGGGCCGGTTTATCCGGTGAATAATGTCATTTTTGCAATTTTTCTCGCCTGGGCAATCAAGTCTATTGTTTTGCGGATTGGAGGTATTCGCGCCTATCGCGCGGGTCGGCCGTTTTTTATAGGGCTTATTATGGGGCATTTTGTGGGGGCTGGTATTTCGTTTGTCGTCGATATGATCTGGTTCCCGGGGCAGGGGCATAGTATTCCGTTTTCGGATTAGGATTAACCATTTTTTAGGAGCTTCGAAATGCAAATCACAGGTATTGAACTCGACGCCGTGCATGTCAATCACCGCGGAGATTGGGTATTTGTACATGTGCTCACGGATGAGGGTATTCGAGGAGTGGGGGAGATGCGTTCAGGCAACAATTATGCGGCGCAACTGGCGGCTTTGCGCGATCTGGGTGAATCGGCCAAAGGGTGTGATCCGAGAAAAATTGAGGCTTTTGTGTCGCACTATACAAGCACGGAACGCACAAAGGTAGAATTGTTCGCTTTGAGTGCGTTTGAACAAGCGCTGTGGGATATTTTAGGCAAATCGCTCAATGTGCCTGTTCACGCGCTTTTGGGAGGTGCGTGTCGAAACGAGATCCGGCTGTATGCGAATATCAACCGGGCGACGACAGACCGTTCGCCTGAGGGATTTGCGAGGAATGCCGCTGCTGCGGTGGCCGAGGGGTTTGATGCGGTCAAGTTGGATCCTTTTGACGGGGTACGCGGTGCCGACAATGCCGGAGACGCTGCACAGGGAATTGCGTGTATGCAAGCAGTTCGTGAAGCCATTGGGACAGAGGTCGATTTGCTCGTGGATTGTCACAGTAAGTTCACGGTTCGCGGCGCGATCGAGGTCGCGGATGAGGTGCGGGGTCTCGATCTTTTCTGGTTTGAGCAACCCACTTCCGAATCGAGTCTCGACAATTGTCTCGCGGTTAAAGAAGGGTGTGGATTGACGATTGCGGGAGGCGAGCAGCGGGGCTTGCGGCGGGATTGGGTTGAGGTGGTGGAGAATCTCAATATGGATATTCCCATGCCCGATGTGACGGTTGTGGGCGGTATCGGCGAGTTAAAGAAAATAGGGGATATGCTCCACGCCTGGGGGCTGCCCACGGCGCCACACGGTCCCTTTGGTCCCGTGGTGATCGCGGCTGGCGTGCATGCGATGGCGTCTTTGCCCGGATTTGTCATTTTGGAATACGGATGGGGAGAGATTCCCTGGCGCAAGGATTTGACTATTCCCGGCGAGGAGATTGTGAATGGACGCATTCGCATTAATGATCGGCCTGGCCTCGGCGTTGAATTAAATCCCGATATGGTTGAAAAACACAGAGTTCAGGTGTGATGTCCCATAAAACAAAGGAGCGGTCGATGTTCAAAAGTCTCAATGCGGGTGCTATTGGCGTAAGAGGAAGCGTTGATGAGTTGATCGGCTATGCAAAACGCGCTGGATTTCAGGGGGTTGATCCCAATATTCAGGAGATTACTTCTCTGGTCAATGCGCATGGTGCAGAACATGTGAAGGGACTGTTTGCGGATGCGGGTTTGAGAATGGGGGCTGGGGGGTTGTCTGTGATTTGGCGGGACTATCAAAGCTATCTGATTTTGCCGCTGCTGGTGCTGCTGTGGGGGCTACACGGGTTTGTCAGTGGGTGCCTGCGGCTTCTGAAGACCTCAAATTTGGCGACAATTTCAGGTGGCATATTGATCGCTTTAAACCGATTGCCGAAATTCTGGGTGAGCATGGATGCAGTCTGGGGCTGGAATTTATCGGGCCGCGTACCTTGCGGATTGATAAACCTTACGGGTTTATTCATTCGATGGATGGCATGCTCGCGCTTGCTTATGCGATTGGCACGGGCAATGTGGGATTGCTTCTCGATTGCTGGCACTGGTACACGGGTTTGGGGACTATATCAGACCTGATGGCATTGACCGCTAAGGATGTGGTGCATGTCCATGTCAATGATGCGCCCGATGGCGTTTATGTGGGCGATCAGATTGACAACAAACGCGCTTTGCCGGGAGAGACGGGCGTGATCGATCTGGTTGGTTTTTTGAGCGCGCTGCAAAAAATTGGCTATGACGGCCCGGTGTCGCCCGAGCCTTTTAGTCAGTCGGTGCGGGAAATGGCGGCGCAAGATGCCGTGCAAACAACACACGACGCGCTGGATAAGAGTTGGCAAGCCGCTCAGTTATCCTGAGGAGGATTGCGATGGAGGCTTTTGTAGAGAACTACATCGCGCAAAATTTGACCTTGCTCAAGGCACTGGATGCCGGGGCAATAGCCCGCATTATATCCGAGTTTGGCAAGGCGAGAGATATGCATAAGAGAATTTATGCCATCGGCAATGGAGGCAGCGCGAGTACGGCGTCGCATTTTGTGAACGATATGGGCAAGGGTGCTTCAATTGGGCGCGAAACGCGCTTTAAGACGATTCCACTGACGGATAATGTGGAATGGATGACGGCGTTGAGCAATGATTTGTGTTACGAAGATGTGTA
>JAGWBW010000282.1:6188-6509 GCA_021295695.1 Candidatus Latescibacterota bacterium
TGGCGATAAGCGGCAGTGGAAATTCCGAAAATGTGTTGCGGGCGGTGCGGTATGCCAACGAGGTGGGCTGCGTTACAATTGGGTTTGCGGGATTTGAGGGGGGAAAGCTCAGAGAACTCGTTCAACATTGTGTGGTGATTCCCTCCGACCACATGGGACGCATCGAAGATATGCATCTTATTTTGCAACACATGATCTGTTATTATTTTATGGAACAGTGAGCGTCATGCATGGTTCGGCTTTCTGGGTGTCTGCTAATTCTCGTGTTCGGTTTTGGATCCGAGATCGGGTATCTCTATCAGTTGGTCAAAGGTCAGGCCG
>JAGWBW010000282.1:6639-9131 GCA_021295695.1 Candidatus Latescibacterota bacterium
GATATCGGGCGCGGGCCTGTGTCGTGGAATCTCGTCGTTTGTCGCAAAGATCGCCTAAAACCGCTCGAGTGGTCTTATCCTATTGTGGGCGCGGTGCCTTATAGGGGTTATTTCGACCGCGCAAAAGCCGAAGAAGCACGCGATCAATATGTGGCAGAGGGATATGATACCTATTTGCGACCGGTGGGTGCGTATAGTACGCTGGGATGGTTTTCCGATCCAGTTTTGAGCGCGATGTTGCGCTATTCCGAAGGCGACCTGGCCGATCTTATTATCCACGAATTGACGCATGCAACCGTGTGGATCGAAGGAGATGTCACCTTTAACGAGAGCCTGGCGAGTTTTGTCGGTGAGGTCGGGGCGTTGATGTGGTTGCAGCGCAAATACGGTGCCGATTCCGAAGCGGTGCGTCAGGTGATCAACAAGCGTGCAGATGGTATTATTTTTCAAAAATTTATGCGCGATATTGCTTCTCGTCTCGATTCACTTTATCAATCCAATTCTCCCCATAAAATAACGCTGCGACAGCAGATTTTTGATTCCGCACGCGCAGATTTTCATACGCTTCCCCTCAAGACCAATCTATATGTCCACTTTCCTTCGTGGGAACTCAACAATGCGCGGATAGCTCTTTATCGAGTTTATCGGGAGCGTACGGATGTATTTGCGCGCGTGTATCTGGCGTGTGATAACAATTTGAAAGCGACTGTTGAGGTCTTGCAACAGTGTGCAAATGCAGAGGACCCAGCAGCGTGGCTGGAGGAATGGTTGGAATCGTCTGTTCCTTAAATCAGGGACTATAATTAATCCCTACAGGAGTATCGATATGACTTACAGAGTCGGTATTATTGGGTGTGGTTCAATTGCGCGGACTCACGCCGATGGATATTTGCGCGTTGCCAATGCAGAGATGGTGGCGGTTGCCGATCCTCATCCGGTTGCACGCGAGCAATTTTGCGAGGAATTTGGCATTCCCAATGCCTATGCTTCGGTGGAGGAGATGGTAGCAAAGGAAGACCTCGATATCGCCAGCGTTTGTACATGGCATCTTCTCCATCCCGATTGTACGATTGACGCGGCAAATGGCGGTGTGCCGGGTATTATTTGCGAAAAGCCTATGGCGATTGGCATTGGTGAGGCAGATCGCATGCTGGACGCGTGTGAAAAAAATGGAACGAAGTTGGTCGTTAGCCATCAGCGGCGTTTTACACCTGGTTGGGTGAAAGCGCGGGCATTAATGCGCGAAAAGGTTATCGGCGATGCCGTGATGGTGCAAGGACAGGTCGCTCAGGGGTTGATTAACTGGGCGACGCATACCATTGATGGCATTCGCTTTGTACTGGATGATCTAGAAACCGAGTGGGTGATGGGTGCTGTCGAACGACAGACCAATCGCTTTGAGCGCGATACACCGATTGAGGATGCGTGTATGGGTTTGATCGCGTTTGCCAATGGCGCTCAGGCTTTGGTCCAGGCGGATTTGAACCGTCCAGGTGAACAGGCTGGGCATTTTCAGATTCGCGGCTCAGAGGGATTGATGGAGGTGACCGAAAACTCGGTTCGCGTATTCAATGCAATGACCAATGGATGGGAAGATGTGGAAATTGTGGCTGACGAGGGGTATCGCGCAATTGGCGGCGAGACCAATGCCGATTCTGTGCGCGAACTGATCGCGTGGTTGGAAGGGGGCAACGAACACCGCTCTTCGGGGCGCAAGGCTCGTGCAACTGTCGAGATTATGATGGCGCTTTTTGAATCCGCACGGCAACATCGGGTTGTGCATCTGCCGCTTGAAGAAATGGGCTATCCGCTGCAATTGATGATAGAAGAAGGCAAGTTGCCCGTTGCTGTTCCTGGGCGATACGATATTCGCGCATTTCTCAATCCCGAGGGGATGGATGAAGCGGCTTATAGGCGGCTGAGAGCCGAAGGTGTGAGCCATTCTGCGGCGATGCGTCAGCTTGCAGAAGAAAAGCAATGAGTGCTCCTATGAACGCAAACCGAAAATTTTTGCCTTTTCTAATTATTCTCTTTGCGGGGAGTGGGTGCGCCGCGCTCATTTACGAAATTGTCTGGTTTCAGATGTTGCAACTGATTATCGGATCTTCGGCAATTTCTCTTGGCATATTGCTGGGTACGTTTATGGGCGGGATGTGCGTTGGCAGTGTGATGCTCTCGCGCATTATTTCAACGCACTATCATCCGTTAAAGGTCTATGCGCTTTTGGAATTGGGCATTGGCGTCGCGGGCCTGATTTTGCTTTTCGTCTTGCCCCAGATCGGCACGTTTTATATCGGTGTGGCAACCTATGGGTTATGGGGACATTTCCTGCGGGGGATTGTCTGTGCGATCTGTCTTTTTTTTCCCACGGTGTTGATGGGAGCGACCCTGCCTGCGATAGCGCGGTGGACAGAGTCAACGCCTCGCGGCATTTCGTGGCTTGGCTTTTTTTACGGGGGCAATATTGCCGGTGCTGTTTGCGGGTGTTTGTT
>JAGWBW010000283.1 GCA_021295695.1 Candidatus Latescibacterota bacterium
CGTGGATGATGCGATGCCGAGTTTGTAGTGTTTGTTTTGGAGGTGTGATAGCAGGTCGAGGAAGCCGGGCATGAGGTCTATTTGGTCGGGGTCTGAGATCGCGGTTTCAAACCGGGTCATCCACGCTTCGTGGAAGTCTTCTGGGCGGATCGGCAAGTCGTAGCATTCGACGGCGTCTGCGCTGTTGTTTTCCACGGGATGTCCAACACAGCGCACATAACCCTCGCGCGGTATGTCAATTCCCAGTTCGTTGAGGGTCTGGTTATAGGTGTTATAATAAATATTTTCTGTATCGACAATCAGGCCGTCCATATCAAATATGACGGCCTGGTATGGTTCAGGCATGGTTGTCTCCGCAGTGATCCAGGGCTTTGGATGAGACTTCGAGATAGGACTCGACCTGCCAACGTGTGACAGTAGGAAAAACCTTTAGGAATTCTCCAATGTCATAACCACCTTTGAGATAATCCACGAGCGTATCAACGGGAACCCGAGTGCCCGAAAATACCAGATCTCCGCTGTGAATTTCAGGATCACGCGATTTCATTTTCGGTCTCCTTCTGTTGCTTCGCACCTTACCGTCATTCAGTCGGGATTGTTACCAGATTTTTCTCCGTATCATTGGCCTATCAGTCGCGTCAGCCATTTTCTTTAGCATATCTGCCAGTGCCGGGTAGAAGCTTTCCTCCCGCGCATCGCCTTGTTGGGCTATATCGGTGAGGTTTTTCAGATACCTTGAGAAGCATGCGCTGGCACGGTGTAAGTCAATGATGCTCTTTTTGCTCACGGAACGATCCTGTTGTCACCCGATACTTCAGGCGATTATCTGGTGAGACTATCCGATTTCATAGCTGTTGTGACAGAACGCGGTGGCAACGAAACAATTTTGTGACTACTTTTTTGTTGTTGCTCGCGGGCGGCACGGCAGATTGCCTTGATGTCATGCTGAAACCTCGCTGCATACACCTGGCGATTGCGGCGAATTTCTTCAACAATGGAATCACGCCACATAATTATACCTCCATGAGTTCTTGGGGTGTACAGATTGTTGGCGGTTCGTAATCATAGGTGCGACAAATTGCCTCAATTTGGGGACGCAATATAGCGTTGGCTATATGCGTACAATTCCAGGTTAGCAGGTGTGCCATGCCGTGAACAGTTGCAATCGCAATGTGCAAGGCATCGACTTCTGCCTTCTGCGGCAGAGGCACCTGCTGTACCAATACCTCGGCGAAATCCTCAACGGCTTCAGTGACATCAAGTTGTCGGATATCTGAGATCATCTCCAGACGCTCTTTAATAGCAATCGCGTCTCCTACCGCGCATTCGTCAATGACAAATTGCGAAATGAATATATCAAAGTTTTCCCGATGTTCGTTCCACCAATCGTGAGTTAATCGCTGGTTCGCTGCTGTAATTAAATCACGACTTGGTCTCGATGTGAGATAACCGATGATGCTGGTTTCGATATAAACTGTAGAACTCATAGGGCGACCGCCATATCTTTGAGTTTCTTCCCCGTGTACAAGGTAGCGAACCGTTTAGAGCGCAATATCACAGCTTGGCGATATACTTCTTCCTGTCGGATCATTCTGGGAATGATTATAGAATGTAATCTCGTTTATTATATTTTTTTGGACATTTCAATCCCATACACTCGCAACGAGTTTACGGTAGAGTCTTAACCCACTCCAGCATCTTTTGGCGATGCTGTTTCTCAAACTCGGGCGCGAGATATTGTTCAATGACACGGCGCGATACGAGATCCCCTAACGGTCCGCGTTCGAGCAATTCATCGGATCTTGGCAGGCTTTCCAAAGCGATAAGATCGGCGGCTTGCTTTTCTTCGCTCCAGGTACAAAGAACAACCCCTTTTATCTGCTCAGGGGTCAAATTGTTCATGGTAGCGAGATTATGCGTCGTGACAAGGACACGGAGGTCTCGACGCTCAATTGTTTCCGCTATTGCAGATGTCAGAACGCCTACCCGACCCGGATGAAGTCCATTATCAAATTGTTCCACAATAACATGCGAACCTGCCTGGACGGTCTCCAGAGCCGTCAGAATAGCAAGTGTTCGCAATGTGCCATCTGACAATGATCGGGCATCGATTTTATAGCCTGTTTTTTCGCGTAGCCAGAAAATCACGTCACCGAGATTCGTTGTAGTAAAGTCGATCTTGTCATATGGCTCGTCTGGAAGTTGACTTATTTGTGAGAGCAACCGATCTAACGAT
The DNA here is from genome assembly GCA_021295695.1 of Candidatus Latescibacterota bacterium. Taxonomy (GTDB): domain Bacteria; phylum Latescibacterota; class UBA2968; order UBA2968; family UBA2968; genus VXRD01. The sequence goes on from JAGWBW010000283.1 coordinate 2,237, forward strand.
GCCCGCTGAGTCTCGTCTCCATCGGTAAGCGAGTAAAGTACCGCCGATAGGTTTGCGCCATCTTTAGAGAGAATATTGTTACCGATTCGCTCGTAGTCACGCATTAATTTTGGATTCGGATCGAAAACAAATGAGGCTTGCAAGTGGTACATGATTTTTTGCACCAGCCGAATGCATTGCTTGAGTTTGCGATTTTTCTGTACAATTTCTGGATACTGAGATAAAACAGAACGCTCTGACGAAGCTGCTGCTTGAGGTTTCCTACCACGGACAGCAAAGTTGTCATATATCACTATTAAGTCTTCTGGCCAGGGGTTCTTAACCAGCGTTTTATAGATTACTCTGTTACCAACTTTTAACTCCTCTTCCTGTATTTGAGGATGCGGTTTAGTGCGAATGCGTATTCTATAGGCGACTGGTTTGATCTCACCATCAAATCTTGTTCTGGCATTAAATCCCAACAGAAAGGTGGGTCGATCCATGCGACCACAAGCCTGAAGGCCACCGCGAATCTGGAGACCAGTCTCGGTGCGACCAACATCGGCAATTTCATAGAGGGGTTGACCTCGTGCGATAAAGGAAAGCAATTCGATTGCTTCGATGACATTCGTCTTGCCCGAGCCATTTGGGCCGATCAGTAATGTGAATGGTCGCGTCAGGTCAATACTGACGTCTTTGAATCCTTTGAAATCTCGGAAGTAGTGCATCGGGTAGCCTTTTGGTATGCATGACGCTCAATACCCAACAGGCTCTCGCGCAACAACGCGCTGGGCGGTTGCTGCAATTGCTTCGGGTGAGATGCCCGCTTCGTCGCGCAGCGCGCCCTGTGAACTGTGTTGGAAAAAGCGATCGGGAATGCCCAGGGTGTGTACGCGCTGGCCCTCTCGCATCTGGTCGCTCAAATAACGCGCAACGCCCGATCCAAATCCGCCTTCGATGGTATTTTCTTCAACGGTAATTAGCACTTGATAGCGGTCGGCGAGATCGTCGAGCATTTCCAGGTCCATAGGTTTGACAAATCGGC
>JAGWBW010000284.1 GCA_021295695.1 Candidatus Latescibacterota bacterium
CCTCTGGCTTTTGTGCGCGATGGCGATATGGTTGAGTTGAATGCAAAAGAACGCCGCATTGATTTGCTGGTCGATGAGACAGAACTCGCGCGCCGCCGCGAGGCTTTTGTTCCTTTGCCAATTCCCGAGCGCGGATGGCGACACCTGTATGCCAAATGCGTTTTGCCCGCTCACCTCGGTGCAGATCTGGATTTTTTGTGAGATTGATGCATATACACCCATAAAGAAAGGATACCTGTCATGGCAGACTATCAACCTCTCGATTTGTCGGCGTTGTGCAGTGCGGGGCTGGAAGTCCTGGGCGCAAATGCGCAGGCTCCTATAGGCAAACAATCCTTCCGCGGTTTGCCGTTTTTGGTAAATGACGACGGTTCGAATTGTTTTATCGCGCTGGATGGTGCTTCTGATAGCGTGACCATTCCGATCAATCAGTCGGCACGCTACATGATCATTGCCCATCGCTTGCTGGATTCCGATCTGATGGGGGGCGGTCCCTTGGGAGAGACCGTGGCGCATTATCTGTTTCGGATGGCGGAAGGTGAAGATATCCGTATCCCCATCCGCGAGCGATTTGAGATTGCACATTTATCCGGCGGCGGCTCGCCCTTTCTCGCACTTCCGGACCAGAATGATCAGTTATTGCCGCGTTACGAAGGGAAGTGGGCGGATATGGGGCGACGTCAGACCGAGGTGTCGCGCGGCTCGGCACGCGGTTACTTTTTGTGGGCCTGGGAGAATCCTTTGCCGGATGGCACAATCAAGTCGCTGGAGATTATCCCGAATGGTCCGCGTTTTATTATTGCCGGTGTCACGCTTTCGCATCTCGACGAACATCCCTTTGTAAGACACGGGAAGCGGGAAGCGCGGCTGATCTTAACTCATCCCGAAGACGCGGAAAAACCGTTTGACCTTAGCGTGGAAGTAGATCGGGGGACAGCAACTTATGTCCATCCATTGCCCGAAGCGTCTGCCGATGATTTCGTCAATGATGATTTCGCCGGTTGGGGAGAAGCGCAGAATCCCAAATCAAGCCCGGCTTATGTCGAGGTCGCTGCCACTCCTTCGGCTACGATGACGGTGAAGCAGGGCGAGGAAAAGGTGGGCGAGGTCAAGTGGGGTGATGTCGAGGAGAAGAAGGTGGTCGAGACCCCGCGAATGCGCGTGGAACTCCTGGATCGGGGGCGGAACTGGGTTCACGTTACCGTCCTTGATGACGATACGGGTAAGCCTATTCCCTGCCGCGTCCACTTCCGTTCGCCGGAGGGGATTCCCTATCAGCCCTACGGGCATCACAATCAGGTCAATTCTAACCTCGATAGCTGGCATATTGATATTGGGGGAGATCTTCGGCTTGGACAAATTACTTATGCGTACATCGACGGTCGTTGTCAGGGGTGGTTGCCGCGTGGCGAGGTCATCGTGGATGTCGCCCGGGGATTTGAGTATGAGCCGATGCGGACGCGTGTGAAGATCGAACCGGGACAACGCGAACTGACTTTGCGTCTCAAGCGATGGATTCACATGAATGCGGAGGGATGGTACAGCGGCGATTCGCATGTTCACTTCCTCTCGACACAGGGCAGTCATACGGAGTCTCAGGGGGAGGATCTCAATATCGTCAATTTGCTCCCGTCGCAGTGGGGCAACCTTTTTACCAATACGGAGGATTTTACGGGCAGACCGAGTATTTCGCAAGATGGGAACAATATTGTCTATGTGGGCCAGGAGAATAGGCAGCACTTTCTGGGGCATCTCATCCTCTGGGGCCTCAAAGAGCCGGTGATGCCGTGGTGCAGTGATGGTCCGGGTGAGTCCGAACTGGGTGGTACGCTGGAGATCACGATGAGTGATTGGGCGGATCAGTGTCATGCACAGGGCGGCTCGGTCATTGTCCCGCATCTCCCGAACCCGAATGGCGAACCTGCGGCGCTGATTGCCACGGGGCGCGTGGATGGTGTGGAGATGCTGCGTCATGCGCCGTTCAATCATTTGGAATACTACCGCTATCTCAACTGCGGTTATCGCTTGCCGCTGGTCGGTGGAACGGATAAGATGAGTAGCGATGTGCCCGTTGGTATTTACCGCACGTACGCCTATTTGCCCGACGAAGAATTTACCTACGATAATTGGTGCAAAAGTGTAGCGCAGGGGCGAACATTTCACAGCGGTGGTCCCATCATTCATCTCACCGCGGATGGTCACCAGGTTGGCGATACAATGCAGTTGTCGGGAGCCGGTACGGTGGAGGTCGAGGCGTGGGCGGAGAGTATTTTTCCGATTCATACGCTCGAGATCGTTCAGGCAGGGCGCGTTGTTGCTTCGACGGAAGACAACAAAGGTGCGCGGCGGCTGGCGTTGAAGGCAAAGGTGAAGGTGGATGGGCATACCTGGATTGCCGCCCGATGTGCGGGTCCCAACTATACCAGCGTTCCCCATCACGATGGCTGGGGACGGGGGATATTCGCCCATACGTCGCCGATTTACATTGCCTGCGGTGGCGAGTGGTGGATGTTCGATCTGGAAGCCGCCCAGTATATGCTGACGCTTATCGATGGCGACCTGGCGTATATCCGCCAAACCGCTGCCCGGCACGCCCCCGGCACGGCGACTCACCATCACGGCGAGTTGGATCATCTCGCGTACCTGGAACGCCCCTTTATCGAAGCCCGTACAGCGATTCACCGGCGGATGCATCAGTTGGGGATACCGCATTGATGCGGCAAGAGTTAAGAGTTGCCATAATACATTTATTTACAAGAGGATATATTCAAATGAATATAGATGTTAAGTGGGTGCGGAAAGACGGTTTATCGACAGTAGCAGTGCCCCTCAATTGCAGCGTGCCCTGGAATCTGGAATTGGTCCGGCAGATCAGGCATTGCTCCTGGACTTTGAGCAGGTATCTTTTCTCAGCAGTGCAGGGCTTGGGATCTTCCTGATATTTTCCAGGAAATTTGACGCACCGGGCAAGCAATTTGGCGTTTGCGCCCTCTCTGATTCAGTCCGCAATGTTATTGCCATCAGCGGTTTTGATAAGTTTCTCAAGGTTTATAACTCTCAGGCAGAGGCAGTCAATGCATTCACGAGCAGTTGAGCTACCGATAGGAGGATAGTGTTGTGTTTGATTATCGCGAATCCGATGTCAACGCACGGGACCCCGATAGTGGTCGGACGCCGCTACACTTTGCGGTAGAGAATAGTGATTGTGAAGTGGTTGAGCAATTGCTTGAGCGAGGTGCCGATGTCAATGTGCAGGAAAAAACTGGCAATACGCCACTACACTTTGCGGCGATTAGTAATGCTTCTGAGGTGGCCGATCTATTGCTTGACCGAGGTGCGTATGTCAATGCGCAGGACAATGGTGGCACGACGCCGCTACACAATGCGGCGATTGGTAATGCTTCTGAAGTGGTCGAGCTATTGCTTAAACGGGGTGCCGATGTCAATGTGCAGGACAGTGGTGGCACGACGCCGCTACACAATGCGGCGGTTAGTAATGCTTCTGAAGTGGCCGAGTTATTACTGAATCGCGGTGCCGATGTCAATGTACGGGATGTGGTTGGCAATACGCCGCTACACAATGCGGCGAGTAATAATGCTTCTTCTGAAATAGCCGAGGTGTTGCTAGGCCATGATGCCGATGTCAATGTGCAGAACAATGATGGCAATACGCCGCTGGACCTGGCGAGGCGAGGAGATGCTAATGAAACAGTAGAACTATTGATCAACCGGGGTGCTATCACTCCGGTGCAACCAAAAATCCGTCGAGTGAGCGTGATTCTGGGCGTGATTATTCTCTTGTTTTTAGGTTTTGTGATATTTGTTGTCGTCAGCCCATAGCATATTGGCAAAAGTAAAAAATATTTGAACTGTCGGTATTGACAAACTGACAAATGTGTTTTAATTGAAAAGAGTGTTTATGAATGTGGAATTGTAGTCAGTACTGTGGAGGTTTATAATAATGAGACAGGCCGACATTGCGGTATATGATCCGGATGGACAACTTCAACTGGTCGTCGAAATCAAAAATAGACCTGGCGCGTCCGCCGAATGGGCCACCCGCCTGCGCCACAATTTATTGGTCCATTCGTTCATACCGCGTGCGCCATACTTCCTGCTCGCGCTCCCTGATTTTTTTTATTTTTGGACAGACGCCATATCTGCGAGCAATCTGGCAAAACCCGACTATAAAATAAACGCCACGGAAATACTGGCACCGTATCTCAACCAATTAACCCAGCCCCTTAATGGTCTAAGTAAGTATGGCTTCGAGATGATTATGACTTCATGGCTGGCTGGCATTGTACATACAGACCTTCAACCAGATAAAGTTGATCCAAATCTCCACTGGCTCTTTGACTCAGGATTATACGAAGCAATTGCACGCGGTTCTGTTGCGATTGAAGCTACAGTATGATTGTGTACGTAGAATCAAATTTCGTCCTTGAACTCGCTTTTCTTCAAGAAGAACATGAAAGTTGCGAGAAACTCTTGAGCCTGTCAGAGTCAAAGGATATTCACTTAGTATTACCCGCCTTCAGTATTGGAGAGCCGTATGAGACATGGGTGCGTCGCTCAAAGCAGAGACGAGAATTGCATGAACAACTCCGTAGGACCATTGGTGATCTTTCTCGTTCAAGACCTTACCAGGAGTCATCTCAGGAGTTTCAAGAACTGACAAACTTGTTGCTCAACAGTGTTGAAGACGAGAAGAACCGACTTGATGAGATTCTGGAGAGAATTTTACAGCCCATTGAAGTGATACCCATAGATTTGAATACCATCAGAGAAGCAATAAAATTCCAGGAGAGTCGTGATCTTGAACCTCAAGATTCTATTGTTTATGCATCGATTATCGAGCATCTAACTACAGCATCCAAAGGTCTTCGCTGCTTTATTACCAGGGACAAAGATTTTGTTGAGAATCCGGATATTAAAAGCGATTTGGCGACATACGATTGCCGACTGTTTACAAAGTTCGCTGATGGCTTGGGGTATATTGGTAGTGAATTGAAAAAAAATTAAAAGATTGACGCCATCCATCCACCATCTACGGGCAGGGCTGTGCCGGTGATCCAGGCGGCGGCGTCTGATGCGAAGAATACCGCGGCGTTGCCGATGTCCGATGGCAGGCCCAGGCGCGGTAGTGGGGTTTTTGCTCTGCTGTCTTCAATGTCCTGCGGTGTGAGATAGTCCTGTATGGGTGTTTCGATGTAGCCCGGGCAAATGGCGTTGACGGTTGCGCCAAAGGGGGCCAGTTCCAGGGCGGTATCTCGCGTGAGGTTGACGACGCCGGCTTTTGATGCGGCATAAGCGGGTCCGCCACCACCGCCATAAGCCTGTACAGATGAGATGTGGATGATTCTGCCGGAGGGTTTTTTCAGGTGTGGGATGGCGAGTTTGCTGGCTACATATAGTGCCCGAAGGTTTACGCCCATGACTGTGTCGTAGTCGGCGATGGTTGTTTCTTCAATGCCTCCGGGTATTG
>JAGWBW010000285.1 GCA_021295695.1 Candidatus Latescibacterota bacterium
CCTGGATGACTTTGTTAAGGATGACAGCGATGATGAAGAAGGGAACCATCACGCCCCAGGGCAGATGGTCCTGCGCCATTTTAGTCGTATGGCCGATGTGACGCGTGTAGTGACCGCCCCAGGCCATGAAAGTCACACACAGCGTACCCAGCGCAATGGAACGAGCCGTTATGGCGTGCCGAAAGGGACGAATCTCCGGTTCAGCTATGGGTTGTTCTAACCCGGCCAATCAGGACCTCCAATATCTTCTTATCTGCTTATCCGATACTTTTCCAGGGCATCCTCATCGAGTTCACATCCAAGTCCCGGTTTTGTTGGAACAATGGCTTCGCCCTTTTCAAATTGGATGCCATCCACAATCAAGTCATCTTCCCGCGTCCAACTCCCGACAAAATCACTGGGCATAACGCAATTCCGAGGAACACTTGCCGCGTGAAGATAGGCCATTTCCATTACGCCGAGGTCATTTCCAGATCCATGCCAGCAAGGAATACCAGCGGCATCGGCAATTGCCGCGTTGTAGATAAATTGCCACATGCTGCCCCCAAGATTGAAAATATCTACTGCTTCCACCTTGATTGCGTTGATGATATCGTGGGGATTCGCCAGGTGCAATGCGACCGGGATGGTGGTTGCTGCTCTTAGTTGGCGATACCAATCCAGGTTCCATTTCGCCATTGGATCTTCGAGCACGCCGACATTGCCGACTGCTTCGAATTGTTTTGCTAATGCAATGGCTTCTGCCGGGCGATAAAATCTCTGATTTGGATCGATTGTGCATTTGAACGATATATCTGTGGCTTCCAGAATTGCCTGCACGCGAGCGACCATTGGTTCATCAGAGGTACATTTCATTTTTACACCGTGAAATCCGCGTTCGTAACCGAGCCGCGCATTAATAGCTGAGTCTTCGGGCGTTTGATGGCCGATCCAGTAATCCGCTGGCACGCGGTCTCTATACGCACCGCCGAGCAGTTCGTGGACGGGGCAGTTTCGGATTTTGCCCACGATGTCAAAAACAGCCATTTCAAAAGCCTCATAACCCGCGCCAGTTCCCCAGCCATTCAAACTTTCCCAATCGCGCGTTCCTCTTCCATCTTCAGATACAACCGGATCTCTGAAAGGTATGACTGTATTGAGGTGCGTAGCGGCGTCTCTGAATACGTTTTGCAGGCTCAGTTTGAGAGGGTCTCTTCCTTTGAGTTGGTTAAATCCCTGCCGAATTGCTTCTTCAGGTGTTCCGCGCGAGGTTTCTCCCAGTCCGTAAATCCCATCATCGGTATTGAGCCTGATGATGTGTTTGGGAACCTGGTCCCAGCCCGCAGGACCAAATGACGCGCTGTGTACACGGCCAGCTATGGTTGGAACAACGACTGTAATGATGTCGATGGATGCGATTTTCATGGCGTTTTTCCCGCAATGTACAAACAAAATTGATTACTGACGTTACACACGCGAAATAATTCCGTCAAGGTTATTTATCGCGGGGCGAGCTAATAATAGTCCTGTTAGAATGCTGTTGTAATGTACCCTGGCATATATTATTTACGTCATGTGTGACTTCAAGATCAAAGGTCAAATGAGCACTGTCATTCTGAGCGGAGCGCAGCGGAGTCGAAGAATCAGATGCTTCGTCAGCCTATCGGCTTCCTCAGCATGACAGGGTGTATAGCGTATTTATTTTTAAAGTCACACATCGCGTATTATTTATTAGGATCTTTCATTTAACAAAGGAGACGTGATGAAAATTACAAAGGTCGAACAGATGCGCGTGTTCGTGCCCTGGCAGGATTCCTATAAGGAGCCGATGGTGTCCTGGCGGGGGATGAGCGGGACAACGCCGGAGGAAGAGGATTCCTATGTGATTGTGCAGGTGCATACAGACGAAGGCATTGTGGGAATTGGGGAGGGAGGGCGTTCGATGGCACAGACCGAGCAGCAGGCACAGCAGTATATCGGCAAGAATCCGATGGAACTGGATATGTTCAACCTCGGGCGCCCCTGGGCACATGCTTTTCTCGATATTGCGGGCAAGGTGCTGGGGGTACCGGCCTATAGGTTGATTGGCAACGGCAAACATAGAGACCAGGTGCCGGTGGATTACTGGTCGCCTTATCTGCCTCCGGAAGAGACCCGCAAGCACGCCGAGGAGGGCGCAAAGCGGGGGTTTAAGCTACACAAGATCAAGGCGCGCCCCTGGGATACGGTGTGGCAGGTGAAGGTGATGACCGAGGCAGGCGGGCCGGACTACAAGATCCGCATAGATCCAAATGAGAAATTCGATACCCTGTCGGAGACAGTGCGGATCGACGATGCGTTGCAAGAGTATCCCAATGTGGAATGCTTTGAAGACCCGGTGCCCAAGGCGCATCCGGAGTGGTACGGGATTTTGCGGCAGAAGTGTCGGGCTCCTCTGGCGATTCACACTACGGATACGCGGTTGATCCTGAACCATTTGCGCCACAATGGAATAGATATTGTCAATGTAGGGGGTACGATCAACCGGGTGATCCGGGCCGCGGCAATGGCAGAGGCAGCCGGATGCCCGGTGTGGATCCAGATGGAGGGACACTGCTATGCGATCCAGGCGGCGTTTAACGCACACATAGGCGCGGCTGTGCCAAATGCCACGTTGCCTTATGGAATGCGCCCGTTTATCAGGGAAGCGTGCATTACAAAAGAAGGCTATGGATTTGCCGTGGAAGACGCGCACATGCCTGTGCCCGAAGATCCGGGGCTGGGCATTTCGCTGGATCTAAAAGTGTGCGAGAAGTTCCGAATTGAGTGAACTCCGCATTCCCAATTCTTAATTCCTAATTTTTAATTCCAATGAGGTTTTCCCCAGTGACAAAGGGACTGAGGATGAGTCCGAGGATGGCGTCGGCACAGTCTTCGCCGGTTGCGACGCGGCCCATTGGCGTGGCTTCCAGATGAAGTTTGCGGAAGGCATCCCAGCCGATTCCCCAGCGCGTATCGACAAAGCCCGGGGAGATGGCGTTGACCTGGATATCGGGCGCTTGACTGGTTGCCAGGGAATTCGTCAGACAGATCAGCGCGGCTTTGGATGCGGAATAGGCAATTGAACTGCCCTTTCCAGAGATACCGGAGATGGAAGCGACGTTGACGATACTTCCGCCGTCATTCTCTTTCATCTTTGGGATTGCTGCTCTGGCTGCGAAGAAGGCACCCTTTACATTGACGGCCATGGCGCGATCCCAATCATCTTCGGTCAGGTTTTCCAGATCGTCCAGCGGCACGAATCGCGTCATGCCCGCGCTGTTGACGAGAATGTCGAGGCGTCCCAGTTCATCGACCACGCGATCTACCATTTGCCGAACGGCTGAGTCGTCCGATACATCTGCCTGGACGGCAATGGCTTTGTGCCCCAGTGCTTCGATATCCGCACAGGTTTTGTTGGCGTCATCTTCAGATCGGCTGTAGTTGACGGCGACGTCTGCGCCTTCTGTGGCGAATAGCAGCGACGCCGCGCGACCGATGCCCGTTCCGCCTCCAGTGACAAGTGCTACTTTGCCATCGAGTTTTCCCATGGTGACTTCCTCCAATGTTGTGTGTAAAATCGCTTAAATGAGACGAAGATCTGTCCAAATGTCAATTTAATGATCCCGAGATCTGGTAGTATATGCGAAAAGGTGAGTATATTAAAGCGGAAATTGACGCCGCGTGACTCTGATACGGTGTCTTTTTTTATTTTATTTTTTAAATTTAATACCATATTGGGATTACAAGGCGAAGACCACAGGAGATTAGGCTATGACCCCCGAAGAAAAATTCATGTTTGACCTCGAAGGTTATCTCGTCGTCAGAAATGTGCTCTCCAAAGAGGAAGTTGATCAATGCAATGAAGTTGCAGACCGCATCGCGCGCGACCAGTTTGAAATCTATCGAGACGATGGGCTAAAACTCGCCCGAAATATCACACTGTGGGATCCCTGCGTTCAGAGTCTTATAGATCATCCCAAAATTATCCCTTATTTGATCGAACTTTTGGGACCGAATATCCACTTTGATCAGGATTATTGCATTTTTTTGGACAAAGGCGGTTCCAAAGGTCCGCTGCACGCTGGTACGATGAAATCGAAAACGGAATTATCTTCGTTTTTTTATACGTATCGCGACGGCATCATGCGCAATGGTTTGACAACACTGGTCTATGCGCTTACGCCCGTGCGAAAGGGCGATGGCGGTTTTTGCTGTATTCCAGGCTCGCACAAATCCAACTTCCAACTCGACATCCCCGAAGATGTTATGTATTTCAAACGGCCCGCCCATTATGTCGTACAACCCGAATTAGAGCCGGGTGACCTGATCATTTTTACGGAGGCGACAGTACACGGCACTATGCCCTGGACAGCAAATCACGACCGCAGATCATTTCTCTTTAAGTACAATCCCGGGAACACGATTTCATGGGCTGATTATTACAATGTAGATGACTACGACTATTTGACTGAGAACCAAAAACGCATGATGGCACCGCCGGGAGGGCACGGCCCAAAGAAGCCTCCAAGGCTTGATGTTGTTGCGCCATCTTTTGAGAGGAGGCGGCGATGAAAGCAGCCGTTTATTGCGGTCCGCATGATATTCAGGTGGCAGATGTGCCAAAGCCGGAAATCAATGCAAATGAGATTCTGGTGAGGGTGAAGGCGTGTGGGATCTGTGGGTCGGATCTTCACGCTTATCGCATCGGGCTGTTTGAAGATTCTTTGGGACGTCCGACAGAGAAGGGCCTCATCATGGGGCACGAGTTTAGCGGTGAGGTTGTAGAGACGGGGCGAGATGTACAGCGGTTTCGGGTGGGCGACCACATTTCTGGTGGGGGATTGGGCGGGTTTGCCGAATATCTTCCCCTGGAAGTCAATCCCAATCGTCCCTACAGGTTGCCCGAGACCATTAGCTTTGAGGAAGGCGCGATGATGGAGCCTCTCGCCACGTCGGTACACGCAGTGGGTCTGGCAAAACCCATTGGGGGAGAAACAGTGGTTATTCTGGGCGTTGGAATTATCGGCCTGGGATGCATCCAGGTCATTCGGGCAACTGCGGGCGGGCGCATTATCGCGGTTGATGCATCGCCGAAACGGTTGGCTATGGCGCGCCAATTGGGTGCAGATGAGATTGTGAACCTGACGGAGGTAGATCCCGTGGAAGCTGTTATTGAACTCACGGGTGGCGAGAGACCTGTGGAAAGATTCGGTGCGCGGGGTGGAAATGCCGATGTGGTGATCGATTCTGCTGGTGCGAAAGCCTCGCCGAATCAGGGGTTGACGATGCTAAAACAACAAAATGGTCGCCTCGTTCCCGTTGCATTATTTGAAGATCAACCCGAACTCGATTTCAATCAGGTGGTGCGCAAGCAGGTGACGCTCCAGGGATCCTGGTCATGGACTGCCGATGACTACATGCGGGGGATTGAACTCGTCAGAACTGGAAAAATTGATCGAGAACCACTCGTTTCCCACGCCTTTCCACTCGACCAGGCACCCGAAGCATTTGCGACACAGGCAAAGCCAGGTGCTGCGATCAAAACCTTGATAAAACCGTGAGTAATCATGAAAGGGATAGCATGAAAATTACCGATGTTCAAGC
>JAGWBW010000286.1:0-1609 GCA_021295695.1 Candidatus Latescibacterota bacterium
ACTTCGATGGTCGCGGGAATTTCGCCTCCGTGGGGTGAAATATCTTCCCCGCGGATACCGAGGGTCGCGTTTGATGGGGCGTTGTGGTCTGCGGTCATGATAGCCTGGTTTGAGGCTGTGAACCATTGGTTTTGCTGTTTGTGGACGTCTATGGTATTGATGGGAGGATAGCCGAGTTGACGGGCGACGGTCGGAGAATTGGGCTGTTGGTAGATTTTTTCGGGGGAACCGATTTGCAGGATTTTCCCTTCGGACAATACGGCGATTCGGTCGCCCATTGAGAGGGCTTCAACCCGGTCGTGGGTGACGTAGATCATGGGCGTGCCCAGGTCGCGCTGGAGGCGGATGAGTTCGACGCGCAATACTTCGCGCAATTTTGCATCCAGGTTGGTGAGGGGTTCGTCCAGGAGAAAGAGTTGGGGTTGGCGCACGATGGCGCGTCCGATTGCAACGCGCTGCATTTCGCCGCCGGATAAGTGCGTGGCGGGTCGATGTAGGAGCGGGGTTATGCGAAGCAAGTCGGCGGTGTGAGAGACTCTGTTTTCTATGTCTGTCTTGGAGAGGTTGCGCCCGGGTGCTTGTAGTGGAAATGCGAGGTTCTGGCGCACGGTTTTGTTGGGATAGAGTGAGAAGTTCTGAAAGACGAGGGCGACATCGCGTTCTGCGGGTAGCTGATGGGTTATGTCTGCGTCATTGACGGTGATACGCCCGGTATCCGCTGCTTCGAGGCCTGCGATGATGCGCAAGAGCGTTGTTTTGCCCGCACCTGTTGGTCCCAGGATGACGAGGAGTTCTTCGGCGTGGAGAGATAGTGAAATTTCCGAGAGTGCCTGTGTCTCGCCATAATTTTTGGACAGGTTATCGATTTTGAGAAATGGGTTGTTCATACGAGGGCGGTTTCCGTATCTGGGTCGAACAGGCGAATATGCGTTTCATTCAGGTGCAGGTGGATTTTTTCTCCGATGGCAAAGCGGTCAGTTGAACGCATGATTAGTTCGCCTATTGGCGTATCTACATGCACATAACCGTGGCTACCCTGGTATTCGCTGAGGATGACCTTGCCCGGGATGCCGCGATTGGCGGGGCGGATAAATTCCGGGCGCATGCCCAACACAACCTGTTTGGAGGCCATGCTTGATTGTGTCTTCGTGTCTTCGTGTCTTTGTGTGAGAACACTCCGCCTGGGCGCGATGTTCGCGTGGATGGGGATGTGAATGTCTGAATCCGGATGGGTAAAAATTAGACCGTCCCCGTGTTGTACAATTTGTCCGTTTAATAGATTCATGCCCGGGCTGCCGACAAAATTTGCGACAAAGAGATCCGCGGGATGGTTGTAGATTTCTGATGGGGACCCGATTTGTCTGATTTTGCCGTTGTCCATGACCACAATGCGGTCCGCCAGGCTCATGGCTTCTTCCTGGTCGTGTGTGACGTAGATAGCGGTTATGGAAAGTGATAGTTGTTGACGGCGTATAAATGCTCTGAGTTCCAACCGATGTTCTGCGTCGAGTGTGCCCAGGGGTTCGTCCATGAGATAGATATCCGGGGTGCGTATCATTGCACGCGCGAGAGAGACGCGCTGTTGATCGCCACCTGAAAGTTGTCTGGG
>JAGWBW010000286.1:1636-4411 GCA_021295695.1 Candidatus Latescibacterota bacterium
GCCGCTTTGATATCTGCGGGGGATGTGCCGATGTTCTCAAGGGGAAACGCGATGTTTTTTTGGACGGTCATGTGCGGGTAGAGCGCGTAAAACTGAAAGACAAATCCTATGTCGCGCTGAGATGGCGGCAGGTGCGTGACGTTCTGGTTGTCGAGTGTGATCTGTCCGCCGGTTGGATCCTCCAGCCCCGCGATCATCCGCAATGTGGTTGTTTTTCCACATCCCGAGGGTCCCAGGAGGACGATAAATTCTCCTTTGTCAACTTGCAGGTCAATACCCTTGACTGCCCGCGTGCCATCGGGATAGGTTTTCTGGAGATTTTGAAGTTCGAGAAATGGCATGGGTCACTGTTTAATCGTTCCAAATGTCACACCCCGCAGCAGATGGTTGCGGACGAGTATTGTGAAAACCGCAATTGGCACGACAAAGATGAGAACGCCCGCAGCAATTTGCGGCCAGGGAATACCCTGGATGTTGCCCTGAAGCCCGGCAAAATAGACGGGTACGGTTACGGCTTCGGCGTTGTTGAGTGCAAGCGCGAAACCGTATTCATTCCAGGCGGATATGAGACAGAAAACAGCAGTTACTGCCATGCCAGTTGCCGAGTGGGGCAAGATGATTTTGTAAAATGCTTGAAATGGGCTGTATCCATCAACGAGGGCGGCTTCTTCATACGCCCGGGGTATTTCGTCTATGAATCCCTTCATCAGCCAGACCGCGAGCGAGAGATTAAATGCTGTGTAGAGAAGGATGAGGCCCAGGTGTGTATTGGGCAGGTTAAAGACGCGGTACATCATTAGTACGGGAACTACGACGGCAAGCGGGGGCAGGAAGCGGGTTGAAAGGATGAAGAATAGCCAATCCCGCGCGCCTGCAATGCGAAATCGGCTAAATCCATACGCGCAACCCGTTCCGAGGACGACAGATGTTAGGGTGCTGAGCAGGCCGATGATGACGCTGTTGAGGAGGTAGTGAAAAAATGCGTGTGCTTTGCCTGTATGTGGTGTTGCCAGTTTGCGATAGGCGTCCAATGTGGCCGAAAAACTCAGGTCTCCAGGGGCGATATTTTCTGCGGTGGATGGTATAAGAGAAGCTGTGGAACTGATCGCTGCTTCCTGGGTTTTCAAGGAGGTGAGAAGTAGCCAGCACAGGGGCAGTGTGGCGAGAAAAAAATACGGGATGATGACGAGCCATCTCGAGTATTTCACGCGCTTTCCCTTCCCTGTTTTGCCTGGATGCTGGCGATGTATCGGATAAATATACTTGCGAGCGCGATGACGATGAGAAGAATGACGATACTATAAGAGCTGCCCAGTCCAATTTTGTAGCCGCGAAACATGACCTGGTAGAGCAGGGCACTCAATGTCTGGGTCGCGCGATCATTGGGACCTGTAACAGCCATGACGAGGTCAAATTGCTTGAGGGCATCTGTGGTGCGCAGCAGGACTGCGAGAAAGAGGAGGGGTGAGCACAGGGGAAGGGTGATGCGCCGAAAGATGGTCCAACGGGATGCCCGATCAATGGCAGCGGCTTCGTAGAGGTGATTGGGTATGGCGTTGAGACCGGCGAGTGCGATGAGCATCATAAATGGCGTCCACATCCAGATGTCGATCATCAGGATGGAGAAGAGTTTCAGGTCGGGGTCGGTTAGCCATTGCGGTTGGAAGAGACCAAAGACAGATAGTGCTTGATTGACGACACCGTAATGCCCATTGAGAATAAAGTTCCAGTACAGGCCCATAACTGCGGGGGATAACATCATGGGCACCAGGAGAATGGTGGTGATGATGGGTTTGCCCCAAAAGGGTTTTTGAAGGGCGAGGGCAAGGGCAAAGCCGAGAAGGAGTTCGACCGCGACTGCCAGAACGACGAATAGTCCGGTTGTGCGAAGGGCGGTGCTGTAGCGCGTGTCGTCAAAGATGACGCCGTAGTTGCGCCCCCCTATGAGCTGTGTAGCACCGCCACTGAGTTCGGCATCGGTAAAGCTGAGGTAGATGTTGTAAAAGAGGGGAAAGATGTTGAACGCGATCAGAAAGATCAGTGCTGGACCCACAAAGCCGTATTTCAAAATGCCGTCTTTCACGCGCATTTCTCGAAGGGGGTGGAGGGATGGAAATCGCGATGGGAGCCGCCTACTCTTCCCGTTTTCTGCGAAGTGCCAATACTTGTTTAAATATTTCTGAAATATTTAAACCATTGCGGGAGTGCAATAGCATCTGCTCTTTTGACATGACCATCATGGTGTCTTCTTTTGTGTCGGGATAACGGCAAAAGCTCGATTTTACCGCTTCGCCCGTGATGCAGCAATGCTTTTCCACCGGGATTTCTTGTTCGGTATCAAACTTACTGGTCGTAGGCTCCAGGTCTTTGTTCGCTTCTTCGTATTCGGTGAATATTTCCGAGATTTTGGCGGCCATAATGCGATCTCCTGTTGTGGTGTTTGTAGAGCGAGGAATAATATGCAAAAAGGGTCTATAAGTAAAGGAAAATAACGGCTAAAGGGCTAATCTCAAACCTTGAACAAGAAGTGTATCACATCGCCATCAAAGATCTCTGCGTCTTTTCCTTTGACCATGAGCTTGCCCGCTGCTTTTACTTTTTGCTCGTCTCCCAGTGCGATTAAGTCTTCGTAGCGCATGACTTCGGCCCGGATGAATCCCCGCTCAATGTCTCCGTGGACTGCGCCGCCCGCTTGCGGTGATAGGGAACCTCTCGGAATGGTCCAGGCGTGTACTTCGTCGTTGACTACTGTGAAGAATGAAATCAATCCGAGGG
>JAGWBW010000286.1:4558-7351 GCA_021295695.1 Candidatus Latescibacterota bacterium
GCCGATCTGGTCTTCGTCTGTGTTTAGCACTACGATTACTGCTTTGGTGGTTAAGAAGGGATAGCTGGATGTCAGTTTTATTTCTTCTGAGGTCAGTGCAAATTGGCGCAGGGGTTTTCCGGTTTCCAGATGCGCCTGCATGCGCGTCATTAAGTCCTTTTCTTGCGCTGCTCGCAGTCTGTCTTTTGTGTGCCGGTCTTGTGCTATTCGCTCCAGTCGCTTTTCTACAAAGATCAGGTCGGCGAGTAATAGTTCTTCCCAAAAAGCTCGTATGTCGCGTTTGGGATTTATATCGCCTGCAATGTGAAAGACGGTGTCGTTTTCAAATACCCGGGCGAGGTAGCAGATTACATCTACCTGCTCCAATCCTTGAAAAACAGGTATGTTGCGATCGGCCTGTGTGTCCAGGTCGGGCAATAGCACAAATGCCATTTCCGCAGGTACTTCGCGTGCGGGTTTATACATTTCCACGAGCCGATCAAACCGCACATCTCGCACTTTTGCCTGCCCCATTTCACCTGTATGCCCGGTTAGCAAGCGGAATAGTGTCTTTTTACCGACCTGTGGCAATCCAATAAGCCCGAGTCTCATGGTGGTAATATTCCTTCCTTCCTCAGAGGAGAGGGACCAAAATCCATTGACGAATGCAAAGCTGTGCTTTAATATAATGAAAATATTGTAAGAAAAAATATAGAAGACGGGAAAGGAGTTTACCGTGAAGACTGTCGAACTCGGCACTACCGGTATATTGGTCTCGCAACTCAGTTTTGGTACTGGCACCAATGGCTGGGGCGGGCGTTCCAACCAGACGGATCTGGGGACGCGCGCGCTCACTGACTTGCTCATCTATGGCTTTGAACGAGGCATTACATTTTGGGATAGTGCCGATCAATACGGCAGTCATGCCCATCTCGCAGGCGCGTTGGCGCATATCGATCGCGACCGGGTTGTGATTACATCCAAAATCCGCGCGACAACAGCTTATGAGGCGGAGTGCGATATGGACCGCATTTTGAGCGAGATAGATACGGATTATATCGATATCGTTCTCATGCATTGCCTGACAGATGTGAACTGGCCTTTCTCCTATCGAGGCGTTATGGATGTCCTGTCCGATAAAAAGCAAAAAGGCATCATTCGCGCACACGGTGTTTCCTGTCACGATATCGATGCCTTCGAGCAAGCAGCTATTAGCCCATGGGTAGATGTTGTTTTGGCGCGTATCAATTACGCTGGGAAGAATATGGATGGTCCCCCCGAACGCGTCGTTCCCATTCTGGAAGAAATGGAGGCCAACGATATCGGTGTTTACGGCATGAAAGTCGTGGGACGCGGCGACCTGCCCGCACGCGATGCCATCCACTATGTTCTCGATATCCCGGCTATTGACGCCATTACCGTTGGGATGATGAACCGCCGCGAAATCGACGAAAATATCGGCCATGTCGAAGCGCACAGCACTGTGTTGCAACCCGCTTAGAAGCTGTTTTAAAATTAATAACTGATGTTACGCATGTCAGGCGTTTTGTCATGCTGAGCGTAGCCGAAGCATCTTTTCCACCTGCGTTGGTAAGAGATTCCTCGACTCCGCTACGCTCCGCTCAGAATGACAGGGCAATAAATCATAGCCGGGAAAGAGGCAAAATGAGTTTTAAAACAACTTCTTAGGTCTCACTTTTCTCTTCTATCCGCTCGATCTCATCTCGAATCATTCCCGCGTCTTCGTAGCGCTCTTCCTTAACCGCTTTATTCATCTGCTCTTTCAAAATTTCCAGCAATTCATCTGGATCGATATCTTGTCCCCGCGAATCAATACCTTCTATTGGCTGCTCGGTTGCTTGCGCGATGTCCAAAACAGGTTCTTCGGAAAAATCGGGTTCCTGGGGTGGATTTAATTGCTTAAGTTCATAACCATATTTGGTGCGGTTTACTTTGAATCCCACTTGCTGAATGATTTTGGCGTCCATATAAATGGGTGCGTCAAATTTGAGTGCCAGCACGATACTATCACTGGGGCGGGCGTCTAAACGCACTTGCTCACCCCGAGCAAAAAGGATGAGTTCGGCAAAAAAAATCTGATCTTTCAGATCGACAATCTGCACCTTTTCAACTTCGGCATCAAAATGTTCCAGCATTGCACACATCAAATCATACGCAAGAGGTCGCGGCATAGATTTACCTGCGAGTTCTGAACGAATAGACCGATATTCGACAGGACCAATTTCAATGGGCACCATCACACTGCCCTCAACACTTTGCAGCCACACCACGTTCTGTTCCGAATGATCTTGACGTAAATCCACAATCCGCATTTCAATCATGACATCCACCTTCCGTCGCAGTGGCGAGTAAACAATCTATGATAAGGGTAAGAATAGTTAAAATTCTATCGGATGCAAGTTGAAATTTTNTGGAGATCGCAATGCAACTTTCTCTCTCTGTTCGCGTGGCCGAAAGCTTTCGCAATAAGCGCAATTTGACAATTGCTCTGCCCGAACTCGCGGAGATTGCCCAAAGCGCAGGTTATAAAGCACTTTGCATGCGTGCGTCGGGCGTGGGTACGCACAGTCCGCCCGAACGCATTGTTGAAGTGCAACGTATTTTGAAGAGGCACAATCTCGCGGTTTCAATGGCGACTGGCGATTTTGCCATACCCGAGAATGGCGCCGATGGACCGGAGAGCTTGCGGAATATTACTCCGCATCTCGATCTGGCTGACGCGCTTGGTTGCAATTTGCTGCGCGTCTGTATCAAGACCAATGCAGATATCGCGCACGCCCAGCGCGCAGCCGA
>JAGWBW010000286.1:7739-8656 GCA_021295695.1 Candidatus Latescibacterota bacterium
GCGAATTTTCTGAGGTCTTTTTTTTAGTGGCTTTTCACAAATATCTGCTCGTGAAACACCGGCCGGCTCCAGCCCAGAAAGGCGTTGTCGGCCACGTTTTCATAAGGGATATTGCCCAGACGACTGCTGGCACCCCAAACGTGGTACGCAGAGCCGATGGTGATGATGGGGACATTTTCCGTGTGGAGGTCGCGCACGCGGGTCATGTAAGTGCGGAGTTTTGCGGTATCGACAGTGGTCATTGCCAATCGGACGTATTTGGTGGCTTCGCGCAGCCAGGGGGGACCTTCGTCCCAAGCTTTCTGATGCCAATAGGGTACGTTTTTAGCCAGGATAGCCCAGCCAATGGGATATGTTAAGGGGGCATTGGGTCCTTCGAGGCCCCAGTAGTGAACATCGTATTCGCAGTTGTAGCGACGAGGGACAATGATGTCGCGCAGGCCGCCGTTGAGGTTGACTTTGATCCCTATGGCTCGCCAGTGATCGGCAACCAGTACAGAGACGGGTTGACCGTTGAACATGCCGCCGGGATGCACGAAGTCGATGGTGAGCTCAAAGCGTGAGCCGTTTCGGANNNNGTCGATATAGCCTTCGCGTTGGAGAAGGCGTCTGGCTTTGTCGGGGTCGTATTCGGCGTATTTTTTGTAGGCTTCCGGAGAAAAATAAGGGCTTATAGGTCCAAAGGAATAGCCCGAGGGATCGAGGAGGCCGTGGAAGACGATTTCGTCAATTTCTTCGCGGTTTACAGCGTGCGAGAGCGCGATGCGGACGTTTTTGTTGCGAAAAGCTTCTCGCAAGGCGGGGTTGGGCGCGTCCCAGTTGAGGTGGTAAGCAGGACCTCTGTTGGGTCCGGTGATTCGGAGATTGAATTTCCCGTTTTTCTCTTTTACTTTGAGGGTGGGGAACATGTCGATGCG
>JAGWBW010000057.1:0-14365 GCA_021295695.1 Candidatus Latescibacterota bacterium
ATTGGGAGAACGGCATAGAATGGGCCGGTGCGATGAACCGGTGACTGTATTCTTCGCATTTCAAAACATCTCTCTTTATTTTTCTTCATACGCGTCGTGTTGTCTTGGGATCATTCGCCGTCATAATGCAGTTTCTGTTTCAATTCGTTACGTAATGCCTGAGACTTGCTTTGGTAGAATGCCAATTGCTCTTTTACCGTTCTATCCTTGAGTTGCTCATAATGCGCGTCTCGAATCCGGCGCACCATCTTAACCGCATCAAACGTCTTTTTCGTCTCCATAATTGGTCACCTCACGCGGAGAGTATATCTGTAATGGTTTATATCCCAGCTCAATGTTCACAGCGGTGAACAGACGTATCTTGTCAAAGTGTACGATATGCTTGAAGTTCCAGCTAACCAACACATCGACTTCTGCAACCGAAGCCAAAGCGATATGCAAGGCATCATCGAGGAATTTGGCCGTCAGAATCCGTCTTTCCAGGTAGGTTTCAGCAAGTTGCACAGCTTCCTCTGTAGCGTTGAGAAATTCAGGCTCCAGAGTCAATAGTTCCGAATAAATATCTCGAATAGGCTCAGGGGCATCCCGAATCTCCGCGTCAACGACTTCGGATACGACCGGACGGAAGTTGCCCAAACGAAAATCTTTCATCAAGCCATTTGACCAGGGGGCAAATTCATCATCATGGCAACCGCCGATGACAGAAGTATCAACATATACACGCTGTAATCTCATGTAGCCTCATTTTATAACATCAGCGATTTTTGACAAAATCATATTGGTATCGACAAATCTATGGGTTAATAGCGACCTGTTCAAATTTCACTTTAACAAAAACTAACTGGTTTTTCAAAAATTAGCTATTATTTTTTATTTTTGTCTGATAGGCTGAATCGCGGCTCAAAACCACGCCGCGATGACAGCACTGTTGACGGGGCTGATTGATGCATGAGGAGATAAACAAACATGATTACTAAAGAACAATATGGGACTTCTGAACTGGAGAAAGACTTTGGACGGTTGACATTTGGAAATGCTCTGGCGAGCTATCGAATGGGAGAGGAGAAAAGCCAGAGGGAGTTTGCTGTTTTTTTGGGGATCTCACCCCAGAGTCTTTGTGATATAGAAATAGAAGAAGAATCCCAAGCCCCAGCAGGGCAGCCAAAATTGCCAGACAACTCGGCGAGCCAGAGAGCTTTTGGGTTCAACTTACACTACAAGACCTGCTTCGAAAAGAAAATTTGAACCTTGTTGTTTCCATCGATTGAAATGTAGCTCACCGTGATTTATGCAAATGCAGCGATCAGTTAGGCGGCAGGCTACCACACCTCAGGCACGCCCGCTGGCTCGTCCCACGACTGCTCCCTGACGATTTGTCTCAACAAGCCTTCCATAGGCATCAATACAGCATTCACCGCTGCAACTGCCGGATTCAAGAGGCCATCGTGATACGACGGGTGTCCTATTTTGACCATTTCGTGTTTCAAACTCCCCTTGCTCACTCTCAACCGTGTGGACCGAGGTGACTTCGACTTCAATATCTCAAGGGCTGCATCTGCCAGACAGATGCACAGGTCTTGCAGGTGTTCTTCACTCATGACCTCCACCCAATGAGGTGAATTGGGCAGGTCCTCATACACCGAGTTCGCAATAATGTATCGGAACCAATTCTCCCATGTCCGCTCCGCAGACGTGCTCCAGAACCGAGACCCGGGAATCTCGTCCGCTTCAAAATCGTTCTCATCTTCCTCACCAGATGTACGGAAACGCCAGAGGGTTTGCCATAAGCTCCCGGTTACGAGGCAGGCAATCATAGATAGCAGGACACCCTCGAACAGAGAGAAGGGCAGAAAAAGCGTCAAGAGCCAGCCAAAAAAAAGAAAAATGCCGAGCACAATGGCAAAACTGATAATCACCACGATAACCGTCAGAAGACCTGGAATAATGGCACCCATAACTCTATATCCTTCATCAAAACGTGTTCTACGTCAAAAATAGTTAGAAAGACTATCGCCATCCTCAAATCCGCTCTAACGCACGCGCCTCAATCCAACCGCCGAGGCCCGAATGCAGGCGCACCAGCAACCACCCGCCTTCAACGCGCTCAATCTCCACCTTGGTGCCTTCGTGAAGTGTGAACACCTGTAAAAAATCGGAGCCAGGTCCGCTGCGGCCAATAGCCTCATCCACCAAAATGATAGCTTTGGGAATGCTGTGTTGATGCGCCTTAAACGCCAGCATAGCCGCACTGCCTAAAAATCCGCCTACAAAAACCACCACCAGCCCCCCCCACAACAAGCGACGAACGGGCAAAAAAATCCAACACACCACCACACCGCCCACACCAAAAACAAACACACAAACCATAACTGCCAGCGCGTCAAGCGTAAAAAATGCAAAAAC
Organism: Candidatus Latescibacterota bacterium; assembly: GCA_021295695.1. Taxonomy (GTDB): domain Bacteria; phylum Latescibacterota; class UBA2968; order UBA2968; family UBA2968; genus VXRD01. The sequence continues at coordinate 2,404 of JAGWBW010000057.1, forward strand.
CGATTGCAAAACCCGCGTCAAAATATTGGCCTCATCTTCGCTTTCTCGATCTATCTTTTGGGCATTGACAAATTGCAAATTCGCCAGAACATCTCGATCACCCGGCATCAAATTCAACGCGCGTTCATAAGATAAAATTGCACGCCCAATTTGCGCGTTTTTGAAATACGCATTGCCCAGATTATAATACACTTCGCCGTTATTCAGCCCCTGTGCGATAACGCGCTCATAAGCCGAAATCGCCGCATCAAGATCCCCTGCGCGATAGTGTTCATTGCCCCGATTATACAGCGCGACGAGAGCGTCTGAGGCAAATACCACATCCACGCCAAGTATCGCAACCGCGACAAGGGGGTATAACAGCCGTTCTATCACCGTCCTCATAACTAAATACACCGCTCCAACGCACCGATCAAATCTTCGGTTTGCGCGAACAACGCCTGCATCTGCTCTTCCGAAATTTGCCCTGGCGCAAACCGCGCCTGATCGCATTGCCCAAATACGTCTTGAACACTTGTAATCACCTGTTCATCTACACCGTGCTCCACCAGCACAGCACCAATATGATCCGCTGTCAAACCCGCCGCCGAGCGATTGGTTCGATCTGCGACAAACTGCGACAAAGACCTGTGAACTTCCCCGTAAAAACCCGCGCTATCGCCTGCCTCCAGTAACCCTTTGGCCTTGCCCAAACGCCGCTGTGCTTCCGAGCGCGAACGCCTTCTGCGCGCATAAGCCACATCGCCTTCTAAACGCACGCGATGACGCCGATAAGCATACGCGCCAACCACCCCCAAAATGGGAACCAACTGCAAAAGCCAAAACCCACTGCGCTGATAGAGCAACAAGCCCTGATCAGCCAAATGGATTCGGTCGGGCTTGATATACCGAATATCGCTCCCCAGCGCACGCACTTCTTCGCCCCGCAAACCATCAACCGGCTGTGGTGCCAGTTCACCTGGCGTCACATGTAACGCAATAGATTTGGTCCGCACGGTTTTATACCGCCCCTGCCCGGGATCAAAATAGGCCAGTGTAAAAGGCGGCAATATCACCTGCCCTGCTTTTTGCGGAATCGCCACATACTCAAAAGTTTTTTGTCCACTTATGCGCGTGCCTTGTTTCCGTGTTTCCAAATTCGTCTTGGGATCGTAAAACTTAAAACCCGACCGCTCAGGGCGAATCGGCTCGTCAATCGCGTGCAAATTTCCCGCACCTTGCACCACCACCTTCACCGCAACGGGATCGCCGGCTTTTACCTTATCTGGAATCGCCTCTGCGCGCATCTCAAATTGTCCAACAGCACCGCCAAAACCCTTCGGTGCACCAGCAGGCAGTGGTTTCACCTCAATTTCAATATCGCCTGACCGCACTGTCACCTGCTGCGTATCAAATGGATCAAAATCGAACAGACCGCGCGACCGCCGTCCCGCAACAATTTCGCAATTCACCTCAAGTTGCTCCAGGGTGTGCTTGCCCGCCGTTGTTGGAAACAGTGCCAAACGCTTAAGCAATGCCGTATTAAACGCGCGCCCACCGACAACCTCTCGCTGCATATTCAAACGCTGGGCATCAAAAACAGTCTCTGCCCAAAATCCCGTAAATGTCGGCACATGGCCGTATTGCACATTTCGCAAATCATAGCGCGTAAACAATTTATATGTCACACCCACCTGTTCCCCCACATAAACCACCCGCTTTTCGGGAATCGCCTGCAAAAACAAATTTTGTTCAATCTCCCGAATCTCTGACCGTCCCATTGACCGTCCCGTTGACGGCGCAGGGCGCGTCTGCGGACGACCACTCCTTTTCACGACCTCAACGCGCACCTGATCAGACCGAATCGTCTTACCTTCATGGGCCAACTGTGCCGGACCGAGCACATAAGTGCCTGCTCGCTGTGCGCGAAAAGAGAAAACATACGCCGTTGTGCGCTTTGTTGTCATCGCGCCATTGACAATACTGACAGACATCGACGTAGAGGACGTACTCCCCGTCAATTGCATCCCATCGGGCGTGGGGACCTGAGGGGCGGATACGCTCCCCATCTGCGCGGCCGCCACCTCCACAGTGAACTGAATCAGATCGCCAACTTCTACCCGAGCGCGATCCACCGAAGCCTGCACCGTCACATCCTGTGCATCAGCCCCTTGTGCCCATAATAGAGCAAACAAAACACCGCACAAAAATATCCATATTTCCCTACCACGCATTGCCGTCATATCTCCTGCCCCGCAACTTCAATTTGCGTCGCTTCTGGGATTCTTCCTCTCGCGCCTTCATCGCATTGAGAATCCGAGCTGCCTCCTCAGGCGTCATCTCTCTGGGATCGGGCTGTTGGTTCTGCTGATCTCGCTGATCCTGTTGATCCTGGTCCTGATTTTGATCCTGATTTTGATCCTGCTGATCCTGGTCCTGATTTTGATCCTGGTTTTGATCCTGGTTTTGATCCTGGTTTTGATCTTGATTTTTATCCTGTTCATCTTGCCCATCCTGCCCATCCTGATCCAGTTTTTCCAACGCCAATTCCAAATTAATTTTGGCGTCTATATCATCCGGCTTCATCTCGAGTGATTTCTTATAAGCTCCCACAGCTTCCTGAAACTTCTCCTGCCGAAACAGCGCATTGCCCAAATTATAATGTGCAGCAGCAGACATATCCGGATATGTGTCTTCAGTGGCACGCCCCATCTCCTGCATGGCCTCGGCATATTTGCCCTGCTTGTAGAGCGCATCACCAGCATTAAAATGCAACTCCGGTCGCGATCTCGCCTCTTGTTGCGCTTCCAAATACCGACGCAATGCCGCTTCGTACTCCCCCTTCTCAAACAGGGAATTGCCCTCTTCATTCTTTTTTGCCACAGGATCGAGAAATGTCCACCCCAAAAATGGCAACACCAGCAAAACATATAGAAATCGCTTCATAACCTCACGTCCATAGTCTAAGTCTCAAATCGCCCGCGCCACACTTCTTCACCGCGTCGCCGATCCGATAACAGGGCTTCGCTCACAAAACACAACAGCGCGAAAGCCAACGGCCATTGAAACCTGTGAATATACTGTGCGTAACGCTGCGTACCCAAATCGCGCTTCTCCATCTCTGCAATCCGTTCATGCACCGCCTGCAATCCAATCCCCCCACCGCTGGCACGCACATATAACCCATCGGTCACACGCGCAATCTCCTTCAAAGTTGCTTCATCCAACCGCGTCTTGACAATCTTGCCCTCAGCATCCTTCAAATAATCTACCCTATCGCCATCGCGAATCGGGATCAACTCACCTTCCGCAGTCCCCACACCCACAGCAAAAATTCGTACATCTTCTTCCGCTGCCGCTCGCGCTGCTGCAATGGGATCACCCCCGTGATTTTCACCATCCGTAATCAAAATGAGTGCCTTGTATTTCCCATTGCGCGACCCAAATCCCCGTATGGCCGCACGAATCGCTTCGGCAACTGCCGTACCTTGCTCTGAAATCAATGTGATATTGGCCTGCCCCAAAAACATCTTTGCCGCGCCATAATCCAGCGTAAGCGGACAGAGTACATGGCTATAACCGGCAAAAGCCACCAGGCCGATGCGATCGCCTTCAAGGCGATCGATCAACCCCTCAATTTCAAAACGCGCGCGATCCAGCCTATTGGGCTTAATATCCTCGGCCAACATACTCAACGACGTATCCAGAACAACCACCAGATCGACGCCCCGGCGATGAATCAATTCCAATTCGGTACCAAACTGCGGTTGCACCAGTGCCAGAATTAAAAAAACAAACCCGACACACATCAGCGCAGATTTTATGCCCTGCCGCATGTGACTGACACCCGAAGCGAGTTTATCCATCAACCCAGGAGTGCCAAACGCATATAGTGCCCTGCGCTTGCGCCGAAAAGCCCACCAGTAAAAAAACGCAAAAACCGGCACACATAATAAAAAATAAAAAGCCTGTGGATCGCCAAATCGCATCTACGGCAACCTCCGAAAGCGCGTATTGCCCAGCACCAATTCCAATGATAGCAGTGCCAGACCCGGATAGAGAAACAGGTGAAACAACTCGCGATAATCCACATACTCGCGCACTTTGATCTCGGTCTTTTCCATTTCGCCAATCTCGGCGTATATCTCTTCCAGCTTTTCTTCACTCGTCGCTCTGAAATATTTCCCACCTGTTGCATCCGCTACTTTTTTAAGCGTTTCTTCGTCTATCTCAACTTTGACCGGTACAAATCGCTTACCAAAAATCCCATCGACCTCCTGCATAATCGTTCCCCTGCTGCCCGCGCCAATCGCATAAATGCGAATACCCACAGCCTCTGCTGCGCGCGCTGCAGTCATCGGATCAATCTCACCGCGATTATTCTTCCCATCCGTCAACAAAATAATCACCTTACTCTTGGCTTCAGATTCTCGCAAACGATTCACCGCAGTTGCGATCCCCAAACCAATCGCAGTGCCATCCCAGTCTTTGCCAGCAATTTCAACACCATCGAGAAAACTCAAAAACACGCCGTAATCCAACGTGAGCGGGCATTGTGTATAGGCTTCTGCGGCAAAAACCACAAGCCCCAGGCGATCATTGGCGCGTCCCTGTGCAAATTGCGTCACCACCTCTTTACACACTTCCAATCGAGTCTTGCGCTGGTCCGCCAGATCTTTGGCCTCCATACTGCTCGACACGTCAATCGCCAGCGCAATATCAATGCCCTGACTCAAAATTTCACGTCCTTCGCGCCCCGACTGCGGCCGCGCCATCGCCGCAATGAGCAAGACGAGAGCCACACACCGAAACGCGATCAAACTGTGCCGCAACTTCAACGAAAAGGACGGAGCAATACGCCGAAAAAGGCGCGTATCGGAAAAACGAATGCGCCCCGACTTGCGCCTTTCGCGCCCAATATAGCGATAGATGAGTACCGGAATAAACAACAGGAGCAGCAACCACTCCGGATTGGCAAAACGCATCACTGGACTGTCTCCTGCGTCACAGAAGGTGTAACCAGAGTGCTCACAATGTCGCGCACGCCATCCATCGCCTCGCGCGCCATGTAATCACGCGGTGCAAATTTGGCAAACTTGACCCGATCCGCTTCATTCAAAAAGCCTTCAATAGCCATCACTAATTGATCGTCAAACGCATGGGCACGCAAATCCCGCCCAATCTCAAACGTCGTGCGCTCCACCGCATGCACGGGGGTTTTGGCTTCCAAACACCGCCTCAAAACAGCCGATAATAGGGAATAATACTGCCGGTAGTTTTCCTGCTCTATCAGACCCAACTGCCCCACTCTGTCCAATTCCTCTAACCAGTTGACAGGCAGCGGTGGCAACTCGGATTTGGGGCGACGCCTGCGTCGATAAATATACCAGACCAATCCTGAAAGCAATAGAATCAGCCCGCCAACCGCCAGCCAAAACCACACGGGAATCTGTGCCACCACAACCATCGGAGGCTTCACATCGCGAATATCTGTTGTACCTTCTGGCCTGACACTCCGCACCAATACATCAATGGGTTGCGACGCGATTTTTCCAGAATCGCCCTCTGCATTGACAAAATGCACGGAAACGGGTGGCACGCGAAACGCGCCCACCTGATAAATCGCCAGCACGAGGTCTTGCGTTTCCCGCACAAGTCCATTTTCGAGTCGCTCTGTTTCAACTACGCCTGTGTGTCGAATCTCGAATGGATGAGGAAAATCTTTCCCATACGCAATTTTCGCCTTCTCATCAGCCCCGCGATGGACGCGCAGGCGCAAAACAATAGGGTCGCCAATTGTAATGGTATCGCGGTCAACCCCTGTCAGGAATTCTACCGCTGCATCGGCAGGAACGGTTTGTGTCCCGATCCACATTGCGAAAAAAAAATAAATTGCACGCATTGCTGTCCATTATGCTCCTTTTTGCATCGCGCCCAAAAACCTGTCCAGTTGCAACCACGACATCACCGAATACGGCAACATAACCACCTCGCGACGTGTTTTGGCCTTGCCGTACCAAAAATTGTTGGCCTGCCCAATGATCAGTTCTTGCACCAGAATTTCACCTCGCCACAGAGAAACCGTCAACACGGGATCATTCAGACTATCTGCGGCGGATTTATCCACTTGATCGGGAAACTCGGCAACGACCAGATTATGAACGCGGTCAATCAAATCCTCAACGTTAGCCCCCCCTTCTACAACGCGCCCATCCCCCATCACCACCTGCCACGAGCCATCGCCATCCTTCGCGCAATTCACCACACTGTCTCGATAGGCCAAACGCACGCGGTCAACACCCCTGCGATCAAACTCAAAAACGCGCTTGTAACGCAACCGGTTCAATGTAATATCCAGAGCTACTGGGAGCAATTCTTCGACGATAAACACCTGCGGCCGACTCATTATGCGCCCATACCAAAGTTTCTGCCGAACATTGGGAACGCGCTTGCCCAACAACAGCGTATTGGGCACTTCATTGTCTTTTAGATGCAACACGACTTTGTAATCCGGATTATCGAACCCGTAAATTGTGGGATCTACCACCGCCTCTTTGTGAAAAGATGTAACGCGCTCATCTTTCAACTGTCTCAACAATGTCAAAATCTCGCGCGCATCAGCCCGTTCTTTTATCGGCGCCACAAGATGCCACTTCAACCCATCCCGCACGACCTCATAAACACCTCCAGGCGTTTGAAAATACGCTCGCGAGACCAGATCGGGATCAAAGGAAAACGCCCGCGTATCGCGCAATGCCATCAGCGGACGATTAAACCGCGCGCGATATTGTTTTTTGGTCAATACGACCTTATCCCCTCCCGACCAGGTCAGATAGCACCCCTGCTTTGAGGGAATATCATCTCCAAAAAACAACCACACGGGATCGCCTGATGCCGGTTCAAATCGCACCTCAACCACGGGAGGATCCAGCCCAAAGTCGGCGAGATTAGTCCCTGCGTAATTGCCTTCATCAACCACAACACGACCGCGTTCAACAATCTGTGCGATCTCGATCATACCCTCAAATTCTATCCAATCTGCAGGCACTTCCAACGGCGCGACCAGCACCCACTCATTGCCGCGCTTTTCAGCGATAAAGTGCCCGTATTCATTGGTCAACGTCAACCGCGCAACGCGATGCCGCTGAACTTCAATAAACGCATTCTCCACCTCAATCTCGCGCTGTTCCTCTGCCATGCGAGGGCGTTCATATAAAAAGACAAACCCTACCAACCCCAAAAGCAAAACCGCCAAAATCGCTGTCACCTTAATACCCACAATTTTTTCCTCAATTGTCAGTTACCCCACCCAACCGGCCCTTCTTCTTATATCTGCGTTCATCTGCGTCATCTGCGGATCACACTTCTCATCGCCTGCGCCACCAGACCAGCACACCCGCGACAATTGGAATACCAGGCAACGCCAGCCAATACACCCACCGAATCCAAAATTCATCGCCCGGGTTTAATGTCAACGGGCGAAATTGCGTGCTCTTGGGCCGAATCGTAATTTTATCGCGCGCCCTGAGCAACCAATTCGCTGCATTCATAAACAAATCGCCATTGCCCGCCACCTCCACAAAGCGATTGCTCGCAAAATCCGAATCGCCAAAGACCACAATCCGCGCACGCCCGCCACGCCGCTCATCACCAGCTTTTGCAGCAATAGTGGCCGGACCTTCCACGACCATCGCCAGCCACAGCGGTCCCGGGCGATCTGCCCCGGATGTGTATTGCACCGCCTCTTTATCTTTAGCGGAAATAGCGTCCAAATTGGTCTCACTCCAACTGTTTGGCGAAGACAGCACCAGAGAAGAAACATCAGCACCCGGCAAAGATCCCACGCGTTCCATTGAGCGTGTCAGCGGATAGAACGTCTGCAATCCCGAGTGCTTATCCGTAATGGGATGTTTGCTATAATGCGTCGTCACGGGAACCGAAAAATCTGCGCCCGGCAACACCTGGCTTTTATCGACCACAAAATCATTTCGCAGGCCAATAGACCACTTTCGCAACAGCGGCTCAATCCCTGTATCGATGAGGGGATCCAACAAGAAGAACGCCGCCCCCCCCTGATTGAGGTACGTCGATAGAATATCGATCTCTGCTGGCAAAAACGGGCGTTTAGGTCCTGCGACAATCAGCGCATCACAATCTCTTGGCACGCGCTGTGATTGCGCCAGCACCAGGGATGGGCGCACATCGTGGTTGCCTTCTATGAGCAACTGCTTGATCCCGGAAAAACCCTGCTCTGATTGATCGTCGGGATGCGCCTCATCGTGTCCCCCCACAAAATAGACCACCTGCCGCTCTTCGCTCATCAAACGCGCAATGCCATTGGTCAGTGCCTTTTCTGACGTTTCCTGAATGCGCTCTTCTCGATTCCCATATTCGACCACCGAAACACCATATCGCGTCACAGTATATCGCCTGGCCTCAATCGGCTCTCTGTCGGGATCGACAAACCGATAAGCAAAACGCCTCGAATGATAGGCGTATTGCTTGAGCAAATGCTCGTAATCGCGCTGTTCTGCTTCGCGGAAAAACGCTACCACATTGACATCCTCAGACAAATTTTCCAAAATAGAAATTGTTTGGGGCGACAGCGTATAAAGACCGCGAGCCGTCAGGTCAAAGCGCGCGTGATACCGCGTGGTCAAAAAATTAACCACCGCCAGAATACTCAGCGCAATCAACACAGCCGCAAGAGCATTAGACCCGTATTTCAATATTCGATGCGATAAAAATTTGGGCATAGATCTATCCCTTATTGCTTCCCTGAGTAATGGCGCACCGCATCCCAATCGAGCTCTATACCGAGGCCCGGCCCTGTGGGAATGGTGAGCAATCCGTCTTCATCCAGTGCAAACTGCGTGGTGACAATATCTTCGATATAAGGCGAGGGGGTAATATATTCGACCCAGCGCGCAATGGGGTGTGCAGCAGCCAGGTGAAGATCTGCGAGGAAGCCAATAGCGGTATTCCAGCCATGCGTGACAACCAGAACATTGTGGTCATACGCATACCATATCAGGCGGCGCACTTCAGAAATACCCCCCACCTTCGTAACATCGGGCTGGATAATATCATACGCACCGCGCTCAATCCACGGCATAAAACTCTGGCGGCGAGTGAAAACTTCTCCACCGGCAATGCGGACAGGGGAATATTCCCGCAACCTGATATGGCCCTCAATATCGTCGGGAGGGAGGGCTTCTTCAAACCAGGTGACATCGTAATCGCCGAGCATGCGAGCAGTTTCAATCGCCCATTTGTAATTGTGAGGCCAAAAAGCATCACTGCCGCCCGCATCGACCATGAGTTCCACATCGGGACCACAGGTGTCCCGGGCGATTTTGATGAGGTGTTCATCCATATAGCGGTCAACACGCCCAAAAGCTCCCCAGCCGAGTTTGAGAGCTCTAAAACCTCGGTCGAGCGCGTCTTGCAAGGCGTGGGGAAATGTTTCGGGGTCTTCAAAGAGAATCGATCCGTAAGGTTTAATTTTCTCCCGATAATACCCACCGAGCAAGCGACCAACGGGTTGCCCAACCACTTTGCCAAAAATATCCCACAACGCGATATCAATGCCGCTGATCGCATGCGTAACAGCACCACCCCGTCCCTGCCAGAAGGTCATCTGGTGAAGCTTTTCAGATACGCGCTCGGGCTCCAGCGCGTTTTCCCCAATGATATTGGGTCGCAACAGTCCCATCGCACCATCAACTAAAGCTTTGCTGGTAAAAACACTTCCAATACCGCTCACACCTTCATCCGTCTGAACTTCGACCAGCGTATGCATATTTTCATCCGGCCCAGGCTCAACCGTCCAGCCCGTCATAGGCGTTTCCCCAAAGAGCGGAATCGTGCGAATATCGGTGATTTTCATTTGTGCTCCTTCAAGTATTCGGCTGCTGCGCGTGCCACAATAACTTCTTCGTCGGTTTGGACAATCAGAACAGCGACCGCACTGTTAGATGCCGAGATCATCCCATCTGTGGGAGGATTGGCATTGGCGACCTCGTCGAGATAAACGCCCAGGTATTCGAGACCAGTGCAGACGCGCTGGCGCACATTTGCCCCGCGTTCGCCAATTCCCCCGGCAAAAGCTATCGCATCCAGACCGCCCAGTGCGGCAGAACAAGCACCGATTTCCCTTTTGATCCCATAACAAAATGCCTCCAGAGCGAGACGCGCGCGTGTGTGCCCCTTTTGAGCAGCTTCTTCGAGATCGCGCACATCGCCGCTGATACCCGAAATGCCGAGCAAACCGCTTTCTTCTGACAAGATGCGGCTCATCTCACTTGTTGATAAATTTTCGCGGCTCATTATATAGGGAATAATGAACGGATCAATAGTTCCAATGCGCGTACTGTTGATGATGCCTGTTTGAGGCGAGAAGCCCATCGAGGTATCCACGGATTGACCATTGCGAACCGCGCACAAAGAGGCACTTCCGCCGAGATGGCAGGATACCATGCGGAGATCTTCGCGGTTGAGTATTTGCGCCGTGCGTTGCGAAACGTAGCGGTGAGACGCGCCGTGGAAACCGTATTTGCGAACCCCGTATTTTTCATACCATTCGTAGGGCACACTATAGATATAGGCATAATCGGGTATATTGGCGTGAAAAGCGGCCTCAAAAAGACCAATAAGGGGCAGGTTGGGAGCGCATTGCGCGAAAATGCGAATCGCCTGGATATATGGCGGATTGTGGGCAGGCGCAAGGCTATTGTAGTCCGCCATGCGCTGTAGAATATCTTCCGTGAGAAGATATGTACCCGCTTTCCCGCGCATGTGAACGGTTTTAAATCCAACGGCATTGAGATCAGACAAGTCGGAGATTACGCCGGTGTGCGTATCGGTCAGACGCGCAATAACATCGCGTACAGCAGATGGATAATCCGGCAGGTGTTGTTCGGTTTCAACAGCATATTCGCCAATCTGGTGGGCAACGGGTGAAGACGGATCGCCAATGCGCTCGAGACGGCCTTCGGCGAGTACCGCTTCATCGGTCATATCAAACAAGCGATATTTGAACGAAGTAGAGCCTGCGTTTGCTATGAGGATTTTCATGATGTAACTGTTTCAAGCCTCTGCAGGGGCTTATCGGCAATGGGCAGATGAACGAGCGATGAAGTCACAGCCAGGAGAATAGCGGCAATCCAAATGAGGTCGTAAGACCCCGTTGCATCATACACGCGCCCGGCCAGCCACACGCCCAAAAAACTGCCGATCTGGTGGCTAAAAAAAACAATACCATACAGCGTGGAAAGATAGCGCGACCCAAAAATTTGCGCGACAGTGCCACTGGTCAGCGGAACAGTTGCGAGCCATAAGAACCCGATCAAGCTGCCAAACACAAGGGCCGACGTATTTGTAACGGGTATGAACAGAAAGCCACTAATGACAAGGGCGCGCCCAAAATAGAGCAAACTCAAGAGATATTTTTTGCGATATCTATCACCGAGTTGCCCCGAAAGATAAGATCCAAAAATGTTAAAAAGGCCAATTAGAGACAACGCCGTTGCCCCGACCATTTTCGAAAGGCCGTGATCAGTTAGAAACGCGGGCAGATGAGTGGCGATAAATGCGACGTGAAATCCACACACAAAAAATCCCGCATTGAGCAACCAATATCCCGAATGACCTCGCGCTTGAAGAAGTGCTTGAAGCAGGCTACCATCGTGGGATTCAATGGTATTTGGAGACACCTCTCGCCCCCGCTGCGGAATCCCGATAGCGAGAAAAGCACTCGCGCCCGCGATCAGCGCAATAAAAGCGAATGAAGATTGCCAGCCTACGCCCGAGAGAAGCCATTGAACACCGGGTATAATTGCAAAAGTTCCAAAAGAACCCGCGGCAGTAATAAGCCCAAAGGACGAGGCGCGTTTTTCCGGTGCAACAACCTGAGCGACCGCACCGAGGACCACCACATAGGAGATGCTGCTGAGTGCGATGCCCATGAGTACACCGAGCACAG
>JAGWBW010000057.1:14604-15413 GCA_021295695.1 Candidatus Latescibacterota bacterium
ACAATAGCCGCTTTGCGATTGGGCACTTTCCGATCCCACCTTATCTATGAACTACTGTCCCATATTCATTGGGAATCGGTCCGTCGTATTCCCAGGTTTCCCAGGGTGTATCTCGATGCGATTTCTGAACGATGGCTCGAATTTCTGAAACAATATCTGGATATTCGGCTGCGAGATCATTTTGTTCGCCAATATCCGCCGCCAAATCGTAGAGTTCAACAACGCCTTCGGGATTGGTATGGCCCTCGGGTAAATACGCTTTCCAATCGCCCATGCGAACAGCACTGACACCTCGCCGCTCCCAATAGAGAAATTCGTGAGCTTGTTGGGTATCGCGGTCTAGGAGCGCGGGCAACATAGAAATGCCGTCAACCGGTTCCGGGATAGACACATCAGCCAATTCGCAGAACGTGGGCAACATATCCTGAAAGCCCGAATAATGGGCGCTCACAGTACCGGGTTGAATCGTTCCCGGCCACCGGGCGACAAAAGGCACGCGGATACCACCTTCATAGAGACTCCCCTTTTTTGCGCGAAGTGGTCCAGCCGCATTGAAGTGTCCAAGCGTATTGCCACTGCCATGGGGACCGTTATCGCTCGTAAAAATAACAAGCGTATTCTCGGCAATTCCGAGCGCGTCGAGCATATCCAAAAGCGTGCCAATATCGCGGTCCATGCGCGTAATCATAGCAGCCTGCGTCTTCTGATCTTCTGTCCAGGACTTGTCTTCGTAAATATCGAGAGATGGAATTTCGAATCTCGTGTGTGGAATCGTATAGGCCAAATAGAGGAAAAAGGGATTGGATTGC
>JAGWBW010000287.1:0-535 GCA_021295695.1 Candidatus Latescibacterota bacterium
GCGACCCAAATGCCATTGAAAAATCTACCTCAAGAGGAAGTGGGGTATTTAGCGTCGTCGATGTTGGGGGAGCGGTCCATACCGCCGGATGCATTGCAAACTCTGTTCAGAGAAACGGGTGGACAACCCCTGTTTGTCGTGGAGGCTATAAGGACGCTGGTGAATGCCGATGTGGTTCGGCAGAATATATCCGGCGATTGGCAGTGGGGAGAATTTCCCGAAACCCTGTTATCCGATGATATTTCAGAGCTTTTGTACAGGCGCATAACTGCCCTTCCTGCGGTGCAACGTCAGGTAATGGAATACGCGTGTGTTTTTTTTAATGATTTTTCTTTTGAATTATTGGCTGCGGTTTGGCGTGGTGATGAGTTCGAATTGTTGGATGTACTGGACGAATTGATTGTAGAAGGGCTGTTAATTACTTATGGCTATGAAGAGCGGTATCGTTTTTCACAGGGTTTGTATCGGCAGGCAGTTTACCATCGCATGCAAGATGCGCGGCGGCGTCTGTTACATCGAGAAATTGGCGGTGCTT
>JAGWBW010000287.1:668-3441 GCA_021295695.1 Candidatus Latescibacterota bacterium
TGGATAACAGATGACGTTTTTGAATCACAAGCAGATACTATCGACTTTTTGTGCGATTATGCAGATGTGTTGCGCAATTGTAGTGAATACGATTGCGCACTAAAATTTTTAGACGAAGCAAATGCATTATTGCCCGCTGATCGGAAAGATTTGAAAGCGCGTATTTTTAACGACCAGGGTGAGATTCACAGCGTACTTCAACATGGTGAAATTGCAGAAGGATACATGCTGGAGGCATTGCATCTTTATCGTGAAACCGGTGATTTCGATGGCGAAATTCAGGCGTTAAGTAGCTTGTCTTATTTGTGCGATGTGTCAGAAAGGCACAAGGATGCTGCTGATTATGTACGTCAATATATCGAAAAACAACGGAAGCGTGATACTGACGCGCATAATCAGACTGACGTTCAAAGGTCTGAAGGACAACTCGCCTTAATCGAATTTCGATTTGAGATAGCAAGAGTACACTTGGAAGAAGTCTTCAGGACATCTCAACAAGTTGGATTTGAACACCACCGCATGGGGATACTCAATTTACTTCAAAGAGTTTATTTTTATCTGGGTGAATGTGATCGTGCGGAAGCGGTTTGCAATGAAGCCATTGGAGAGTGGCAGAAGCGAGGGGGTATATATTGGGAAGCAGCAAGTTTCTTATGGCTGGGAGAATTGGCAATGGAACGGGGGGATTTTGCTGAGGCATTGGAATATGCCGAGATCTCAGCAGAGCGATTTTTGGAAACACCGCGCAAAGATTATGTCTATCGCGCTTATGCGATTGCAGCAACGGCTACCGCGAGAATGGGAGATGACGAAACAGCACTTGAATGGGCAGAAAAAGCCAGTGAAGGTGTACAGCAACCATCGGGGATGTACACGGGCATATTGCCTCTGGTGTATTGTGGGATTGGTGTTGCTTTGGCTAAAGCGGGGCGGATTGCTGAGGCTGAAGATGCTTTTGAGCAGGCTATTGAATGTCGACGAGAATCCAAAGGCGACCACTGGGCGCGTGCATTGCTGATGGCAGGAGAGTTTTATCTCGAGCGCGATGATATGACAAAAGCGCAAGAGTATCTCGAAGCGGCAAAACAGGCGTTTGAAGAAATGGAAATGTCCTACTTTCTGCGGAGAACACAGATGTTATTCAGTCAATTATCTCACGACGAAGATGGTCGCGGCAGGGATGCCGTTCCAATGTTCCAATCAGGTGAATCTTCTCGCGGTGAGGACTTGCCTGCTATCGTGCAAGCAGGTGCCGCATCTATTTCTGAGATTTCAGTCGATACGTTGTCTGTTGATCGCCTGCGCTTGCTTTACGAGGTGAGCCGAGAATTGACTACAGAGCGCGATTTCAAGGTGCTATTGGAGCGAGTTTTGGGTAATTTGTTGACTGTCTATCCAGCAGCAGAGCGGGTGCTTGTTGCAATCAAAAATGAGGCTTCGCAAGGCTTTGTAGTTGATGCGATACGTCACCACAATGTAGAGGCAGATGATTTAGAAGAATTGAGTGGGGGTATTATTCGTCGGGTTATTGAGACAAATGAACCGGTTTTGAGCATTGATGCCCAGACAGACGACAGGCTCAATTGGTACCAAAGTGTGATCGACTACCACATTCGGTCTGTATTGTGTGTGTCCTTATTTCATGTTAAGGAAGGTGTTATCGGTGCATTGTATGTGGATCATCGCGGCATGGACAACGCATTTTCTCAAGCAGACCAGACGTTTTTACAGGCATTTGCGAATCTGGTGAGTGTGGCACTGGTCAATGCGAAGATGTATGCACAGGTGGAAGAGAAAGCACAATATTTGCAGCAAGAGGTCGAAAGACGGTACCAGCTTGATGATCTGTTTGGGCAAAGTGATGCAATGCAGATGGTTTACCAGTTTATCGAACGCGCTGCAAAGAGTGATATCCCCGTGCTTGTACAGGGCGAAACAGGTACAGGCAAAGAATTGGCTGCGCGTGCCATACACTACAATAGCACGCGCAAAGACCAGCGCTTTTTGTGGCAAAATTGTGCTGCACTATCTCCAGAGTTGTTGAAGAGCGAGTTGTTTGGCCACAAAAAAGGGGCGTTTACAGGTGCGACTGAAAATCACATTGGGATTTTTGAGGAGGCCAATGAAGGCACGGTCTTTTTAGATGAAATCGGAGATGCCCCGCCACAGTTGCAAAGGAGTTTGTTGCGGGTGTTGCAAGAAGGAGAGGTGCGACGCGTGGGAGAAACAGTAGATCGCGCAGTGGATGTACGCATTATTGCAGCGACCAATCGAGACTTAAAAAAAGAAGTTGAAAACGGTTCTTTTCGCGAGGATTTGTATTACCGGTTGCATGTGATTCAGATCGATATCCCGCCTTTGCGAGAACACCTTGAAGATGTGCCATTATTGGCAGAACATTTGCTCATTCGGGCAAAAGAAGAGTCAAACAAGTCGGTTGGAGGGCTGACAGTAGGTGCAATCAGGGCACTTACAAGTTACAAATGGCCGGGCAATGTGCGCGAACTGGAGAATGAGATTCGGCGTGCGGTTGCATTGGCAGAAGAAGAGGGGGATATTACGCCCGATTTGTTTTCGGAAGCTGTTGGTCACGCAGTGTCGGGTGTCTCTGTCGAATATCAAGGGCGTTTACAAGATTGTATGCAGGAGTATGAGAAACGATTGATTATGGATGCGCTCGAGAAATGCGAGGGCAATATTAAGCGTACGGCCGAAGAACTGGGGTTGGTGCGCGCCAGCTTGTATAGAAAGATGAATCGTTTGGGGTTGAGAT
>JAGWBW010000288.1 GCA_021295695.1 Candidatus Latescibacterota bacterium
CGTGGGCAAATGCCCCAGCGACACACGCGGCACCTCGCTAATACGCGCTCTCAGTTCGTCACGGGAAATAACAGCCATCGTCTAAACCTCCTCCGTCAGAATCAGGATGTGCAAGATGAAAGGATGAACAGGATAAAATCAAAGGCATCCACAGATAAACGCAGATAAACGCAGATGAAAAGGCAAAAAACACTGTCATGATCGCGGATGAAAGGTAAAAGCAGCGGATGATCGCACGTCTATGGAAACGAATATACACGCATGAAGCAAGCGAAAATGCCATTGACATTTCACAAGATAGCGAATTATTTAATAGGTAGTACATACGGAGTTTACGAGGGAGGAAAATAGACAATGCAGGCACTGGACGATTGTATTAAAGAAATCAGAGATGATCCCAATATTTCTACCTGGAAAGAAGCGCGGGTCCAACTATCGATTATTCTACGTATCTTAAAATTACTCGATTGGGATATTTTTCATGAGATCATACCCGAGTATGACGTTGAAAATGGAAGCGTTGATTATGCCTTACAAATAAAGAAAAAAAATAAAATATTTATTGAGGCTAAGAGTCCTAAAAAGAATTTAAATAGAAAAAAATACCAAGAACAACTTTTCAATTATTCCGCTCGAAAGAATCCTGATTTAGCAATTCTGACTGACGGAACTGTGTGGTGGTTCTACCTTCCCAGAGCAGAGGGAGACTGGAATGACCGCAAATTTTATACCATTAACATTTTAGAACAAGAGATAGAGGATATCGTTGACAAATTTGACCTTCTACTCTCTCGACAAAATATTGCGTCTGGCAAAGCAGTTCAACAAGCTGAGTCTATTCTGAAGAATCGCCGAAGAGAGAGACTGGTTAGCAAAGGCTTTCCCCAATTAGCTCCTACAAAACGCCCTGACATCAAATCCTCACGCAAAACCAATAACCAGAAGGGAAAACCCAAACGGATGCAAATTGGCAATGAAAATTATGAATTGAAATATAAAAAAGAAATATTGATAACCACTGCAAATTGGTTGATTGACAAAGGAGATCTGAAATCCGCAGACTATCCTGTAGATATAGGCATCCAATCAGAAATAATCGTAATCGATAAAAATCCTAATACTCTTAAGGAGCCGCAGAAACTCAAAAATGGTCTCTATATTGAGTACCAATATAGCAGGAGATCTCCAGAATTTGCCCAAAGATTGCTAAAAAAATATGACTACGATCCGGCAATACTAAAAATAGAGCACTGACATCCTAAAATTTGGGAGCCACCCTGAAATCTTAAAAATTGGAGGATTAATAATGCAGGCGTTGAACGATTGTATCAAAGAAATCAGAGATATCTCCAATATTTCTTCATGGAAAGAAGCGCAAGCCAAAGAATGGATCATTCGTCCTATCCTGGACTTGCTCGGTTGGGGACGTCGTGAAATTGATCCCGAGCACGACGTTGAAACTGGGAAAGGCGTTGAAACTGGAAGTGTTGATTATGCCTTGCAGATCAATGGCGAAAATGAGGTGTTCATTGAAGCCAAACGGCCAAGAGAAAATCTGGAAAATCATCAGGAGCAACTTCTCGATTATTCCTTTAAGAAAGGCGTTGCGTTGGCAATTTTAACCAATGGGATTTCGTGGTGGTTTTATCTTCCATTAAAAAAAGGGGCTTGGGATGATCGCAAATTTTATACCATTAACATTTTGGAACACGATATAGAGGACATCGTTGGGAAACTTGACCTTCTACTCTCTCGGAAAAATGTTGCGTCTGGCAAAGCGGTTCAACACGCCGAATCTATTTTAGAGAGCCGTCAAAGAAAGAAAATTATAAAAGAAAATCTACCTGAAGCATGGAATAAAATAATTAAAAACGCCGTCTCGCCGGATTCATTACTCGTAGATCTTTTATCAGAGACAGTAGCAGAAGTATGTGGCTTTCAGCCAGCGGATGATGAAATTTCAGGATTCATACGTTCTCACCAAGAAAAGTGGCTTTTATCCCCTGGACCAGAACAGGGAGTTCTACCGCCTACAACACCTCCTATCACCACAACAGGATCCCAGAACAATAATCAGACTGAGATACCCAAACGGATGCAAATTGGTAGTGAGAGTTATGAGTTTAGTTATGGCAATGAAATTCTTGTAAATACTGCGAATTGGTTGATCGATAAAGGACATTTGAAACACACAGACTGCCCAATAAAAATAAGTCCCCGTGCAAAGACTCGTATTTTAATTGGTAGCACACCAACACATCCAAGAGGTAATAACTTTTTGGCAGCGAAAAAACTAAAAAACGGTCTCTATATTGAAACACATGCGAGCATTGAACAAATTATCGAATATGCCAAAAGATTGCTTGAAAAATACGGATACGATCCAGAAATATTGAAAATAGAGTATTGAAATCTTGAAGTTTGAGGGCCATCGTACTCCTCCAAAAATGCTAAGGCGCAGATTAGAGTTAAAAGAAGCCAGAGAATAATTTGAGTTCTACACAAGCTGAATCACACTCAATGCCAGTAATGACAAAAAACCTTCTGGATTGCGGCTAAAACCATGCCGCAATGACACCCGTCATTCGCACTCCGGTGCCCGCACAGCGCGTGAGTCCGTCTCGCACCGAACGTTTTTATGACATTGAACTCCGAAGGCCACTACTTGGCTTACTACCACAAAAACGATTTGCGCTGTGCAAGCCCCCCGCAGGGGCGCCCTTTTTTTGCTTCATTTTTTTGGGCGCGCAAAAAAATGAAGTCGCCG
>JAGWBW010000289.1:0-3020 GCA_021295695.1 Candidatus Latescibacterota bacterium
GCGCCGCAGCCCGCTCTTCCATAATCAAAACCGTACTCCGCACAAACACGCGGATACTGGGTTGTGGTGAAAACCAACTCCCACCGCGAAGCGTGCGATCTGGCCCATCTTCCATACCTGAATTTTGCAAATTCACCGGATTGTGCCTGGGGCTATTTGCATAATACGTATGCTGGTATTCATCCAGCGTCCACTCCCACACATTGCCCGCCATATCCATCGCGCCATAAGGACTTGCACCATCTGGATAGCTGCCCACAGGCATGGGACCCGAGCTAAAATTGAAATTGCACAGCGACTCACTCGCAGGCTCATTGCCCCAGGGAAACACGCGCCCATCCGTGCCCGCTGCGGCCAATTCCCACTGCGCCTCACTCGGCAATTGCAAACCCGCCCACTGGCAATAATCCCGCGCCTGAGACCACAAAACCCCCACCGCTGGCTGACTGGGTTGGTCAAATCCCTCTATCCGAAAGTACTGCGGCTCTTCACTTCCCGTAGCCTCCACATAAGCCAAATACTGCGCGTTGGTCACCTCGTATTTATCGATATAAAATGCGTCGAGCATCACCTCGTGTGGCGGACGCTCATTCGAAGGACCATCGCTCGGAACAAAAACCTGCACATGCTCCGTGCCCGCAGGCGTGGACACAACAGATTCTTCAACCACATATTCTGGATCCACTGCCTTGCTACAAGCCATGGTCAATGCAATTCCCAAAATGCCGAATCGATAAATCGTTTTTGGTATCATTGCATTCTCCATCACGTCCACACAATATAATTGCCCGAATCCACCATAATGCGATGCACATACGTCTCGATTACGGCGTGGTTCCGCTCGTGTTCTGCAGGAATCTGCATCTCTGGATCTGTCCAATCTTGCACATAAACCGAAGATTTCATACCGCTCAACACCACCTGAATATCGGTTATCAAATCATCCGTAAAATGATTGGGCAAATCCCACAGTGCAATCTCGGCATTAAAAGTCTGCAAATCAGATACAAACCGCGTTTTGTGACTCTGAACAGTCTCATTAAACGCCCGCTGCAACGCGATGCGCCCATCCAAATGCGTACACGTACGCACCAGAGGTCCCAAATCTTTGGGACACACCACCGCGTGAACCGTCGTCACCTTCTCATTTTCCCCCGGCACTGCCACAGCCAGCATCTTCTCTGTGACGCGAGGAGAAAAATCCGTCAAATTTGGATCGATAAATTGCCTGTGTTCCAATCCGGGCCAGTAAAAATGCCTCCCCACATCCAGGTGCTCGTGCATCTCCAGCAAACCGTGAAACACACACTCCAGCACGGTATTGCCCGCCGAGACGCCATTTGCCGAATCATTCAAATGCGGCACATCCGACGCCTTTATATCGGTCGGCACGAGCTCGACATTCGGCGTCAACTCATAAATCGGAGTCTCCCGCCCGCTCGCCAGCGCATCAAAAAACGAAATGCGCTCGACCGCCTCTGCCATCGCCCCCGCCAGCACCTGCTGTTTGGAAAGCCCTTTGCCCATCGTGCGAAGCGCAATACCCTCCATCAACGGCCCTTCGTATTTGCGAAACAGCGCCGACTGCACGTAATCCGTATAACAATCGGCAATCCACACCGTATCGTAAAACCGCCGCGCGCGCGTTTGAAATCGGCACTTTTTGGACAGTGCTTCCCCAAACCGCACAATGGTCTCCTCAAACGGAACCGTGCGATCCGCAATAACAATATGATGCGACTCACTCATTGCGCCCGTGCCCGATTCATATCTTCAACTGCCTCGGCAAATCGTCCCATTTGCCGAAACGTCTCCGCGCGAAGTTCTCGTGCCCATCCATTTTCGGGATCGATATCCAACGCCCGCGTAAAATCTGAAACCGCTGCCTCATACTGCCCCAGCATCCGTCGGGACTCCCCGCGATTTGCCCAAACCCACGCATCTCCATCATTCAGCATCACCGCCCGATCAAAATCGACCAGCGACGCCTCGGGATCATTTTCCATCCGCAACGCAACACCTCGTCCCATAAGTGCCCACAGATGATCGGGAACAATCTCCAGCGCCCGTGTAAAATCGCGTATTGCTTCGGCACTTCGCCCCAATTGCCGCAACATATCACCCCGCGCGGACAACAAATCCGGATCGTCGGGTACCAGAACGAGTGCGCGGTCAAAATCCAAAAGCGCGTCCTCCAATTGATCGCACTCTCGCAGCACCTCGCCCCGCCCGATCAATGCCCCCAGATGATCGGGCATCGCCTTCAGAGCCTGCCCAAACATCTCCATCGCGGCCTCAGCTTCATCAACTTGCCGATAGATCTCCGCCCGCCCGGCAAACGCATCCGGATGCCCATTGCCCGCTGCAATCGCCCGATCAAAATCGCCCGCAGCCGCATCGAACTGCCCCAAATGCATCAACACATGCCCGCGGCTAATCAGCGCACCAAAATAATCTGCATCCAACGCCAAAACCCGATTGAGATCCCCCAGTGCTTCTTCAAACCGCCCCATCTCCCGCAGGGTTTCCCCCCGGCTCGCAAGTGTCTGCGTATTGTCCGGATCGAGCGCAACAGCCTTTCCAAAGCTATCTATCGCCGCATCAAACTGCCCCATCAACCCACAGGCAATCGCGCGATTGCTCCACACCCAGGGGTCGTCTGGTGCCAGAGCAATTGCGCGGTTAAAATCCGCTATCGCCGCATCAAATTTCCCCAATTGCCCATACGCAATTCCGCGATGCACAAACACAACGGGATCGCCATCGCGGATCGCCATCGCCGCATCAAAACCCGCAACAGCCGCTTCCAGATCGCCGCCATCGCGGTGCGCGATTGCGCGCTGAACCACAGCTTCAAAGTCATTTAGAGATAAAGACATAGAAAAAAAAAGTGGGAACCCCAAAACAGCCCAAACGTGAACACAATGTAGATAAACCAAACCCCAAAATCAAGCGCAAACCCCGTGACATTTTGCACGCGATTTAGTATATTACAGCGGTAAAAGGTAAAATCCACTAAG
>JAGWBW010000289.1:3124-5884 GCA_021295695.1 Candidatus Latescibacterota bacterium
TGGAGGAACACCATGAAACACCTGTGTATTTTTTCTATCGCCCTATTTCTGTGCTTATGCACAACGGCTTTTGCCCAGCCCAATCTTGGGGAAAAAGTAGGCGAATTTCAACTCCAGGCCACCGATGGAAGGTTTTACGGCGTCAGCCATTCGACTAATACCGTCTCTGTCCTCTTTTTTGTTGGCTACAACTGAGGAACTTGCATAGGGGCGGGTCCCGCCTTTGAACAAAATATCCACCAACGCAACAAAGACAAAACCGGCGTACAAATCCTCACACTCGACAGATATGACGGCAACCGCGCACAGGCAACATCCTATCTGACACAATCCAGAGTAACGACGCCCCTGCTCACAAATGCCTCTGGCGTCTCCGGAACTCTCGGCACTCGCAACGAAGATATCCTCGTCATCGACCAGGGAGGCATCCTGCGCCTTAGAGCCACAGCAATCGCCTCCGGCTCTCATGACCTGATCAACGCACAAGTCGATGCACTACTCAACAAAACGCCCATTATTACCCTATTCCCAAGAGAGCTTTACTTTGGCAGAACCCTTGAAGTGGGGCAGTCCAAAACCTTAGAATTTAAGATCGAAAACACAGGCGCAGGTCCCCTCGAAATCACCGGATACTCGGC
This sequence comes from Candidatus Latescibacterota bacterium, assembly GCA_021295695.1. Classification (GTDB taxonomy): domain Bacteria; phylum Latescibacterota; class UBA2968; order UBA2968; family UBA2968; genus VXRD01. The sequence goes on from JAGWBW010000289.1 coordinate 3,763, forward strand.
TCCTGAAGGCATCACAATGGAGCCATCTACACTGACCATAGCTCCCGGCGAAAGCAAAACCGTACAATTCACCCTGACGCCAACACAGGCCGGCACATTGTCGGGCAAAATCACCCTCCAACACGGCGAACAAAGTATTGGCCCCCTGGAAATACCCGTACTCGACCTCACCATCGAAGCGCCCCAACTCCCGGTCATTTCACTGGTTCAGGAAAACTTGAGCCTGGGTGAAATTGAAGTAGGCCAGGAAATCACCACAACATTCACCATCACAAATACTGGCGCAGGTCCCCTCACCATCACAGACATCCAATCCAATATCGCGGGCATTGCACTTTCAGAAACCCAATTAACAGTGCCACCCGGCCAATCTCAAGACATCACCGTGACTTTCAGTCCGCCAGCCGAAGGTCCCATAACCGGCACCATCGACGTCATCTCAAACGACCCGGAAAAAGCCTCAATCAGCCTGACCATCACCGGATCAGCCATCTTCACCCCCGCTGATCCACGCACCGACTTCGATGGTTCGCGCACCATTGACTTTCCCGACTTTCTTCTGTTCGTAAGTGCCTTTGGCACCGCCAATACAACCTTCGACCTCGACGGATCCGGCACTGTTGACTTTTCCGACTTTCTCATATTTGTCTCGAACTTTGGGAAAACAATCAATTAAAAAAGTAGGGACAACCCCCAGTGGTTGTCCCTACCCTCTGTAGTTATCCCGCACTATTTTTTATGTCCCACCGCCAAACGCTCATCAACGCATTCAAACGCATCCTCGAAATAGCGGATCACGACCATCTCTATTTGCCCTTTCAACGCGACAGCAAATTGCGGGCAAAACACTTCCCCGGCGCAGGGTCTAAAATCGGGCGAAAAAAACTCATTGACGCATATCTCCATGAATTTGGCGACACGAACCCCGATGAAAAATTGCTCCAACACGCCACCTATCCCTGGATTCACGGGTACGACGCCAGCCTCACACATATTCTCGACGACCTTCGAACATACGAAAAAAAAGCACCCGCTGAACTTTCTACGGACCGAAGACGCGCACTCGAAAAGAAATTTACCCGCACAGGTGCCGAAGAAATCGCGGCATTTTGGAGCGTATATGCCGCTGCCGACAACAGCTATCGCAAAAGCGTCATAGAAATGCTCGCCCGCGTCAAACCTCCCACCCCTCCCACCATTCAGCCGACACAACCTCCGCAACAACCCACAACCCACGATTCTCCTCAGCCCGAACCCGCCACACAGTCGGGATATGCCTTGATGGGCGTGCTTATCTTCTTTGTCCCCACCCTTATATTTACTATAATACAATACTGGCGATACCCGAACGAAAGCCACTACATCGCCCTATCAATAGCTGGATTTTTTGGGATAGTCACACTCATCTTTCTCATCGACTACTTGCGCAAACGCAACATTTGATCACAATGAAACGTCCCCTCGTCATCGCACTCTTTCTCGCACTCCCGCTTCACCCCTGGGCAGCCCCTCTCAGTATCGGCGACACCCTCAACGATTTTACCCTTTCCGACCTCAACGGCTCGTCCATTACCCTCAATCAATTACCTTATAATCGCGCACTCGTCATCGTCTTCAGTTCCGTCGTCTGCCCCGCCTCGCTAAAATACGACATACACCGAACACAAATACACAATCAGTATGCCCCCAAAGGTGTGCGCCTGATTTCTGTAAATGCCAATTTTAACGAAACAAACCAGGACATCGAAGAACACCACACCCAAAACCCCGTACCCTTCACTATCCTGCGCGACCCGCACAACAAACTCGCCGATCACCTCGGCGCGACACACACCCCCCACGCCTTTCTCTTTGACGCCCAACGCCGCCTGCGCTACAAGGGCGAAATCGACAACGGCTGGGGCATACCCGAAGACACGACCTCGCGCGGTTTGTGGGACGCCCTGGATGCACTGCTCGCCAACCGCGAAATTGTCAACACCAACCTGCCCAGTTTTGGCTGTGAAATCAGACGTATGCCCCGGCCAACAACTGTAGCGGACGCTTCGACCCCGACATTTTATCGCGATGTCCTGCCCCTGCTCCAAAATCGCTGTCAGAATTGTCATCGCCCCGGCGGCAT
>JAGWBW010000290.1 GCA_021295695.1 Candidatus Latescibacterota bacterium
ATCGCGCTGGGCATAAATCCACTGCCATTCGACATCATCCCGCGCCTAGCCCATCCAAACAGGTTCAACAGTGTCCAAATCCAGAAGCCGCAAATGCAGTGTGCGCGTTCCGGCATCAGAAACAAATCCGATCAACGCCCAATCCGCACGAGCCGCTGTTTTCAACAAAAATAAATCATAGTCTTTCAACGCCTGTTTGGTCTCCACCATCCACTTCATCTTGATCCGTGGAATCGTATCAGGCTCCACCAGTTCAAACCAGCGTCCCTGATAGGCGGGAATATCTCGATGGCGCATCAACTCATCCACCAATCGGTCAGCCATAAAAACCCCATAATCGGGATCTTTCTCCGACAACAGTGGAAACACCGCCAGACGAGGAACCGCTTCGCGCTGCGGCAACACATCTTCACACTGCACCGCTGAGGAAAACACGAGCAATAGAATTGAAAGAGAATATTTCATTTCTGTAAACTTTCTGTCTTACCCAAAATGGTATAAATATCTCATTTTTAGACCTTTTATAATTTTTTCAAACCAACTCGCTTTCTTTTTCCACGGATTAATGGGGTCTTGTAAAACTTCCGGCCATAAATTTTCAATGAGTTTTCGATGCAGACCATCTGTTGCGCGATGCCTAAAATCAACCGAAAGCATCTTTTTTAAAATAGTCCTGTTGTTGTACAAAATATACGTATCGTGCGCCATATCAGAATCGAGTATGGCCAAAGACTGCCAACACCCCATGCGATGCTCCCATAAAAAAAGATCGAAATAGTCATAATTGAAAATTGAGTCTCTCGTCAAATGTGTTGTCTCAATAAACTCCTTAAAACCATTTACGCAAAACTTTGATCGCGGATAAATGCCGTAGAATTGAGACAGAATTTGGGGAGTGGCTTCCTTTTGGGGTGCCAAGTATGCAGACCTTCGATATCTTGCCCGAGCAACTTCAGAAACATTTGATTTAATATGTAAACTGTTAGTTGGCAAAGATTCGAGTAATTTTTTAATCACAAGCCCCTGAATACTTGCCCGCATATAGGCTGTATTCTTGTGAAAAATATCCAGAAATGCCACTTCACTTTTATCCAACACCCAATTCTTGCCTTCTATCAGATGATGATTGAGACCCAGCCGGTTACACATCTTTTGTGCCAGACGCGCATCCTGTCCCTGGAATGAAGAAAAACGATATGTAAAATAAAAAATGTCATCTTTCAGATGCTTTGTTGATGCAAGCGTTAAGCGTGAATCTGTCCCCCCGGTCACTGAAACGGATAACTTAAATTTCTGGTTTAACAATGTAATCTGCCGCGTAAACAATTCTGATAATTCATCTATAAAGAGTGGGGAAAGTTTTTCTCGTTTAATTTCTTGTCTGGGAAAAAATCTCTGAACGCTAAAATCATTAATATTGAGATAGGTATTAGGTGTCAGCATCGAAATTTCACCATAAGGCGTCAATAGCCCTGGAAAATGACGCAAGGCGCGACCATTCCCCGCACCCAAATATTGAATGAAATTTTTTCTTTCTTCTGGCACATTATATTTGTTTATATCTGCTATAATTTGTGCGTGTGAAGAAACAAAAAAACGGTCTAACGACCGAGAATAAAAAGCTGAACGGTTTCCTGCGGCATCTTGCAAAATAAAATGACGACTTTGAGAAGCAACCAAAACGAGAAAACGACCCGATAAATTGTCTAAATAATCGAAAAAAATACCGTCAGATTGTATATAAGCACTGTGAAGTTGTTGTACTATTTTATTACTACATATCACATTATTTACGGGATCTAAAATTGTTCCCAAAATCACAATTTCTGTTCCCTGACCGCGATAAGTGGCAATATCCAATTGGTAATCAAAAAAAATATAAAAAGATGCTACATCTATTTTTTTATATCGCTCCTGAAGATACTCGGCGGTGGCATGGTCCAGAGTATCCAGTCTGGCATTGGTTATTAAATATCCCCTGCGAAATAAAAAATGCTTATATAAATCCATCTCGTTTGCCTTTGCAAAACATCAGTTTCTACGTCATGTGTGACTTCATTATGGTATTCAGCCAAGCAAGCGATCAGCAGTCAGCTAAACAAAGGTTTTAGAGCTGTCATTGCGGTAGGGTGTTAGTCGCAATCCAGTGGTTTTGACTTTCTTATACCTGTTTATCGATATTACTCTGTGGCGACTTTAAAGTCACACATTGCGTCAGTTTTTATTCATACCGGATGGATTTCACGGGATCATTTTTGGCGACCTTGATAGCCAAAAAGCCCACCGTCAAAAATACGATAAGCACGACGAGTCCCCCGCCGAACAGGAAATGCCCAATATGGGGATCTATTCGGTAAGAAAAATCCTGTAACCATCGGTCTATGACATAATAGACAATAGGCCAAGCAATCACATTGCCAATCAGCACCAGTCGCAGAAAGTCTCTTGAAACCAACGAGATAATATGCAATACAGATGCTCCGAGAATTTTTCGAATACCGATCTCTTTTGTTCTCCGGGCCATTGTAAGCATTGTCAAGCCAAGGGCACCGAGGCAGGCGATAATAATTGCAAAACAGGAAGCGTAGGCAACAACTTGCCCCCATCTTTCTTCTTCTCGATACTGACGTTCAACGTGTTTGTCGAGAAATATGTATTCGAAAGGAAGACCAACATCAAATTCGTTCCAACTATCTTTTATTAATGATAGCGCAGTGGAGATATTGTCAGAACGAATTTTAACGTACA
>JAGWBW010000291.1:0-1568 GCA_021295695.1 Candidatus Latescibacterota bacterium
GGATTCTCCGAAAAGTTACATCGGTCGCGTGCTCCCTTATGCGTCCATTCCTATCGAGAGGCAATGGGGACACCGCACGATCACACACTCGCTGCTCTGTCTGCTGGCCCTATCGGTTATGATCTGGCCCCTGCTCATCTGGCAACCCGCGTGTTATGCAGCCGTACTCCTGGGCTATATGAGCCATATAGTCGCCGATTGCGCGACCAAAAGCGGTGTACCTCTGTTTTATCCCCATCCCGCAGCCTGTGTTTTCCCCGGCAGCGCGAAATACAGAATCAAAACCGGGTCTATAGGAGAGGGCTATCTGTTAATCGGATTTCTGCTTATGCTCCTGATATTCATACCCATATTGCACATGGGAGGCATCTGGCAATCATTCAGATACCTGATGGCCACGCCCTCTGCTGCATATGCAGATTACCGAAGTGCTGACACAGGACGCTGGCGACATACGCGGGAGCACGTACGCGGAGAAGGCGTAATCCTCGATGCCAGGCCCGCCATGTTCTGGATCATATTCAACGGACAGGTTCAAACGTGCGGAGAACACGGCGCCATTTTGCCGGACAAGGTGCGCGTGCAAGAAACGGATCGCCCCGTGCAAGTGCAGATGCTCCAGTTGAAAGACAAAATCTGGCAGGAGCTAATAGAGCAGATCCCCAAAAACAGTTTTGTATCTGGACAGCTCAAAGCATCTGATACATTCTCCCCAGGGCACGAAGTTCCCAATTCCATCAGTTTCACCTCCCGGTCATTGAAATTTCAATTTGCGCGAAAAGGGGACATCTCACGGCTTCAGCCCGTCTCTCAAAATTTATTAGAACGCATAAAAAAACTATCAGAAGAAATATGGAGAATTAGTGAAAAACTGGAAACCGCAAAAATGGCTTATCCGCCGATTCACTATCTTGAACTGAGGCGAATGGAACAAGAACTTACAGAAAAAAAACAAAAAATCGAAACACTGAAACGCACACAAATGCGATTCAGCGGCACGGCGCGGCAGCTATGTCCTTATGCATTGCGATAAAACGCAATCCGCTTGTTAATATCCCTCGCGACCTCAAGAACTTCCACCGGCGCGCGAACGACTTCACCAGTACGTTGTCGCAGAGCAATGACAAGAGGTGCCAACGCCACGGCATTCGCTCCCGACAGGATCTCGACAAGATCGCGTTCCGAGACGCCATTTGCGATCAACTCGGGCACAAACTGTAGTATCTCGGACATCATCATTTCATTATCTGGTACGAACACAGCATACGCCGAACGGAACATACCCATAGCCATCATATGTCTTCTCCTCAGAAGTAGTGCCAAAGCATGTACATACCTTGTTCGCCATGTAAATACCACCTTCTCATTACCGGTCAAGGCACCAAGTCTTCCTTCGAGCGCTTCACATATCTGCAGAGCTTCTTCCGCACGTTCCCTTTTGATTTGCATCATACCCTTTTGGGACAACGCCCAGGCGACCAGAACCTGAATCTCTGGTGTATCGCTGCTGCCAAATCGGGTGATCACTTCCTCATACGCCCCTACCGCCAGGTCCAACTTGTCCAGTT
>JAGWBW010000291.1:1609-4337 GCA_021295695.1 Candidatus Latescibacterota bacterium
TGCTGCCAAATCGGGTGATCACTTCCTCATACGCCCCTACCGCCAGGTCCAACTTGTCCAGTTGGACTTGTATATCTCCTTTTTTTAACAACGCCAACGCGACCGGGAACTGAAAGTCGGGAGATTTGCTGCTGCCAAATCGGGTGATCACTTCCTCATACGCCCCTACCGTCAATCCCAACTCGCCCAGTTCCTGTCGCGCTCTTGCTCCGTGGATCAATACTCGGGCCATCCGCGCCAGGAGTGTTTGGTCTCCCGTATCGTCGAATCGCTCAACCATCTCATCGCAAACCGCGACCACCTCCTGAAAATCTTCTAAATTCTCATAAGCAATAGCCTTCATATGCAATATGTAGGCGATGAGTGACTCTGGCATTAGAGATGAATCCACGCCTCCTGAAGCCATAAAGTGGTCACCAATCTCGATAACTCTTTCGAATTCTTTCTTTTTGAGTGCCGTTTGGATTTCCTCTTTCAAACGCAGTTCTGCCGTGAATTGAACATTTTCCGTTGCTTTGTCCGATATATGCCTGATCGCCGACCAGGCCACGCGCAAAAAACTGTCCTCAACATGCGGCTGTTCGGCCAACGCACGCTCGATACTCTCGTGAACAATCGTCGCCGCCAAACCCGGCTGACCGAACATCTGGTACAATTTGCCTATCCCGTAGAACGCCACCATGAAATGAATCAGATTTCTCACAACCGTCACCTCGTCGCGCTCGCGTCGCAGCTTGTAGTAAATACTGTAAAGAGGTTCCGCGGCGGCGTATAATCGCTTCCTGCCAGTCCCTTCCACAACGACCGCACCCCGGTTGACAAGTCGTCCAAGCATAGTCGATACAGGCCGGACCTCCATACGCGCTCGCGCCGCAATCTCGGCCGTACTCGATGGTTGCCAAAGGTCAATCAACGCGAGATACACGCGGCGTTCTCCCCTGCCCAGGACCTCCAGATGACCGCGAAAATACTCGGTATGATCGTCGATCAGCATCACCAGTTCTACCATCAACTGGCGCAGTGATCGGTGCTGCGCGAACCCGGCAAGGATGACCAGAAGGCGGGGATTGCCATCGGTCAGGATCTCGAGCGGCCTGATCTCCTGCTCAGTCACCGCATCGCCGTTAACGACCTCCCATAGGTGACGGCATTCTTCGGTACTCAGCGGTTCCAGATCGACGATTCGGAACAACTCAGAAAACGGCTCACCCGCATCTTCCAAACCCTCAAAGCGACTCGTCGCAGTAGCGAACAGCATAATCCGGGATTCTGACTCTAACGCGTCGCGCAACTTCCAGCCAAAATCATTTTCCGCATTTTCGCAAAGCGCCTGCAGGTTTTCGACCATGAGAACGAGTTTTTTACCCGACCGATCCGCCGCATATAGGATAGTGGTAAGGACGCGATCCGCGAGTGCCTCCTCGCGCCAGCGATCGGTCAGATCGGCGTGTGTCTCTCGCAACTCCCCTGCCAGATCGGGATCGTGCTTTGCACTCTCCCGCGCAAGATGGAACAGGGCGTCGAGCCAGAAATCCGCGATATTAAATACCTCGTGGCTCTCTTCCATAAATTGAACCGGCAAAAGAAAATTGGAAAGTCCTTCATCAGTATTCAACTCCGCTGCAACGCGCGCGAGCAACATCGTCTTTCCCCGACCCCGAGACGCGACCACAAGAACATCCTGGCAAGATGGGGAATTGATATTTCCGCGCAAAACCTCAAGCACCGTATCGAGTTCGCGCTTCCTCACCGCGAACTGCTCAATCACCTCCTCATCGGACTGAAACGTCCCCGGATTGAACTTGCGGATTGGGCGATCAGACTTGTTCATTACACATCTCCTGGTGATTCATTAAATTTTTGTCAACCAAACGGTTGACAAAATAATATTCCAAAAGAAAATGTCAACCAAAATGTTGACAAAAATTGAGAGATAATATAAGTCGTTATCTGTCAATAGAATATGGGTACGCAATAGAGAAGATCGTGCGGTCGGCGTATGCCTCCTGTGCTGAATCATCCAGGAGCGACTAAAGATCTTAACAACGCAGAAGCCAATTCACCGCTTGACATCTTATCTTTAAGTGCACACATTATGTGTACACTTAAAGGAGGAATTATGAAAGCATCTATTCTCGACTTAAGACGACGCATGAAAGATGTTTTGCTCGCGCTTGAACGCAACGAATCGGTCACCATTTTTTATCGCGGCAAAGAAAAAGCCATCCTATCTCCCAGCCAACAGCGAACAGACAAATCTGTAAAAGACCATGAAGCTTTTGGGATGTGGCGAGATAGAAAAGATATGGCAGATGTCGATGCTTACGTCCGCAATTTGAGAAAAGGCCGCTTGAATGATTTTTGATACCGATGTTATAATATGGGTTTTCAGAGGCCATGAAGGGGCTGCAAAATTCGTTGAAAGTATCGATGATCGTCAGATATCAATTGTTACGTATATGGAATTTATCCAGGGTGCGAGAAATCGGCAGGAATTAAAAAGGATCAAGGATTTTCTCACTGATCACGCCTTTCAGACCCTACCTCTCACTGAAAATATCGGACACAGAGCGTCTGTATATATGGAAGAATATACCCTTAAGACAGCACTGTATCTGGCAGATGCCTTGATTGCAGCAACAGCTATTGAACATCATGTAACCCTTTGCACAGCCAATCGAAAACACTACCGCCAAATCAACGAACTCAATCTAAAAATCTTTCGGCC
>JAGWBW010000292.1:0-976 GCA_021295695.1 Candidatus Latescibacterota bacterium
CGACGACACTTCCCGACGATGCGTATTTCGACACATGGATCACCAACAATGCGCTCACCCTTCTGGACAGGGCGCCCGACGACAGGCCGTGGTATTTGGAGGTGAATCTGCAGAATCCCCATCATCCGTGGGATATCACCGAGTCGATGCACCGATGGTACCGCGAGCCGTCCGTCGAGTTTCCTCTTCCTCTGTTCAATACAGAGGATATTGCGCCCGAGACGCACCAGGAGGTGCGTCGCAACTGGGCGGCCACTGTCGAACATCTCGATTCTTGCCTCGGGCGTCTCGTCGCGCGAGTGTGTGCGCGGGGCGACCTCGACGATACTGTCATTGTATTTACCAGCGACCACGGCGAGATGCTCGGCGATTACGACCAGTGGCAGAAGTTGTCGCCTCTGCAGGCCTCGGTGGGAGTTCCGCTGGTGATCGCTGGGCCGGGTGTGGTGGCTTTCGGACGCGCCGACGCGCCGATGACGACGCTGGACCTGACCGCCAGTTTCCTCGAGTGGGCTGGCCTGAACCCCGGTGACGATCTCGACAGCCGTTCTCTCGTCGATTATCTCGGTGCCCGCGCGCGCAGGCATCGAGACCTGGTATTTTCCGGTCTGAGTGCCTGGCGCATGGTTTTCGACGGGCGTTTCAAACTGGTACGCGGCTATGATCCGGCAAAGCGCATCGGGGGCGATGTCTTCGAACCGATGCATGTGCCGCTCGATGAGACGGAGCGCCTTCAGCGCGAGCGTCCCCAATTGCTGACGATGTCGCCGCTGAATTTCCCCAGGTCTTTCAGCGGCTGAGTGCCGCTCTTGATGAGCATTTGGCTCATGGGACGCTTTGAGGATGTTCTTATGTTAGAGATAGACAGATCGGCATTTAAGGCGATTGGCGAGTCGGTTCACTTTGATCCGCTGGTCGATATTCGGCATCCGGAATTGGTGCGTGTTGGCGATGATGTGGCGTTTCACAATGGGGT
>JAGWBW010000292.1:1235-3961 GCA_021295695.1 Candidatus Latescibacterota bacterium
GTGACGCGCGATGTGGAGCCGTATTCGGTGGTTGGAGGCACACCGGCTCGGTTGATCAGGAAGCGAGATGATCCGCAGATGCACGCAGATGTACGCAGATGAAAGGCGTGAGATGTGAAATCCACTAAGTACACTAAGAAACACGAAGGAAAGAACGTAGGGGCGGGTCCCTGTGCCCGCCCAAAGATGTGAGGAGATGGCGATGACAGGACGCGAATATTTGGAATCGATTATGCCAACGCGCGAGATGGTGGATCATTTTGTGACGCCTGCGAGGGTAGATGTGCCGGCAGAGTTGGCGAGGATTATGTGTAATAATGCACAGTCGGCATTTGATCCGGAGATTGGATGGGTGGTTTGCGATGGGTTTCGCGGGGGTAGCGTAGATGATTCGCGCGGGTTTTACGCTTATGAGAAAGACGGTGCGCGGCAGGTGGTCAATTACGCGGATCGCCCGTGTCGCATTCATACGTATGGGAATAGTTTTACGCATTGCGATCAGGTGAGCAATGGGGAGACGTGGCAGGAGTATTTGGCAGCGCATTTGCTGGAACCTGTTCGCAATTACGGCATTGGTGGGCACAGTGTGTATCAGGCGTATCGGCGAATGTTGATTGTGGAGCGGGAATTTCTTTTTTGCATGGGCGATTAAAGATCGAATTGTAGAATGGCTCGATCCAAAACCATTGCCCTATCGATAGGAGTGTAATATGACCCCAGAAGAAAAGTTCATGTTTGACCTCGACGGGTATCTGGTGATTAAAGATGTGTTGAGTCGCGAGGAGTTGGAAGTGCTCAATGCGGTGGCGGACCGAGAATTTCTCAGGGATTACGGAGATGTGGAGGCAGATGGAGCTTTTGGCAATGCCAGAGGTGTGCGCCGCGCACCGAGTATTATAGATTGGGATGTGGCGTGTCGGGATTTAATCGATCATCCCAAAGTGTTGCCTTATCTGATTGAATTTCTGGGACCGAGGTTCCGCCTGGATCACGATTATGCCATTTTTATGATGAAGAATGGGAGGCGAGGTAGCTTGCACGGCGGGCAGCCGAATTTGTTTCACCATTATTATAGATATCGAGATGGCGTGATGCAGTGTGGGTTGTCGGTGTTGACGTATGTGTTGTCGGATGCAGATGCGGGGGATGGTGGGTTTGCCTGTGTGCGGGGTAGTCACAAGAGCAATTTCAGGGTGGATTTGCCGCGCGATGTGCAGCGGTTTGAGCGGGTTCCGCACTATGTTGTCCAGCCAGAGGCAAAAGCGGGTGATGCGATCTTTTTTACGGAGGCACTGGTACACGGCACATTGCCGTGGCGGGCAGACCACGAGCGCAGGGTGTTGCTTTACAAATACGGTCCGGGACATTTGATTTCCGCGCCGAAGGGATACGATAGTTCGGTTTATGAGGGGCTGACCGAGCAACAGAAGCGGATTTTGACGTCTCCCGGCGTGCATGATCGGCTGGATGTATTGGCGTAAATATCTCAACACGAGGGATAATATGGCAAAGACGCGACGATTGACAATGGCACAGGCGATTGTTCAGTTTTTGAGGGTGCAGTACGTTTCGCGCGATGGGGTTGAACAGCCCTTTTTTGCGGGGATGTCGGGTATTTTTGGGCATGGGAATGTGGCGGGGATTGGTCAGGCGCTGCATGAGTATCGCGATGAGTTTCGATATTACCAGACGCGCAATGAACAGGCGATGGTACATACGGCTGCGGCTTATGCCAAGATGAAGAATCGGTTGGGCACGCTGGCGTGTACGACGTCGATTGGACCGGGTGCGACGAATATGGTGACGGGCGCGGCAACGGCGACGATTAATCGTTTGCCGGTGTTGCTGCTGCCGGGTGATATTTTTGCGCGGCGAAATGTGGCGCCTGTGTTGCAGCAGTTGGAGTCCAATGCGTCGCAGGATATTTCTGTGAATGATTGTTTTAAGCCGGTGTCGCGCTACTGGGATCGGTTGAATCGGGCAGATCAGGCGATTTTGGCATTGCCCGAGGCGATGCGGGTTTTGACTTCGCCTGTTGAGACGGGTGCTGTGACGCTGTGTTGTCCGCAGGATACGCAGACAGAGGCGTTTGATTATCCCGAAGCGTTGTTTGAAAAACGGGTGTGGGTGGTGCCGCGCAATCGGGCGGATCGCGATCTGGTGTCAAAAGCAGCGGCGTGGATTCGGGAGAGTGTGCAACCCATGGTGATTGCGGGCGGGGGTGTGTTGTATAGCGAGGCAACAGATGCGCTGGCGGCATTTGTCGAGCAGACGGGTATTCCAGTGGGCGAGACACAGGCGGGTAAGGGGTCGCTTAATTACGACCACGCCAATAATTTGGGTGCGGTGGGGGTGACTGGGACACCGGGGGCGAATATTGTCGCGCGGGAAGCGGACCTGGTGATCGCTATTGGCACGCGGTTGAGCGATTTTACGACGGCTTCAAAGACGGCGTTTCAAAATCCGGATGTGAAATTTATCGCGATTAATGTGGCGGAATTTGACGCAGCCAAACACGGGGCATTGCCGCTGGTGGGCGATGCGCGTGTGGTGTTGGAGGAACTTGCAGAGGCGGTAAAGGGATATCGCGTATCGGGGGATTTGACACAGCGGGTTGCCGCATTTCGGGATGAGTGGGAGGCAGAAGTAGATCGCATTTACAATTTGGGGCATCGGCCCATTTTGAGCCAGGGTGAAGTGATTGGCGCGGTGAATGAAGGTTCGGC
>JAGWBW010000293.1 GCA_021295695.1 Candidatus Latescibacterota bacterium
CAAGATTCCCAATATTACCTCTGTTTATCGCCTTGAAACTCCTTCGGAAAGTTCGTCTTGAACGGTGGACTGAGTAAAATAAAAAAGGCGAACATACTGCCTATGAGATAACTGCGAAATAAATCGATCTCTTGATGCCGTTTTCTACTATTCTACAACGCGAAAATAGACATATTTCCTATCCGTCTGATCCGTTCGCTTGTCCTTCGCCAATACGGTCAATTGATAAATCCCTTCGGGCACCTGGTTCACATCGATCTGCAAATACGTGAAATCATCTTCTCGATTACCCTCGTAATTCGCTGTCACGGTGCGCGTCAAATCTCCATGTCGTGACCGCTTGATCTTTAAGCCCTCGGCAGCGATCTGATGGATCTGGCCGCCACTCGTATAAACCTTTGTATCTCCCCATATATCGCTATCGGCAAATACGCTATCGGTGAATGCGCTACGGACCTCCTCGCTATCCTCTAATTGATCTGTCTGCAAACCCTGAGCCTCTGTATAATCTGTTTGTCCATTCCGTAGATCTATCTCTGTTTTGCCCAAGGTCTCAATCAGACTTTGAGAAGTGAACAAGGTCGAAGATAGGGTATCCTCCTCGGGCTTGCCAATCGTGTAGGATATCTCATACTGTGTGCTGCCAAAATCGTCGCGTTGGAGACCGTACAGTTCCAGATAGATAAAGACTGGTTCAGATGGTGAAAATGTACGGACAGGATTGGGGGTGATGAGCAGGTCGTCACGGCTTTCTATCAACGCATTCCGCGTTTGAATATCATTGCCGACCAGCAGGTCACTCAGATGGAAGGTTTTCTGGTCGTACACGAAGGATTTCTCAGTACGTGCCACACTAATTGTACCGGATGTTTGATCCAGTAATTCTACCGAAAGATAATAGTTCCCCTGGGGCACAGACAACAATCGCGAGATCAACAAGTGATCGTTGCGATGTCGTGCAGCGGCGTTTTGTGCTGGCTTCTGCGGCGGCAAAGTGAAGGTCTCGGATTTGCGATCGTTATACACATCCTGCCACTGCTCATCAAACAAGAACACGCCATCCCAAAAACGCACCTTGCCCGTTTCGGGATTTTCTTCTAATCGATCTCTGGGAATCATATAGCTGAGTTCGACCCGCACGCTGTCTCGTTCTTCAAAGGCGGCAATCTGATGGGGAAGGGTGTATTTTCGATTGAGATAGGGATCGACAAAGCGTTGCTCTGTTTTTTTAAATATATGATGTGGGGCTTCCCGAAGTGTACGAGGCAAAGGAGCAAAGGCTTGTCTCATCGCAAATTTAGGATCCTTATCCGCGAACATCGCAAACACAGGAAGCTTAAGCTCGAAGGGGAATTCACTGAAGACACTTGTTCCTATAGGTAAGTTCTGGTTGACACCGTACCATGAACCGCCGCAAAAATTCCAGATATCATCCGTAGTGCCACAAAATTCGAACTGAAAGTTTTCGTAATACCAGAACTCCATCATTGCAGCATCCAGGACCTCTTCAGAATCCCATGTCCCTTTATAGGTTGTCATGCGACGTCTATATCTTCCAAATTTGATATAGGTCTTCCCCATATCTGTCTGCCAGCCCTCGACATCATCCAAAAATCGCCTGAATCGCAAATTTGCATAAGCCATACGACCAAAGTGCGACATCTTTCTTTCGTTGAAATCAGACAAATACAGTGGGTCCTGACGCTTCCAAAACATCTCGCGTTCCAATAATTCATCAATTGTCTGTGTTGTGTCGCGGGATGCATTCTCTTCTTCGGTCACAAGCAGATCAATAGATTCGAACAACTCACGCTCTTCAACACGCATCAAGTCAAGGGCGCGTTGATAGTATTCATGTGAGTCATTGAACTCGCCAATCTGATAGGCCGCAAGGCCACAGAACAACAGCGCATTTTTGTCATCTGGATATTGCGTACGCAGGGCTTGCATCAGGGCATGGAAGGCATCCCAGTATTTATCTTCAAAGTAGAGTATGCCCAACAAATAATAGGGTTGCTGATTGGTCTCATCCAATTCGATACTTTTTCGCAAGACCTGAATGGCTTCTTGTTTGGCTTCCTGGGCAAAGATCTTGAAATCATTAGAATGCTGTGCAGTTCTTCTATCCTTCTGTGACAGGAAATCATACACCCAAAACATACCCAGACTATTGAGGACATCCGTATTTTCCGGATGCTTTTTCATCACGTTCTTGAATTGGTTCAATGCCCGAAATCGAAAGCTCTGTGCCCACCAGATTTTTCCGCGTGTCAGCCGATACTCAATATTGTCGGGGGCAATTGCGATTGCCTGCTGTATTATCCGCATTGCGCGCTGTCGGCCATTTACGCTGTGGTCCAGCAAATGCAGTTTGGCCAATTCGTTGTATGCAGGTGCATACTTTTTGTCTTTGGAAATAATCTCCTCGAAAGCCTTGATGCTCTCCTTCTGACTCACCTGACCAACTTGCTCCATTGCATTCTGAAACAATGTATCTATTGTGGTTTCGCCTCTGGACGAACCAGTGGCAAAGATGCAAATCAGTAGTATAAAACCTGTATGAATCACTGATCCCGCTTTCATATTCCCACCATATCTATCGTGAAATCTGTTTTTTATCCGTCATCCCAAATTTCTGCGTGCGTATAAAACTTCAATTGACCTGATTTTTTTCTTTTAAGAATATCCTCCATGTCCTCATGAAAATTTCTGGTTTCTGTTTTGCCAATTCGCTGAGTTCTTCACGCACCACTTTGCGGATAAGTCCTTCCAGTTGCTGAATGCTCAGCGTGACTGTCGTTTCTGTAGTTATATCATTGCTCATTGTGATTGTCCTTCTTAAAAATGAGAGAGACATCCCAGTAATGGTCACCCATATAATATATCCAAACCCAGTCGCAAAGTAAACAACCGCTACTCACGATCTACGGGTTTTCATCCCCGTTCATCGGTGGTTCCCCAAACCAGAACGCGGTCCGGATCAATGGACGGGTATATTTCATCTCCGACGCGCCACTGCTGCTCACCGGAAGTCAAAATTTGGATG
This sequence comes from Candidatus Latescibacterota bacterium, assembly GCA_021295695.1. Lineage (GTDB taxonomy): Bacteria > Latescibacterota > UBA2968 > UBA2968 > UBA2968 > VXRD01. Next base: position 3,047 of record JAGWBW010000293.1, read on the forward strand.
GATTGTCCCGCCCAGTTGGCGAGCAAGATGGTCGATGCACCGAGGTCTTCGATGACTTCGATGGTCGCGGGAATTTCGCCTCCGTGGGGTGAAATATCTTCCCCGCGGATACCGAGGGTCGCGTTTGATGGG
>JAGWBW010000294.1:0-3800 GCA_021295695.1 Candidatus Latescibacterota bacterium
TTTTTTGACACCATCGGACGCGATTTTGATGCAGCGGATTGTGGCGCGGGATCAAGAGGCTTTTGCGATTCTGTTTGCGCGCTATCAGGCACAGGTGACCGAGAGTCTGCGTTGGGTAGTGCGCGATCCAGTCTTAGCAGATGATTTGACACAGGAGGTTTTTCTCAGGGTTTGGAATCGGGCTGATCAATGGTCGGGGCAAGGGTCTTTTCGGGGATGGTTGTTTCGGATTGCGAGAAATTTGTCGCTGAATCAATTGCGAAGCCAAAGTCGCCGTCGCGAACAGCCCCTGGAAATGCCTTCGCTTTACGATGAGGAGGATGAAGAGCAACCCGTTCCAGGATGGATGATCGATCGGGCTGGTGCAGTTGGAACGCGCTGAACAACGGCGCATTTTGCAGGCGTTGATCGATGCGCTACCAGAGGAAAAACGCGAGATATTTCAGATGGTGTACGAAGATGAAGTGACGCTTCGAGAGGTCGCCGAACGACTGGCGATTCCAGAGGGGACAGTGAAATCGCGGCTGTTCCACACGCGCAAGCAACTCGCAGCGGCATGGGGTCGGAGGTATGGGAGGGGGTAAACAGTGGGAGCAGTTCATCAAAGGAGGCATAATGTCCGCACCGTCAATTGTGGAGATCGTTGAGACCTATCGCCATCAATATGTACAGGATGCCAGACAGACAGATCGCTCAATGTTGGAGAAAGGCAAATCTGTGCTTTACGACCAGATCGAACAAGCATCCTGGGATTCGGAAATGGTGCATCGCGGGAAGGAGTTACTGCACTGGTTAGGCGATAAAGCGGAGATTGTTAAACTGTTGCAAAAATACTTGCTGCTCCCCTTGTCTATACAGGAAGAAGCCTGGGCAAGGTGGCATTTGACCGATAATTTGGCGATGTTGGGTAAAAATATAAAAGCTGTAGAAAGTCAAAAATCCTATTTGCACTGGGCAACGCGGATTTTGCCTCAACCCGAGTGGGTGATTTCCGAAGATTGGCTGTGGGATTTTTTACCCCGGCGAACGAAACGGGAGGATGTTCCGGCTGATGAAGGACTTTTGTTTGAGATTATGTACGATGGTACACAGGCTCAATGCTGGTTTAAGACCGGTCAAAGCGATGCATGGTTGGAAATTTATCACAATCTTATGAAAGATATTGCGCCCACATCGCGAAACAGATTCATAAGGCGTTATTACGTACGCTCCGCGATAATAGTATTGGGTTGGTGTCAAAAGTTACAAGAAGCACTATTGGAAGTGGATAATCTGGATCAAATTAGTCGTGAGGATCCCGATTGGTCAGAGGCATTTGAGACGTGGGGAGATGCGAGGTGTGTTGAGATGGATGCTTATGGCAGGATGAACGAAATATCGCAGGTGAGGCAAATTGCAAAATCTACGACCTCTCGTTTAGAAGTGCAATTTGAGGTGCGGGACAATTTAACAGCAGAAGAACGTCGAGTGTTGTGGGGGCTATATCACAATGCCGCTGCACCAATTTATCGCGCCAAACAATACGACCTGGCCATCCCACTTTTCCAACGCGCCATTGAGCTTGGTATTCGGTCGGAGTACTCCTACTTGTGGCTCGCGGCATCGATTTGGGCGACTGAGAGAGACCGGGACAAGGTTCTGTCGCTTCTCGAACGAGGTGTCTTTTTTTCGCGCTTTGGACAATACCGCATAAATAAAGCACCTGAATTTAGCGATGTTGCCGATGATCCCGAGTTTTGTACAGCGATAAAAAGGCCATAGAGACAGATTCCAAAATGACACCAGGCAGAAAGTAGCTAAGATCAAGGGAGTTCTGGATTAAGCCAGACTCGTAACTCACTAAAAATGAGACAGGAGAAATTTGATGAGTCTTTCAGTGAAGGCGACGTGGCATAAAATTTCGTGGGATGCGTTTGTACAAAAGGGATTGCCCGAATTGTTGGCAGATCGTGTGTCGTTGGCGGGTTATCGGGTGGTGTCGGTGGATGAATATACCTGTGAATTGCATCTTGCGGTTCAGGGCGGTCAAGAGGTTGTGTACAAAGATATCCCCCAGCCCGATGATTGGGGGCGGTTTAAGGTGGATGGCTTTTTCCGAACGGTGGTTCCCGCGCCGACTGATGTGGATTTGGCGCGTGCTGAAATTCGGTGTGTGGGCGAGCAATTGCGCGATTATATTGCCGAGCGGTTGAAAAATATGCCCGAGATGTTGGATGAAGCTGTTGGAACCTGGATGCCATTGGGAGATTGGATTCATACATTTTTTATAGAAGAACCCACATCGCACTATTTGCAGGCGACCAATTTGCAGGATATGTACGTTCATTTGCGGCGGGTGACGTTGATCCCAATTATCGGTGAGGCTGATGAAGGGATAGAGAATTTCTATCATCCGTCGCACGATGGGCGCGTGTGTCCTTATTGTACGCCCGAGGGACCGAATCTCGCTCGGATTTTAGAGGTGGCTCAGGGAGCGACTATTCGCAATGGCAAGCTGGTGATTGAAGACGATGTCCCTGAAAAGCGGCTGGGCATAGGTGCTTCGGTGGTTCCGTTTTTGGAACACAATGATACCAATCGCGTTTTGATGGGTGTGAATATGATGCGGCAGTGGATTGGTGCGCCGGGTCCCGATATGCAGCGCGATGAGCAGGGCATGTGGCATATGTATCACGCGCAATATGACGGTAAGGTACTGGAGTCGGAACCCGCGCTGGTGCAAACGGGATGTGAACCGAGCGATCCGTATTTTTGGAAGGGGTACAATTTGCTGACCGCGTTTATGGCGTGGAATGGAGATGCCCACGAAGATGCGGTTGTGATGAGCGAATCGGCTGCGAATCGGATGATGTTGCCCAATCGCGTTGCGCTGGGCGATAAACTGAGCAATCGACACGGTTTTAAGGGGGTAGTGTCACGCATTGTGAAAGATGAAGAGATGCCCAAATTGTCGGATGGCACGCCTGTCGCGATTGAATATTGGGCAGGTGCGCGAAGCTGTGGCCGGGCGCATTGCAAAAGCCGAGGGAGAGCCGGTTATTATTCCCGTTCTCAGTGCGCCTAAAGACGATGAAATACGCGCTCGTTTGAGTGCTTTAGGGCTGGCAGAAGATGGCATGGATACCCTGACGCTAAATGGGGAAACGCTGCCGCGTCGCACCACTGTAGGGTGGGTGTATTGGGGGCGCACATCGCATCTGGCTGCAGATAAAATTCACATGGGTGTAAAGCCGGGTCAACGCGATCAAGGGTTGGGTGAGACAGAGTTTTTAGCGTTGCGAGAAGCGGGTGCTTTTGGGGTGATTGGCGATTTGTTCAATACGTGCGCGGTGGATCGAGATGATGCCGATACTCTGGTCGAACGCGTTGTTGCGGGGCCTGTTGCTCCCGCTACGACGTCCCCTCAGTTTGATGAGCTAATTGGGCATTTGTCAAAAGGTGGGGTGGCTGTTGCTCTGATGAACAAGGCACCGAGTTTTCGTTGAAACGCGGTGGGGATGTCGCGCTTGCGCGTCCGGTCCCGCATCCGTGGCTGCCGGGGCATTCGTTGACGCATGTGAGCGGGAGAGATGTGCCCCGCTCACTGCGAGAGGCCAATGACCGGTTGGAGGAGATGATTGCCAATGGCGCACCAGATGTGCTGGTGGATCGCGCGGTTGAAACGCTGTCTGAACGGGTTCGCGCATTTTGCGAGTTGTCGCGTTTGCAATTTCAGGCGCGTGCGTTGTTCAGTGGGCGTTCGGTGGCCGCGCCAGCACCCGAATTGCGATACGATCAGGTCGGTGTGCCCGAGGAAATGG
>JAGWBW010000294.1:4125-4725 GCA_021295695.1 Candidatus Latescibacterota bacterium
CAGGACTGATTGCACGGGAGAAGGTACACCCGATGCACGATGCGCTGTTTGGCCTGGCGTATATGAGTATGACGGACGAAGGGTTGCAGGAGATTGCGTCGATTGTCGGCGATGAGGTTGAGCGAAAGGGGTTGTTTGTCGATAAGCATCAGCTGATGGGCTGGATGGCGGATGCGATGGCGCGCGATGGTGCGAAGGCGGCACTGGATCTATCTGCGCGATTGTGGGATAGAGGGTTTGATGCCGCGCGTAAGACAGGGGCTTCGATGAACGCGTTTATCGGTTCGTCGCTCGATTGGCCCGATCCGCCAGAAGGGGATGACCCAGATGTTTGGCGCGATTATCCCGATGAGGTGTCGGCTGTGCTGGCGCAATTTCGCGGATATGACGACGATGATCTCGGGATTCCCGCGCTTTTGGTGGAATGTGGTGCGCGTGCCAATTGGCAGCAGGTCAGGCTTTATGTGGCTCCCCAGGGCGTGACGCGGAATGATCAGGGTGGGTTTACGCCCCTGAAGCACGGTTTTAGGGAGGGGCTGACGCCAGAGGAGCTTTTTGCGCGGGCGATTGGTGCGCGCTGGGGACTGGCCAATGCGCTGG
>JAGWBW010000295.1 GCA_021295695.1 Candidatus Latescibacterota bacterium
TTCAAAAAACTCGATCAGCTTATAATCCCCCGCTCGAACAGAAGATCCAGGTGTCCCTCCCTGATTGCCATAATGCGGGAAATGCCAGTAAATCGCATCGCGCGCCAGATCGCCCCCCTTTAACAGAGACACGATACTCGCCCCATCGCAATGCTGTTCGGGAATCAAATCCAGACCCGCCATTTCCAGTATCGTCGGATAATAATCTGTACTCGTCACGGGAACATCGCAAACAGACCCCGCCTGTGTCACGCCGGGCCATTTGACAATCAGCGGCTCTCGCGTTCCGCCTTCATACATCCAGCCCTTGCCCTCGGCGAGCGGTGCATTACACGTTGGCGAGCCTTCACTCGTCGCCAGCCCACCATTATCTGAGGTAAACATAATCGGCTTCCAGCGCATCCAAAATGCGCCCCACATTTTCATCCATGCTTTCGATCATCGCGGCATAAACCGGATCGGACTGTACCTTCCGCCGCGTAATGCGCCTGTCCTTTTTGTGTTCTCCTGGGAAAAAATCGCCCTCTTCAAATGGCTCAATTTTATCCAGCCCCATTGCTTTTGCTTTCTCTTCGTACTTCTCAATCTTTTCCCGCTTAGCCTGAATGGGCGTATGCACCGTATAATACCACAAATTCAGGAAAAACGGGCGCTCGTCGCGGTTCTCGATCAAATCTATGACGCGATCCGTCAAATAATCCGTCAAATACGTCCCGTCTGGTACCTCCACATCATCCAGCACCGGAATCGTCCACGGACTAAAATAACCCCCACGCCCAGGAGACCCATGTTCACACCCACCCACATTCACCTCAAACCCGTGTTCATCGGGATAAAATCCAGGTCCTCCCAAATGCCATTTGCCAACATGCCAGGTCGCATATCCCCCATCTTTCATCGCCTGTGCAATCGTGCGTTCTTCATGGGGCAAATACCTGAAATAGGGCACATCGACCAATTTGCCGCGATTGGGATGATTTCTCCCGCTCCAATCGATAAAATTCGTCACCCCAACCCGCGCGGGATATTTGCCACTCATCACACTCGCGCGCGTTGGTGAACACACCGGGCACGACGCGTACGCATCCGTAAACTTCATCCCCTCGGCGCACAATCGATCCAAATTGGGCGTCTCGTAAAATTCACTTCCATAACACGTCGTATCCGCCCAGCCGTAATCGTCCAATAGAATAAAAATAATATTTGGTTTGCCCATTGCCATTATATCTCCACATCCACACTCTTGCCAGAAGCGCCCGACTCGCGTGCCGCGTGCAACACCTGCATCACCCGCAAACCGTGTTCAGCAGTAATAATTAGTTCCTCACCCTCGCGCAAATGCCGCGCAATATTCGCGTGCAGATTTTCGCGCGGGACCGCATCGGTGCGCACTTCCTCTGAATCTTCCCCATAAACCGTAACCTCGCCACCTCCCCCACGCGCGCACACAAGCGTGGCTTCCGTGCCCAGAACAATCCATTTATACGGCAGGGAATAATGAGAAATATCCGCCTTGGCAGCGCGCGCACGCACCCCATTGTCAAACACCATCACAATATCGAACAAATCGTCTGAATCGCCCCACTTCGTATGCCGCACATCGGCAAATACCGATACCACCTTGTGGCCCGACATCAAATCGATAATCTGCTCGACCCAGTGCGGCCCAAAATCCAACAAAGTTCCCCCGCCCGCCGCGGCTGTCACACGCCATTGCTGATTGTAATCGGGCACGCCAAAACCCACAGCGGGACGCGCGCCCATCGTGCGATTCTCAAGCGCAACAATCTCTCACCAGACAATAATCGCGATCGTAATGCCGGTTGTGGTGCATCGTCAACATCACGCCATTGTCTTTGGCCGCCTGCACCATTTCCTCGGCTTCTGGACCAATCAGTGACATGGGCTTTTCAATCAGCATGTGCTTCTTTGCCGCTGCCACCTTGAGCGCGTCTGCATAATGCGCTGCCGAATGCGTCGCGATCAAAACCAACTCGATATCCCAACCGAGAAATTCATCGAGATTATCGGTCGCACGCATGCCTTCGGCAACCGCCTCTTCCCGCCTGGATTCCGTAATATCGCACACCCCCACCACATCGTACAACCCCGTCTCACGCATCGTTCTCAGATGACCGCCAGCCACCCGCCCAAATCCGATAATACCTGCTGTAACTTTTTCCATTTATTTTTCCTCATCATCTCCGTATTCTTCACCGCGATAAGCCGCGCGCAACTCGGCGATATTGGTCGCCTTCTTAACGCGCTCTTGAAGTGCCTCTTCACCTGCGATCAATTCCTTCACATTCGCCAGCACCTCTGCCATCCGATCTGCGGGAAATTTAACCGCGCCATTTTCATCCATGTGAATAATCTCGCCAGGTGCAACATCCATGCCGCAAATCGACACCGGCACATTCACCGCCTGCACAGCCTGATCGCCATGGCCCGGCGATATGCCCGTCAGCAAATACTGAAACTCCATCGGACGGATTTCATCGATATCTCTCGACGGCCCATTTGACACGCATCCCACGCACCCCAGTGCTTTCATCGTCGTCGTCATATTGCCGCCCGCAAGCCCAACCTTACCCGCAATCTCCGGCGGAAACTTCTGCTCCAGTGCCAGTATCGTCGGCTTTGGCGATGCATCCAGTGCCTCGGACACATCCATAAATGACAACCGGCTAAATCCCGCATCTGGCAACGCAAAAGTACACGTCACAGCATAACCGCACCGCGCACCGAGTTCTGGATACATACACTTAATCGTCTGATCCGTGTACCAGTTTTCAACCCAGGGATTGTAAAGCCCCAAACACAACGGATTATTCGGATACGTCGCCACCACATTTGTAATAGATGGTGTATCGAAATTCTCCAACTCCTTCAAAATCTCCTGCTCTGTCATGGTATTCTCCTTTTACCAACTTTCACCACATGTTCCTGATCCCAATCCTGGATCAACGGTTCCAAATCGTCCCAAAACGCTTCGGGAATTTCAATACTACCAGCTTCGGCATTTTGAATCGTCTCCGCTTTGTTTCGCCCTCCGCAAATCGCCGTTGCAATCAACGGGTGCCTTGTACACCACTGCAGCGATGCAGCCACCAGTGGAATGCCATAATCGTCGCCCAATGCTTTTATCCTTCCCACACGGTCCAAAACAGCCTGACTAAAATTGCGATTCACATAAGAATGCCCGGGCAAGGGTCCCGTCGCCAGCAAACCGCGTTCCAGAGGCGTGGCAAGCGCAATCCCCACATTGTGTTTTTCAGCACCGGAAAAAATGAATGTATCCGCCGTGCGGTTCAACAGACTCCATGCATCGGGAACCACCGCAGCATCAAACTCACCCGTATCGATATAGGGACCATTTGAATCGGGATCATTCGCCGCAATACCGACAAAACGCACCACACCCTCATCCTGCAATTTTCGCAACGCCCCAAGCGCGCCATCTTTTGCCATCACCTGCTGCATGGGAAAATCCATCGGATCGTGAATGTACAACACGTCAAACGCATCCAACCCCAATCGCTCCTGACTGCCTTCCACCTGCTGCATCACGCCGTCGAAAGAGAAATCGTATTCATTTCCCGATCTTCCCACTTTTGTCGTCACCGTACACTTCTCAGCCAGGTCAGGGCGTTCGCGCAACACGCGACCAATAATTTTTTCACTCGCGGTATTTCCGTAAAGTGGCGCTGTATCGACCAGTGTACACCCAGCCTCAATAGCAGCCACCACATTCTCTACACCCACATCTTCATCAACTCCCGGCGACAAACGACCATCTGCCCCCATCGTGCGAGCGAGAAATGCCGTGCCAAAACCGACGATTGGAACCTCCAACCCCGTTCTGCCCAATACCTTACTCTGCATCGCAAATCTCCTCCTGAAAAAACCCCTCGCATAATAGACGACAGAACCCCGCGTGTCAATGCGAAAAAATCCCCTGCTCTGTGTCGAAAACAGAAGTAGCACTTCCCCACCAACTTAGACTAACGAGGTCATCAAATTAGAAATAATCGTTGACAGTCTATACAATATACGATACACTCAGAAATTAGCGTATTGAACAGCTCTCATTGCTGATGTTGTAACCGACAAAATGATGTGCGGAAGGAAAATTCATCGTGAATATTGATTCCATACACTTCAAGGGACATAGTTGTTTTCAAAAAGAGTGGGCTGGCTTCGACACAATCAAGCCTATTAACGTCATCATCGGACGTAATAACTCTGGAAAATCGCACCTTCTGGATTTGGTTGAAGCATTATGTAGCAAAGACAAAATTGACAGCCAAAGTTGGCAATATCGGTGTAGTGGTGTATTAGATGAGGAGGCATTGAAAAGTGAGTTTCGAGAAAATCTCAGTGACCATGCATCGGGAGGAAATTACTGGCAGGCACACGGACAACATTTTGTCGATATTCCGATAACCTGGGATGTGGACGCCAACGGGG
>JAGWBW010000296.1:0-3558 GCA_021295695.1 Candidatus Latescibacterota bacterium
CTGGACATCCGAACTCACCGAAACCGCAACCCATATCACCGGCAATCCCATACACCCCAACGGCCATGCACAACGCCAGCCGGTCAGCCTCTCGCGTTCTCAATGGGATTGCGTCCTCATCGAAGGCGATCCCATCCTCGAAATTCACATCCCCGAAGACGGACCAATGGGATTTGATCTGTGCGGCGACTCCCTCCGTCAGGTCGCCGAATTCTTCCCCAAATACTTCCCGGATCGCCCCTTCAAAGCGATCTGTTGCACATCCTGGTTGCTCGACCCCACATACCAGCTCTTGCTCGCCAAAAATTCCAACATCGCCCGCTTCCAGCGCGAATGTTATCTCTTCCCCCTCAACTCACGCAGCAAATACAGTGGCCGCGAACGCATATTCGGCCCATACTCCCACGACCTCTCCACAGCCCCACGCGACAGTAGCATGAGAGCCGCAGTACTCGATCACATCGACAACGGCGGCGCGCTCATCAGCGGCGGCTGCCTCCTCTGGACAGACCATCTCGACAAATGGGGCACCCAATTCTACCTCCATCAACACCCCATTCCCAAAAGTTGACATCACCCCAAACGCACATTACCTTTCGCCCATGCCCAACACCCCCGACATCACCGTCTTATGAAGTACCCCAGCGAGAACCCGGATTGGGTGCAGCCATCAAAAGCCTTGTCTCGCGCACCACACGCGACGTCGAAGCCGTCAAAAATATTACCTTTGACGTTGCCCCAGGCGAAATCGTCGGATTTTTGGGACCCAATGGTGCTGGCAAAACCACCACCCTCAAAATGCTCTCGGGCTTGCTCCACCCCACAGCCGGCGAAATCTCAGTCATTGGACACACGCCTTATGCGCGCCACAAAGACTTCCTCAACCGCATCACCCTCGTCATGGGCCAGCGCAATCAGCTCATGTGGGACATCCCCGTAGCCGATTCTTTTGAACGCAACCGCGCGATCTACCGCATTTCTCACGGCGAATACAACAAAACCCTCGACGAACTCAACGCCTTACTCGACCTGAGCGACTTGCTTTCCAAACCCGTGCGCAATCTCTCATTGGGAGAACGCATGAAATGCGAAATCGCCGCAGCCCTGCTCCACCGTCCACAGGTTCTCTTCCTCGACGAACCCACTATTGGCCTCGACGTCACCATGCAGCGCCGCATCCGCGCCTTCCTGGGCGAATACAACCGCCGCCACAGCGCCACCGTATTGCTCACCTCGCATTACATGGCCGATGTGGAAGCCCTGTGCAAACGCGTCATTATCATTCACCACGGCGAATTGCTCTTCGATGGCGACCTGAATACCCTGATCGAACGCTTTTCTCCTCACAAAACCATAGTCGTCGATCTCGAAGTCGAACGCGCCGACCTCTCCGCCTATGGCGACGTCGTCACCGCTGAAGGCAACAGCGTAACCCTGCGCGTACCCAAAACAAAAACCGCCGATGTCACCGGAAAATTACTCGCCAATCTACCCGTCATCGACCTCACAGTTGAAGACCCTCCCATAGAAGAAGTCATCGAACAGGTATTTTCAAATTGAAATATTATACCGCCACCTACTGGGCCTTTTTCAAGACCTCATTGCTCGAACAATTTCAATATCGCGCCGCCATGGCAATATGGATGATCGGTCGTATTCTCGAACCCATCATCTACCTCACCGTATGGACGACAGTCGCCCAGACGCGCGGGGGCAGCGTAGGATCCTATTCACCAGCCGACTTTGCCGCTTATTACATCGTACTCATGCTCGTCAACCAATTCACCTTTTCCTGGATCATGCACACATACGATTTTCGCATTCGCCAGGGCGAACTCTCCAACTTCTTGCTCAAACCCATCCACCCCATACACGCCGACATTGCCGAGAATATCGCGTACAAAGTCATGACCGCCGTCATCATTTTTCCCACAGCAATATTGCTTTTCTTTCTCTTTGAACCCAATCTCGCCTTTCACATCCAGACATTCGCCGTCTTTTTACTCGCATTGGGCCTGGCATTCATCATGCGATTCTTCATCGAATGGACCCTCGCCCTCATCGCCTTTTGGACCACGCGCAACGAAGCCATCAACCAGATGTACTTCACACTCGGCCTATTTCTCTCCGGACGCATCGCACCCATTGACCTGCTCCCCGACGCCATCCAGACCCTCGCCAATGCGCTTCCCTTTCGCTGGGCGGTTGCATTTCCCGTCGAACTCATGCTCGGTCGTCTTTCACAAGAACAGATACTAAACGGATTCACCATGCAAGCTTTATGGCTACTCGCAGGTTTTCTCCTAATCCAGCTCACCTGGCGGTTGGGAGTAAAAAAATACTCGGCAGTTGGATCATAGGTACTTAATCCATGTACTACTTAAAACTGATATGGATCTTCTTCCGCATTGGCCTGCTCAATGAAATGGCCTATCGCGTGAACTTCTATGTCCAACTCCTGCAATCCCTCCTCAGCCTGGGCACAGCCATCGCGGGCCTGGCAATCGTGTTTTCACACACCGATACCCTCGGCGGATGGGAAGCCATTGATATCCTTGCACTACTCGGCGTATTTATGTTCGTCGGCGGCGTGATTGGCATGGTCATATCTCCAAGCATGAGCCAGCTCATGGACGATGTGCGACTCGGTATATTCGACTACACCCTCACCAAACCGTGCGACGCGCAATTCCTCGCCAGCATCTCGCAAATCCGCTTATGGCGGATCATCGATATTCTACTCGGCGCGGGCGTACTCATTGCCGCATTGATCTATCGGGGCCTCGATATTGGTCCGCGCGAAGCGCTCGCCTTCGCCTTTGTTCTCTGCACTGGAGGCAGCATCATCTACAGCTTCTGGCTCATGCTCGCCACGCTCACCTTCTGGTTTTTGCGTATCGAAAACATCCTCCACATCTTCCAGAGCATGTACGAAGCCGGGCGCTGGCCCATTGGCATCTACCCACACTGGCTGCGTTATATCCTCACATTCCTCGTACCCGTGGCATTTGCCATCACCGTACCCGCCGAAGCGCTATCGGGTCGTCTGACACCCGATAGCCTGATCACATCTGGCCTGCTGTGCGTCTTTCTCGTCGTCATCTCGCGATGGTTCTGGAAACGTGGCCTTAAAAATTACTCCGGCGCATCGGCATAATAGCATTGCCTATACCCGTTTGACTTTCCAGATTCTATCGGCTATTCACCAAATAATACACATAAGGAGTTTCACAATGACCTACCAACTTCCCAAACTCGCCGAACCCGAAGCACCAGAAAAAAACGAAGTCGTACTCATTGCCAACGGCGACCTGCGCTTATCTGCCAACCAGATGTGCTGGCCCGCACAAGAAGCAATGGAAAAAACCATCACCGCCGCAATCCAACGCGAAGGATGGACAGTCCGTCGCGGACACCCCTATAAAAAAGACGAGGAACACGGCTTTATCGGATCGCAAAAAGAAGGCATGGCAGTCTTTAAAAATATTCACCCCGACGCCCCCCTCATCGTGGCCGAAGCTGTCTGGCAATACAGCCACCACGTGCTTCACGGACTGA
>JAGWBW010000296.1:3641-4228 GCA_021295695.1 Candidatus Latescibacterota bacterium
AGCACCCTGTGGAGCCTGGACTTTACCGACGACTTCTTCAAACGCGGCCTGCGCGAATGGCTCACCAGCGGCAGTGTCACCCACGACACCTCCCATGTACGCGACGCCAACACCTTCCGCCTCCCCGAAGCCGAGACGCAACTTGGACAGGCACTCGCCGAACAACTTCAGCGCGAAAAAGCCATTATGGGCGTCTTTGACGAAGGCTGCATGGGCATGTTCAACGCCATCATTCCCGACCACTTGATCAATCCCACAGGCGTCTTCAAAGAACGCCTCTCGCAATCTGCCCTCTGGGCAGAAATGCAAACCGTCACAGATACAGAAGCCAGTACTGTTCGCACCTGGCTCGAAGGCAAGGGCCTCACCTTTGTCACCGGCACGAACGCCACCGATGAACTCACCGACGACCAGATCGCTATGCAATGCAAAATGTACATTGCCGCCGTACGCATTGCCGATGACTTTGGTTGCGCCACCATTGGCATTCAATATCAACAGGGCCTCAAAGACCTGTGCCCGGCATCTGATCTGGTCGAAGGCATTCTCAACAACGTAGATCGCCCCCCGGTCAAAGCGCGCGCCAA
>JAGWBW010000297.1 GCA_021295695.1 Candidatus Latescibacterota bacterium
CCATCTGGGACCTACAGTAACTGTGACCTATACGGAGACTGATACTATCCGGGGTAGTCATACTGAAGAATCCTCTTTCAGTGTTACATACAGTCCCCCCGCGTACCGTACAACTTCGGTGGACACAGTTCAAGCTTCCGGTCCTACTGAGATATCCCGAGATGTTCTCTCGTTACCTCTTGGGCCTTTGGGGTCGATAACCACTACACAGGAGAAAAAGGTACCAGTACCAGAAATTGATACAGACGATGATGACGATTAGGGAGGTATAATCGGACATCGTCTCTTCGCCAAAATGATTATTGAGACGGAGAAGGCTGTTGACGATTAATACCTGTAGTATAGAAAGGAATCATCATGGACGTGAACATCCCTCGAAGGACCTGTTGTGATGATTGGCCGGTATCACTTTCTCTCTCGCTACGCTCTGGTTTAATTCTGTTGCTCGTTGCAATGCTCACCAACAGAATATGGATCTATTCCCGTATCGTTCTTCGTCCCCATATATCTTCCGATACAGCATTGGACTGGATTGTAGAAGTAGGGATTTTAGGTCTCATAACCGTCGTAATGGGGGTTGCTGTACATTTTATCACAGGTGTGTCAATCGCTAAAATTTTGGGTCTCCAAAAATCCGATTCAAAAGACTTGCTCAAGTGGGGTTATGTTGCGCTTGCAGCAACTTCATTCAATCTAGCTTTGGAGATTCCTTCAGGTTTTGGACCACAGTATGAATCTGAGCTTTGGTTCATATTCATACGCATGATCAGATCTGTTCTTTTGATTCCATTTTATGAGGAACTCATTTATCGTTTCCTGATTTACGGTATCATAAGACCTCGATTTGGTCGGTGGCCCGCTGCGATTTTATCAACGATCATTTTTATCTTTATTCATCAGTCAATTCAGCGAGCACTGGCAGCATAATCCCTGACGATTGTCTTTCTCTTTTTAACTCATTTTTCTTTTGGTCTTTTAGCTGCCTATTTATACGAGACCAGACGCACGCTTCTGCCATGTGTTGTAATCCATGCAGTAGCAAACCTAACCTACCACAGTGCGCCTTTGATTGGCTACCTCATAGGGGGAACAATTGCCAAGACGGAGCCGCCATTGTTGCCATGATACAATTCTTCCTCAAATCTCCTATTGCGATCAGAATAGGATTCCTCCTTTTGCCCTGGATTTACTCCGCTGCATTCATGGCATTTGCTCTGCATATCAATCCACATCACTATGCTGCTATCCTGAGAGTCCGCGGTCTCCACTATGCCAGAGAAGGAGATACCGACAAGGCTATGGAAGCATATAAGGCTGCAATTCGGCTCCGACCTGACCATTACTTTGCCTGGGAGTCACTCGGTGCTTTGGAAGAGCAGTTAGGCAATATCAAGATGGCGGCGTATTGTTTTGATAGAGCCAGCACTTTACTACCAAAGAATGCACTTCTCCGGTATCACCTGTCGCGTTTGCTTCTCAAGATGGAAGAGCACAAGGCGGCACTTCATCATATTGATCAGGCTCTTACTATGGCACCTGATCTGGATGCTCGTAGGGCGATTGTTATTCTAAACTCAGAGATACTCAAGGCAATGGGGCGAGAGCAAGAGGCTCGCGAAATTCTGGATGTTGCTGAGAACGATCCGGATTTGAATCAGGCAAATCCCAAATTTTGGCGCGATAAGGGAAAAGCTTTTTACAAAAAAAAATTATATGCACAAGCCATAGAAGCGTTTGATCAGGCGATAGATTTAGATCCAAAAGATACCACTGCCTGGCAGTGGAAAGCGGCAATTTACCTCAAACAAAAATCCTATGATCAAGCTATTGACGCTTATGATCAAATCCTTGCATACAGTCCTGATAATCCGAACATAGTGCTTCTGAAAGGCCAGGCCTATGCCGAAGCGAAGCAATTTGAAGCGGCAATTAAAATATTTGATCGGGCGATTAGCGCGGGATTAGATGGACCAACAAAAGCGTTGGATCGCAACGAGACTGCGTCTTCCTATCAGGTTCTGTTGCTAAAACAAAAAGCCTTTGCATTGATAGGTTTAGAGCGATATGACGAGGCCCTGGATGTATTTGAAACGGCAATTGAGAAATCACCTCAGGATGTCAGTCTGCAGAATAGCAAAGGTGTGGTATTGCTGATGATGGAGCGATTTGAAGATGCTATCAAATGTTTTGACAATGCACTTCGGATGGATTCGGATTCTACTCTCGCTGCTTTTGCCTGGAATAACAAAGGGTGGGCATTGTATTCACGAAAGCAATACGACGAGGCACTCACAGCTTTTGACCAGGCACTGATGTTGAAGGATGACTATCACCAGGCATTGTACAATCGCGCTCGTGTCTATGTCTTTTTGGGCAACCGAGATTCCGCTGTTTCTTCCTTGCAAAGAGCGATTGTATTGAATCCCGATTACAAAAAGGGTATGCAATCAGATGAAGTATTTCACGTCTTGAAAGATTTGGAAATTTTTAAATAGAAATGCTACAGCGCGAGATGACGGTGTGACCATCTGATTCATCCGCATTCTAAAATATCTCAAGTCATATAAGCCGACGAAAAAATCCCCTATCGCGCATTGTTGCGATGGGGGATTGGTTTTTTTACATCAATTTTTTGCGTTTGGCGAGGTAGTTGAA
>JAGWBW010000298.1:0-8855 GCA_021295695.1 Candidatus Latescibacterota bacterium
TCGTCATAGCAATTCCGAAAGTCTATCCCTCGCCTCTCATCTGCGTCTATCTGCGTCCATCTGCGGATCAAAACCGCTCAAGGCGATATCGCGCCAAAAAGTCTATCTGAGCACCATCCAAAATCTCAATCGCCGCGCATTCGCCAATTAAAGGCGCGAGCGTAACCCCGCTGTGTGTCACAGACAAATAGAGATTTGGAACCTGTTGAGCAAATCCGAGAATCGGGTGTCCATCCTTCGGAATTGGTCGTCGCCCGCGCCGAACCTCGCGCACGCGTACGCCTTCAATTGCAGGCAAAACACGCGCCACAGCATCGACCACCCGCTGCACTTCTTCATCGGACTGTCCCAAAGAACCGCCATCGTACACCCGACCGTGCGCCCCGCCGTGAAGCATCACCGAACCATTGGGCAACTGCCTGAAATTGGTCTGTGGTGGACAATCGCGGGGTGAATGCACCACCGATACATTTTCAAAAACAGGTGGCACAGACTCTGTCAAAATCGTACATCCAAACGTGTAATACACAGGCACATCAATATCCGCCATTGCCGCAAGTGCCGCTGTATCTGCCCCTCCAGCAAGCACGACAGCATCACACGCAATCTCTCCCCTATCCGTCACCACAGCCGTTATATCCAGCCCCGAACGCGCCAGATCTGTGACGCGCGTCTGAAAAAAAATATCCGCGCCCCATTCCTTCAACCGTTCAACACATGCCCCAACAACAGCCCCCGTATCTGCGTGTCCCTCTATATCCGTATAAGAAGCGGCCGTCACAACGCCTGGCCTCAAACGCGGCTCTAATGCTTCAACCTCCTCCCCACTCAGCAGGCGGATGGGATATCCCCACGACTGCAAAACGCCCGCGCGCTCCACAATCTCCCGCGCCCCATCATCTGTAGAAGCCCACCGCAATTCGCCGCCCCACCCGACAAATCGCGCCCACATATCCAGCGAGCGCCGGTTGAAAAGGTGATAATGTCTGGGATTTTTATCGCGTGCATTCATCCATGCAAAGGACACGGCGGTTGCCGGCTGAATAGCAGACTTTTTCCCGGATTCACCCGCATTAATCAACGTAACCTTCGCACCGCGTCTCGCCAGGTGAAATGCGATTGACGCCCCCACGATACCCACACCAATTACAGCGATATTTGAAAAATTATTCACGCGCCTCTCTCCCTTCACCATACAGAAAACGGGTTCGCCTTTTGTGGTAAACCCGTAATCTGTTCAACTATTTAATGTCTATAAACGAACAAAAACCAATTAAAGAAATTGAATATTGTTTTTCATTTCTTGAGATGATCTTGCCTGTCCAGCCTTGATATTTACTTGTGCATTTGTTCGAGCTGGTCTGCTTTTTTGCGCTCAGTTATCAAAGCCGCTTCGACTTCTTCTTTATTCGCGTGGTAATAAGCCAACGCTGTATAGACTTGCGATAGGGTCAAATGTGGATATTGATCTGCAATTTCTTCCGGGTTATAATCTTGTTTATACCACATAACGATTTGATTTACAGTCATGCGCGTGCCGTCTATGCGTAAGATCCCACCACATATATCCGGGTCTTTAACCAGTAAAGTGCCAATTTCTACACTCATCGCTACTCACCTACGATCTCTGTTTGTTGCCAAACACGGTTATGATGAATATGACGTTGATATGCCCAAAGAGGTTCCTGTACTTTACCCAAATAACGGGAACCTCCCCCGGCATTTAAATATTGAAAAGTCAACCATTTATATACCGTCAGCATATACAGTCAACTCACCCGCCTTGTAACGCCCCCAGTATTCTTTGAGCACAACCTTGATCTGTGGACTCAAGATAATACCGCCGATAATATTCGGGAATGCCATGCCCAGTGTAATGCCGTAACAGATCCGATAAACACAAAACACACAAAAATAATGCGATAAGCCAGAATGGATTTTATACCAAAAAGATATTCCCACGCACGCTCGCCGTAATAGGACCAGGAGATCATCGTCGAATACGCAAAAAGCATCACGGCAACCGCGAGCACATAACGCGCCCCGGGAATAAACGAATCAAATGCCGCAGCCGTCATTTTGGCTCCCACAATAGACCCACTCTGTCCCTGAAACTCAGCCAACTGATACGCACCCGTAATCATACAAACCAATGCCGTCATCGAACATATAATAACGGTGTCGATAAAAGGCCCGATCATCGCCACCATACCTTCACGCGCGGGTTCATCGGTCTGCGCTGCCGCGTGGGCAAATGCCGCAGAACCCAGACCAGCCTCATTTGAAAAAGCCGCCCTGCGCACCCCCTGAACCAGAACTCCCAGGAAACCACCATACATAGCTTCTGGCGTAAACGCCTGAGAAATAATATTCGCAATAAGCCCGGGGACTTCTGTAATATTCGTCAGAATAATTAGAATTGCGGTCAGAACATATAGCCCACACATAAAGGGCACAACGCGCGATGTCACATTGCCGATGCGCTTAATACCACCAATAATGACAATAGCGACCATCGATGCCATTAAAAGCCCGATAACCCAATTATATGTCTTAAATCCTTCGGCCACAGTGCCGAGAATTTCAACCGTCTGATTTGCCTGAAACATATTGCCGCCGCCCAGAGAACCGCCAATCGTCAATAAGGCAAAAATGATGGCAAATGGACGCCCCAATAGCCTGAGGCCCTTTTCTCCAAGACCGTGTTCCATATAATACATCGGGCCACCCGACACGCGGCCATCGGGATGGATTTTTCTATGCATAACCGCCAGCGTACAGGACGCCAGCTTTGAAGCCATGCCAAAAAATGCCGTGACAATCATCCAGAAAACAGCACCGGGACCACCAGCACTCACAGCAATTGCTACACCCGCAATATTCACTGGTCAATGCCTTAAAATGCGAAATCTCACCGGGATGATCGGGATGATCGTATCGCCCGCGAATCACATTGAGCGAATGCCTGAATCCGCGGAAAGTAATCCAACCAAAATAAAAAGAGTAATAGACACCACCCCCGACCAACACAATAATGATCAGTGGTAAGCCCATGCCAAAATCAAAGAAAAAAATCGAAAACAAAAGATTGGCAGCACTGCCCACATAGTCATTCAATATTCCGATAAACATCTGGATCACCCCAGACGACTCTCCGTAAGATGCATCCTGTGCAAACGCAGCACTGGATACAAATGACCCCATAAGCAAAGCGAATAGACAAAGTCTGAAAGACATAGGCCCTCCCTTTATTTTTGTTTTATACTATCTTGTGAAATACGGCATGCGACTGATAAAAAACATAATACAAAATTGGGGTGATGTATAGCACTTTTGAACGCGGTGGAGAGTTTCCTCTTGCACTTTCTTCTCGCGTTAAGCAGATTAAATATCCAAGCAAACAACCATACAGATGGAATACGCATGCCAAATTCATTACTTCATCGCTTGGAGAACTCAAAGACCGGCGCATCCTGCGCGCCGATATCATAGCGGGCATCACCCTATCGCTGGTATTGATCCCACAGGCCATGGCCAATGCCCAACTGGCCGAGATGCCGCCCTACTACGGCTTCTATGCGTCATTTGTCCCCATCATCGTCAGTGCCCTCTTCGGATCTTCTCGCCAACTCTCCACGGGACCGGTCGCGCTCGTCGCCTTGATGGTCGCCTCTGAATTGGGACAACTGGCGGTTGGCGAACAGGCGTATATCGCCTATGCGATCCTGCTGGCTCTCATGGTGGGCCTGTTGCAATTCGGACTGGGCGTATTGCGCCTGGGCGTATTGGTGAACTTCCTCTCACATCCGGTAGTAATCGGCTTTACCAATGCCGCAGCCATCATCATTGGCACATCGCAAATCGACAAATTATTCGGCGTCACCGTAGAACGCGGCGGCGCACATTACGAGCGCATGATCCGCATGTGGGACGTAATTTCAGCGGGTTTTCACACTCCCACCCTGATCATGGGCCTCTCTGCTATCGCATTATTATTTATTTTGCGCCGCATCAACCCGCAAATTCCGGGTGTGCTAATTGTCGCCATCACAACAACAGGCATTTCGTGGCTCATCGGATTTGAGCAAAATTACGGCGGACAGGTCGTGGGCAACATCCCCGAAGGCATCCCCGCATTTGCACTGCCAATAATTGATTGGGGTATCGTACCACATATTCTCAGCGCCACCATAACCATCGCACTCATCGGATATCTGGAAACCATTTCAATAGCCAAAGCCATTGCCACGCAAACCCGTCAACGCATTGACGCCAACCAGGAATTGCTCGCACAGGGCTTGAGCAATATAGCTGGCAGTTTTTTTCAGAGCTTTCCCGTCTCCGGATCTTTTGTCCGTTCAACCGTCACCTTGCGCGCTGGCGGACAAACCGGCTTTGCGTCCGTTATTGCCGGGCTGGTGGTCATCCTGCTACTCCTTTTCTTCACCCAACTCTTATACCACATGCCCCTATCCACCCTCGCGGCAATCGTCATGGTCTCTGTCACCGCCCTGATTCACTTCAAACCCATCGCAAGCGCGTGGAAAGTACACAAACACGACGGCATTGTCGCCATATCGTCATTTGCGCTCACCCTCATCTTCGCGCCTCATCTCGACCAGGGCATCCTCATCGGTGCCACCTTATCAATCGCCCTCTATCTCTATCGCACAATGAAACCGCGCGTGGCTTTCCTCGCCCGCCATCCCGATGGCGCATTTCGAGACGCAGTAGAACACGATCTGGAATTGTGCGATGCAATTGCCACCATTCGATTTGATGGCTCATTGTATTTTGGCAGCGCAGGTGCTTTTGAAGACGCCGTATTGGAACGAATCCGCGATCCCAAATTGCGCTATGTGATTGTCGATGCAGAAGGGGTGAACGAGATTGATGCGACTGGGAAAGAAATGCTGGTCGGCGTGGTGCAGCGGCTCCATGAAGCTGGTATTGAGGTAATCTTCACACGTACAAAAAAACAGATCATAGACGCACTCAACCGCGCAGGCGTACTCGAAGAAATTGGCCGAGACCGATTTCACGCTACTCTTGACCGCGCAGTGGCCCATGTTTGGGGCGCACTGGAAGATCAGTATCCATGTACCAGATCGTGTCCCGCCGAGTGTCCACTCCACCGCCCCAGACCAGATGGGGACGTATTTTATCGCGTGTAGAAAATCCGGTCTTTTTGAGTGTACAAACTCAAAAAAATTTAACAACTTATTATAATTTCCATGGGAACGAAAACAATCTGACGCTTGTCTAAAATATTGTAGTTGAAAATAGGGCTGATTACTGACTACTGGCTACTGACTGTCACGATTATTGTTGATTTTTTAAAAAAAATTTATACCTTAAATAGCCTGATTTATGTACCGTAACAGATTGTCTCCCTTCCATTTCAGGCAATCTAATTCAATTCTAATACGAAACAGCGCAACTGTCCCTTTCACCACAGGAGGAAGTCTATGAGACGGACGAGTCTGTTTTTCTTCATGTTCATAGCTCTGGCATTCTCAGCCAGTGCTGTTTTTGCCGGATCAACCGGTAAAATTTCGGGAAAGGTCGTGGAAAAATCTACGGGCGAAACCCTGCCCGGTGCCAATGTCGTCATTGAAGGCACCACATTGGGCGCAGTAACAGATCCCGATGGCAATTATTTCATCATCAATGTGCCGCCGGGTTCTTATACCGTCAATGCGAGTATGGTCGGGTATCACAAAGCGATACAGACCAATGTGCGGGTCTTTATCGACTTGACCACAACGGTGAACTTCTCCGGTGACTACGGCCTTGTCGAAGAGACCATTCAACTGGCAGAGATCACAGTAGTTGCCGAACTCCCGGTGGTGCAACCCGATATCTCCGCCAATGTCGCCAATATCTCCGCACAAGACGTCGAAAACCTGCCATTGGTCAGCGTGAACGAAGTCGTGCGATTAGAGGCGGGTGTGCTGTCCACTGCTAATGGCGACTTGTCGATTAGCCTTTTCGGTCGATGGCTTGTCCATGCGAGATGGCCGCGAAAACGAACCGTATTCAACGGTGAGTTATACCTCAATCAAAGAAATGAGCGTGCAGTCGGGTGGGTTCAACGCCGAATACGGCAACGTGCGCTCGGGTCTGGTCAATATCGTAACCAAAGAAGGCGACAAGCAACGCTACAACGGCGACGTGTTATTGCGCTACAGCGGCGCACAGCGCGATTATTTTGGTCCCCTACCCAATAGCCCAAATAGCTATTTCTGGCGTCCATTCACCGATCCCGATGTAAAAAACGCGGGCACCCATTCGGCTGAAAGCAAATGGGATGTGTACACGCGGCGGCAGTATCCGCAATGGGCCGGGTGGAACACCATTGTGAGACGCTGGGCTGAAGCCCCTTCCGATCCGTATCACGGCGTGGGCGTGAGAGATACGGGTGTGGATGAATCGACCTTAAGTACGAGTGAGTTACAAGTAGATGATGCGGTCATCACAGAGTTGTTCGAATGGTATCGCCGCAAAGATCTGGAAGTCCGCAATGCGGATTTCGATATTGACCTGGGTTTTGGCGGTCCCCTGATTCCCGGAATGGGCAATAGCTTTGGCGGTCTGCGGTTCTTTGCTTCGGGCAAGCGCGAGCGCCGCGCCTATATGATGCCTCGCGTGATTGATGAATACGAGAACGACTGGGGCCGCGTGAAGGTCACGTCGGATATTCGCAGCAGCATGAAATTGAGCGTAGAGGCTATGTATGGCAAAGAATATGGGCTGACGCCAAGCAGAAACGGCTTCCCCAACATGTGGCGCGGCAATCAGGAAATGGGGCTTAATAACGACGACCGAATTTGGGGAGACCACATAGATAACACCCTTCAGATTCAGCGCAACAATATTGGCCTCAGCTTTTCACATGTGTTGAGTCCCAGAACATTTTACGAGTTCCGCGTTCAGAGGATGCAATCGGACTATTTGACCGAAAAGTATCCCGACCGCGACCTGGCGGCTGTTGAAAAAACCATTCCCCGCAATTCGGACTTCGCGCCTCCCAATCCGGCTTTGCAGGTTTCAGAAGTCACGCAAAATCACATTGGTCTAACAGGCGCGCCTTTGGGCGGCTGGTTTTTGAAGAACGAAATTTTTGTCGATGGCCTGGAATTTGGCGGCCACTGGGCCGAAGGACGCGACGACTCTGAAGTGGTAGCCTATACAACGCGGTTTGACATCACGAGCCAGCGCAGTCAGGTCGCGCAGTATAAGGCAGGTTTTGAATGGATTGCCAGCGATTACAATGTCAACCACGGAAGATATGAGCTGTTTTTCAAGAACAACGCGGCTCCCAAATACGTATGGCAACGCACCCCCCAGCAATTTGCCGGATATGTGCAGACCAAGCTCGAATTCAATGCCATGATCGCCAATCTCGGCGTGCGCCTGGATCACTGGAATGCGAATGGCGAGTGGTGGGTGTACGAAGATTTCACATCGGCATTTGGAGCCAAAATAGGCAAAGACAATCTCGAGGGAGCACTCGAACAGGCACCGGTCAAGAAGTTGACGTATTTAAGCCCTCGCCTGGGCATTTCGTTCCCGGTGACAGCAGACAGCAAATTGTTTTTCAACTACGGGCATTTCCGCCAGATGCTCAACCCGCACAATCTCTTCCTCGTGAACGAAGTCAACACCGGTGCGGTGTCGCAAATCGGCAACCCCAATCACCCCATGCCGCGCACGATCAATTACGAACTCGGCTTTGAGCAAAATTTGTTCGACCGGTATTTGCTGCGCTTGAGCGGCTATTACAGAGCCAACGACGACCAGGCAATTGGCGTGCGCTATACCAATCTGGATCAAACCGTGGCTTACTCGCTTTTTGAGCCTCTCAACTACGACGATATCCGGGGCTTTGAAATGACGGTGCGAAAACGCAGGGGCAAGTGGTTTGGCGGATTCGTCAACTATACGTATATGCAAACTAAGGGCGGCAACTTTGGCCGGCGCGAGCTGTTTGAAAATCGATTGTCGCAGGCCAATTTTGATGCGACCTCAACGCGGCATTATCAAAGCCGGCCCGTCAGCCGGCCCTTTGGCAGATTGGCACTGGAATTTTACACGCCGCGAGACTTTGGTCCCCAGGTCTCTAAGTTTTATCCCCTGAGCAAGTGGGATGTGTCTCTGGTGGGTAACTGGCGATCCGGTCAGCACTTTAATTGGTACGGTCCGGAAAGTAGCGATATCTCCGGTCTGACAAATAATGTCCAATTCACGAGTATTAAAAACCTGGATTTTCGTTTGACCAAACAATTTGCGATGATGGGCGTCAGGACGATGTTCTTTTTAGACGTGAGCAATTTGTTGAACCTCAAGCGTCTGAATAACCGGCAGCGATCGAGACTGGGAATTCTACATGTCGTCCTTGCATTTGCCAGAAGACACATTTGGCGAGTTCGACCCAACTTATGCATTTATTCCCGGCAATGACTCGCCCGGCAGTTTCAGAGATTACGGCACGGAGTTTGTGCCCATAGAAATTGTCAGTGCAGTTGGCGAACTGCCCGCCAGTGGATTGCCCGGCGACGCGGAAATTACGGCTGGACTGCCCACGGGCCTGGAATCCGACCGCCGCGTGTTGTGGTATGTGCAGGAAACCGGTCAGTATCACGAATATCAAAACGGAAACTGGGCGCAGGCCAGTCAGGACTTTGTGAATGAAGTCCTGGACAACAAACTGTATATCGACATGCCCAATAACGACTTTATCTGGTTCTTGAACCCGCGCCGTGTGAACCTGGGCTTGCGGTTCTCATTCTAACGAAGATTTTTGAATCGCAACTTATCAGGAGAATTGTAATGAATAGATTGTTGAAACCGCT